>NZ_QNFZ01001001.1 GCF_003313395.1 Nonomuraea lactucae | reverse complement strand
CGTCCGGCCCGCAGCCGCCCGGGCTCCCGAGGGCGCCGCGCCCGGCCGCCGCGCCCGCCAGGACCCTGCACATGATCGGGAACGCCCACCTCGACCCCGTGTGGCTGTGGCCGTGGCAGGAGGGCTACCAGGAGGCGCGGGCGACGTTCTGGTCGGCCATCCACCGCATGGAGGAGTACCCCGACTTCGTCTTCACCTGCGACCAGGTCGTGCTCCTCGCGTGGGTGGAGGAGTCGGACCCCGAGCTGTGCGCCCGGATCAAGGAGCGCGTCGCCGAGGGCCGCTGGGCGCTGACCGGCGGCTGGTGGGTCGAGCCCGACTGCAACATGCCCTCCGGCGAGTCGTTCGTCCGCCAGGGCCTGTACGGCCAGCGCTACCTCAAGGAGAAGTTCGGCGTCACCGCCACCGTCGGCATGAACGTCGACCCGTTCGGCCACCACGCCATGCTCCCGGCCATCCTGCGCGGGCAGGGCATGGACTCCTACTGTTTCCTGCGGCCCGGACCGCACGAGAGCGAGCTGCCCGGCACCTTGTTCTGGTGGGAGGCGCCCGACGGCAGCCGCGTGCTGGCCTACCGCATCCCGTTCGAGTACTGCAGCCCGCCGGGCGAGGTGGCCGGGCAGGCCGAGAAGGCGCTCGGCCAGCTCGACCGCTCCCTCGGCGAGCTGATGGTCTTCTACGGTGTGGGCAACCACGGCGGCGGCCCCACCAGGGCCAACATCGACTCCATCCACCGCTACGACCGGATGGGCACGTACGGCGAGCTCGTCATGTCGTCACCGCGCCGCTACTTCGACGAGGTGGGCAAGCGCCTCGGCGAGAGCGGCCTGGCCGGGCTCCCGGTGTGGCGCGACGACCTGCAGCACCACGCGGCGGGCTGCTACTCCTCGCACTCCGGCGTCAAGGCCTGGCAGCGCCGCGCGCAGGCGGCCGTCCTGTCGGCCGAGCGGTGGGCCGCGATGGCGGGCCACGACGCCCGCGCCGAGCTCGAACGCGCCTGGAAGCAGGTGCTGTTCAACCAGTTCCACGACGTGCTGCCCGGATCGGCCATCGAGCCCGCCTACGACGACGCGCGCGACCAGCTCGGCGAGGCGGTGGCGATCTCCAAGCGGATCATCGCGCGGGCGCACAACGTCATCGCCCGCGACGTCCGGATCCCCGAGGAGCCGGGCACCTCCCCTGTGATCGTCTTCAACCCGCATCCGTGGCCGGTCGCCACCCACGTCGAGATGCAGTACGGCCTGGCGCCCGGCGGCGTGCACGTCGTGGACGCGGACGGCGGCGACGTGCCCTCCCAGCCCACCCAGTCCGTCGCCACCACCGACGACCGGCGGCGTGGCGCCACGGTCTTCCGGGCCGAGGTGCCCGCGCTCGGCTACCGCCTCTACCGCATGCGGCCGGGGCCGCCGGCCAGGCGGGCGAGCCGGCTGTCGGCGACGGCGAGCGGCCCGGCCGGCACGTTCCGCATGGAGAACGACGTGCTGCGCGTGGAGATCGACCCCGTCACAGGCTGGCTGACCGGCCTGCTGGACAAGCGCACCGGCGCCGACCTGGTGGCGGGCGCGATGGGCGAGCACACGCAAATCTGCGCCGACCCGACCGACACCTGGGGGCACCGCGTCGTCTCCTACGACTGGCCCGGCGAGCCGATGACGACCACGGCCGTCGTCCTGCGCGAGAGCGGCCCCCTGCGCGCCCGCCTCCGCGTCGAGCGGGCGTGGGGCCGCTCCACGATGACCGAGGAGTTCCTGCTCGGCGAGGACGACGACGCGGTGGAGGTGCGGGTCACCCTCGACTGGCGCGAGCGGGCCCACCTGATGAAGCTGAGGTTCCCGGTCGCCGTCGAGTGCCCGGTCGCCACGTACGAGATCCCGTTCGGCCACCTGGAGCGGCCGATCGACGGGGCCGAGGAGCCCGCCCAGTCGTGGGTGGACCTTTCCGGCACCGTAGGCGGGGTGCCCGCGGGGCTGGCAGTCGTCAACGACGCCAAGCACGGCTACGACGTCTCGCCGCTCACGCCCGGCCGCAGCCACAGCATCGGCATCACCGCCGTGCGCAGCCCCGTCTACGCCTGGCACGATCCCCGGCAGCTCGACCCGGCGGGCCACTACTCCCACCAGGACCAGGGGCTCCAGCGGTTCCGCTACCTGCTGGTGCCGCACGGCGGCGACTGGCGCTCGGCCGGGCTCACGCGCCGGGCCGCGCTGCTGGGCTCGCCGGTGCGGGCGATGCTGGAGTCCTTCCACGACGGGCCGCTGCCGCCCGCGCGCGGCTTCGTGGACGACGGGGCGGGGCAGGTCATGGTGACCGCGGTCAAGTGCCACGAGGACCTGCCCGGCGATCTCGTGGTCCGGGCCGTGGAGACCACCGGGCGTGCCGCGACGCTCTCCCTCGACCTGGCGCTGGCCGGCGTCCGGCTGACCGCCGACTTCGGGCCGAGCCAGATCCGCACGTTCCGCGTCCCGCTGGAGAACCCGCTGGCCGCCGTGGAGACGGACCTGATCGAGATGAACGTCCGCAGGGGCGCCTTCACCGTGGATCCCCTGTGACGGTCGGCGGCGGAAGGGTGGCCGAGCCCGGTGAGCGAAAGGTGGTGGCCGAGCCCGGTGGGGGAGAGGTGGTCGTCGAGGTCGAGGGCGGCGGGCCGTTCACGATCGAGGCCCGATGGGCGGATCAGCGGCCGTCGGGCCGCCGCGAGCTGCGGTTGCGCGTCCGCTACGACGGCGGGGAGCCCGCCGCGGCGACCGTGCGGGTCAGCCGTTCGGTGGCCGCGCGCGACCCGTGGTGGCTGATCCCCGGCCTCTTCTACGGCGCGAACAGGCCCGAGGCGTGCCGCCGGGTGTTCCCGCGCTTCGAGGCCGGTGCCGACCGGCCGGCCGAGATGGTGAGCTCGCGGTGGGGGTTCCGGGCGGACCGGGCGGCGACGCCGGCGGTCATGGTGTGGGGCGAGGCTGGCGGCGCCGCGCTCCTCGCCGACGAGGAGTCACCCCTGGGGACGACGGGGCTGGCGTTCGGCCACGACGCCGGTACGGCGACCGTGTCGCTGCTGTTCCCGTACCAGGAGTACCCGGTCACCTACTACGGCTCGGCGGCGCCCCTGCCGCCCGAGTCGGCCACGCACGTCTGGCGGCCGGGCGAGGAGCACGTGCTGGCCGTGGCCACCTGCCCGCTGCCCCCCGACCGGCACGCGTACGCGCCGCTGCTGCGCGAGGACCACGCCCTGCGCCGTGCCGGAGCGCCCGTCGTGCCGTGGGCCGACGTCGAGACGGCGGCCGGGATCGCCGCCGACGGGCTCCACCGCTGGCACTACGACCCGGAGCCGGGGGTGCTGCTCGAAACGGTCGGCTTCGACCGTGAGGTGTCCGGCACCAACGGCGAGCGGGTCGACCGGCAGGCCATGCACGTCGGCTGGTTGAGCGGCATCCCCTGGGCGGAGGCGCTGCTGGAGCACGGGCTGCGGGCCGGGCGGCCCGAGCACGTCGCCGCCGCCGAGCGCGTCATCGACTTCGTCTGCGCGAAGCTGTCCCCGTCGGGGACGTTCTGGGGGACGTGGTACCGCGACACCGGCTGGTCGCAGAGCTGGACGCACCTCAAGGACGGGCTGCACGCCCGCACCCTGGGCGAGGCGACGCTGTTCCTCGTGCGCGCCCTGCCGCTCCGGCACCCGGCACCGGGCGGGCGGCGGTCGTGGGTGGAGGCCGCCCGGTCCAACCTGGACGTGATCGCCCGCCGTCAGCGGCCCGACGGCAACCTCGGCTCCGTGCACGACGCCCACACCGGCGAGGTGCTGTCCTGGTCCGGAGCCTCCGGCCTGATCTGGGTCGCCGCCCTGGCCGAGGCGGACGACCTGGACGGCGACGGCCGCTACCTCGCCGCCGCCGAACGGGCCGGTGACCACTACGCCTCCTTCGTACGCGACGAGTTCATCCACGGCGCGCCGGAGGACGTCGACCTGGCCCCCACCTCGGAGGACGGCTACGCCGCTGTCATCGCGTACATGGCCCTGCACCGCCGCACGGGCGAGGCCCGCTGGCTGGACCTGGCCCGCCGCGCGGCCGACTGGACGCTCACCTTCCGCTACTCGTACAATGTCCGTTTCGCGCCGCGGACCCCGCTCGGCGCGTACGGCTTCGCGACCCGGGGCGGCGACCAGGCGTCCCCGTCCAACCAGCACCTGCACGCCTACGGGCTGGTGTGCACCGCCGAGCTGCTCGAACTGGCCGCCGCGCTGGGCGACGGCCACTACGCCGAGCGCGCCCTGGAGACCCTCGCCTGCTTCCGCCAGCTGCTCCCGGCCGCGGACGGCGACCTCAACGCGTACCGCGGCATGATCACCGAACGCTACTACCAGACGGCGTGCTTCCAGCCGAAGGGCATGTACCTCACGCTCTCGCACGCCTGGAGCGCGGGCGCGCTTCTGCTCGCCTGCGAGCAGGCCCTGCGCGCGGGGATCCGCTGAGCGCGGCCAGAGGCGGTAAAATCTCGCCCGAGAGCGATGAGTTTCCGCTCGCCGCCAAGTCATGACGGGTGACAGCGCCACACAGCGTCACTGGAGGCATGATGAAGCGACCCAGCCTGGACGGCATGCTGCTCGCCAGCACCGACCCCGAGCGGCTGCGCCGGTGGTACGCCGCCGTGCTCGACCCCGAGGCGAACACCGAGGTCGACGGCGGCTACCGGGTACTGAAGTTCGGCGGGTTCTACCTGATCATCGACACGCGGGCCGACATCTCCGACAAGAACCCGGAGCCCGGCCGGGTGATCCTCAACTTCGACGTGGACGACGCCCGCGCCGTGGTGGCGAGGATGAACCAGACCGGCGTGTCGTGGCTGGCCGAGCTCGAAGACCGCGATGGCAGCCTGTTCGCCACCGCGATCGACCCGGACGGCAACTACGTCCAGATCGTCCAGCTCAGCGAGGAGCACCGCGCGGCCATGTGAGCGGGCGGTGACCGAGGAGGGATCATGTTCGGTTCGACGAGGGCGTTCAGCGGCTTCTCCGTCGACGACCTCTCGGAGGCCAGGGCGTTCTACGGGGAGACGCTCGGCCTGGAGGTCTCGGAGGAGTACGACCTGCTGACCCTGCACATCGCCGGGGGCCGGGACATCCTGGTCTACCCGAAGGAGGACCATCAGCCGGCCACGTACACGGTCCTCAACTTCCCGGTGGACGACATCGAGAAGGCCGTGGACGAGCTGACCGCGCGCGGCGTGCGACTCGAGCGCTACCCGCACCTGGAGGCGGACGAGCGGGGCATCTTCCGCGGGGGCGGCCCGCTCATCGCCTGGTTCACCGACCCGGCGGGCAACATCCTGTCTGTCCTGCAGGAACAGTAGCGCCGCGCGGCCCGCCGGCGCGTGTGGGTGCCCGGCCGGCGGGCAGCGTTACCGTCATGGCGATCCGTACGGTCTCGTCCTGGAGAGAGCTCGACGACCTGATCGGCGAGGTCAGCGGCCCGCGCGGGCACCACGCGGGCGGCTACTCCCACTCGACCGTGGTCTTCCGCGGCCGGGCCCGGCCGCCGCACGAGCTGCTGTCCGGGCTGGCCCGGCTGACTGGCGACTACCGGGCCGTGGAAAGGCACCTCATCCGCAACTTCCGCAAGTACGCCCACCGCCAGGCGCCCGGCTCGACCATCTGGGACTGGCTCGCGCTCGGGCAGCACCACGGCCTGCCCACCCGGCTGGTGGACTGGACGTTCTCGCCCCTGGTGGCGCTGCACTTCGCGACGGCGACCTGGCCCGAGGAGGAGGCGCTGCTCGTCGGGGTGGACTGCGAGGCGGCCCACCGGCTGCTGCCCGCGCCGCTGCGGGATGTGCTCGACGCCGAGGGCGCGCTGCTGTTCACCACGGAGATGCTCGCCCGCGCGGCCCCCGACCTGGACGGCCTCGACAAGCTCGGCGCCGACCACCCCTTCCTCGTGTTCTTCGAGCCTCCGTCGCTCGACGAGCGGATCGTCACCCAGTCCTCGGTGCTGTCAGCGCTGTCGGACGTGACCCGCCCGGTCGAGCAGTGGCTGGGGGACAACCCGGACCTGTGGTGGGCCTGGCGACTGCGGCCCGATGTCAAGGCCGAGGTGCGGGAGCGCCTCGACCAGGCCGGGATCAACGAGCGCGCGCTGATGCCGGACCTCGACGGGCTGGCCGCCTGGCTGCGCCGCTACTACTCGCCGGACGCCTGCCCCCTGCGGGAGAGCGAGGACCCCCCTCCCGTGAACGGCGGGCACCGCTAGCCGACCCACTCGTCAGCCCCGTCTTCCGGCCGGGCTTGCGCCGGTTCGCGGCGCAAGCCGTGGGCGAGGGTGAGGAAGGCGCCTGGCCAGGCGGAGGACGGCCGCGTGGGTGTGGCCGCGGGAGCCGTCCACGTCGACGGTGATCGCGCGCTTGTCGAGGCTCACGGTCGGGTCGCCGTTCTCGACCGCGCCCGCCTGCCAGAAGTTGGCGGCGTGCAGGTGCAGCCGCCCGCAGCGGAGAGCCTGCGCGGCGGTGGAGCCGATCCCCGCGCCGAGCGCGATCACCGAGTCGTCGAGCAGGAACCACGACTTCCTGGCGCGCAGCGTCGAGCCGTCGACTGCCAGGTCCATGCCCGCCGCGCAGAGACCGTCGCGCGCCGCCCCGCCGACCCACGTGGTGGAAGGCAGGTAGTTCCTGCCATGGGGGATGTCCGCGCGCCGCCGGGTGTCGACCGTGGTGCCCGGCATCCGGTAGGGGTCGATGGTCGGCCAGAGATCGTCGTTCCAGTGCGCGAGGTCCTCGGTGTAGAGGTAGGTCATGCCGTCGCGATGTACCAACCGTGCAGGTTCTCCAGGTTGATCCCCTCGGCCGCGCCGATCCGCGCCGAGGACATCGAGATCGCGTACGCCCACGTTGGCCGCCGATGTACGACCCGGTCCATGTCGGCGAAGACGAACGTGCCCGAGGTGCGCGGCCCGATCGGCACGCCGGCGTCGGTGAGGATCGCCTTCGCCTGCCGTACGGCGGGCAGGCCCGCGCGAGCCAGGAACGGATGGACGATGTTGCGGCTGACCCAGCCCTTGATGATCGGCCGCCAGCGTTCGGCGTAGGTGGAGGGCGCGCCGTCCAGGAGGATCAGGATCCCCTCGAGCGCTTTCTGCCCGGCGTGCGTGTCGCGCCAGCCCTGGACGCTGATCTGCCGGCCGCGGACCGTGTCCATCATCAGGCCGTCGTACATGACGGGGACGAACGAGCGGTCGACGATGTCGAAGACGTTGATCACCTCGGGGTCGGTGATGTCCCACGGCGAACCCGCGTAGAGCGTGATCAGCCGGGCGACGCCGTCGAGGTGGTCGGTGCCGTAGGCGCCGGTGTAGGGGTAGAACTCGTGCTGGATGAACGAGCCGTCGCGGTAGAAGCCGTCGCGCGGCCCCTACGTCAGCTTCAGCAGGCTCCACCGGCCGCCGCCGAGCTTGTCGGAGATCGCGTCCCTGGCCAGCTCGATGGCGGCGGCGTCTCTGGTGAGCACGCCGCGCTTGGCGACGGCCATGGCCTTGTTGGTGCGGTTCGCGCCGGTCTCGGTGGTCGCCGGGTTGCTGATGCGATGGTCGGCGTCCGGACACCAGCGCAGCAGCGGCCGGAACCACCTCTCCAGCCGCCCGGCGGGAATCGCCTCGTACAGCAGGGCGCAGGCATCGGTCAGCGAGCGCGGTACCCCGATCTCCCACCAGAACCAGTTGCTGTTCTGCCGTTCCAGCCGCTCGTTGTAGGCGTGCTCGTACAGGAAGTCCAGGGCGTTCACCACCTCGCCCGCGAAGGCGGGGTCGCGGTGCATCCGGGTGCCCGGCGTCGCCCAGCCCAGCGCCAGCGTGCGGATCTGCCCGTAGGCCCGGCTGGAAGTTGCCGGTTCGCGGATCGCCGAGCGGCAGGTTGTCCCAGAGGCTCTTCCTGGCCGGGTCCGGCCGGAGCGCGGCGTGCAGGGCGGCGGCCGCGGAGTCGGCCGCGGCCACCTTGGCGGCGAGATCCGGGTCACGCGGATCGAACTCGCCGCCCGCGATCATGCCGGTCCAGCGCAGTCTCGCCGCGTCGAAGGCATCGAAGGTATCGAAGGCGTCGAAGGCATCGAAGGCGTCGTCGGCTCGCGCGGGCGCGGGCAGGCCCAGGGCGGCCAGGCCGGACGCGCTGGCGACCGTGGTCAGGAAGGTACGGCGGGTCACCTTCATCAACGGCTCTTCTCCACCGACAGGGCGAAGACGTGCAGCTGGGGCTTGACGCGGACGGGCATGGTGATCGAGCGCAGCTCCCTGGCCGGGTCCAGGGCGATCGGGACCTCGAAGAGAGCGACCTTGAGCGCGTCGGGACCCGCCTTGCCGTGCCGGTGCGTGCACCGGGTGACCTCGCTGCCTCCGGCGGCCGGCTGCCCCGCCCAGTCGCTCATGACGAAGGGCAGCTCGGCCGTCGAGCCGTCGGCGTACGTGGCGATCAGCTTGGTGTCGAGGCTGCCGTACGCGCAGGCCCCGACCAGGCGGAGCCTGGCGTACCGGCCCGGAGGCACGGCGATCACCTGCCCGCGCGCGGTGAGATTGTTGTGCGCGCCGTCGGCGAACGAGGGGATCAGGAAGCTCACGCCCTGATGGAGGTACGGCCCGGCGGGCGGCAGCTCCTCGGCGGGGTAGGTCCGTCCCGTCCCGTCGAAGTCGCCGTCGGCCATGTTCTCGTGCGTGGACACGCCGTCGTTGTCGAAGTGGGCGGACAGGTCCACGGGCGTGGTCTCGCCGGGCGGCTGGATCGGCGGCAGTCCCCACGCGGCGCCGGGGACCGAGATCTCCACCGGCTCGATCACCGGCCTGGTGACGCCCTCCGCGAGGATGAACGCCTCCGCGTCCGCGGCCAGGTCCAGCTCGACGACGCCTGTGCCGAGGTCGCGCCACGTTGCGCCGCGCACGGTGATCTTCCCGGTGATGCCGTGCCTTACCCGGCACGGTTCTCCGGCGAGGCTGCGGACGCGGATCCAGCGCGTGGCGCCGCCGCGCCGTACCGCCGAGACGAGGAACGCGCCTTCGGTGCGGAAGTCGTGGACCGTGACGTCGGCCCAGGACGCCGGGAGGGCGGGGAACACCCGGATCAGGCCACCCCAGCTCTGCACCAGCATGTCGTGCATCGACTGCGCGGCCGACAGCGGCGTCTCGATGACGGGACCGCCGCCTTCCAGGTACATGGTGTTCGCCTTGATGAAGCCCTGGCGCATCAGGTCCTTCAGGTAGCGCAGGGCCTGGTCGCCGCGGCCCATCTGCGCGGCGATCGAGGCCGCGCCGGTGAAGCTGTAGCCCTGCAGGGCGCCGGTGAAGCCGATCCAGTGGTTGAGCGACTTCTCGATCAGCTCGCGTCGCTCCGGCTGTTCCCAGGTGACCAGGTAGAGCGGGTAGACCGAGAGCATGTGCGAGTAGTGCCGGTGCGACTTGGCGAACGGGACTCCCGCTCCGATCATGAAGCCGTTCTGGTCGACCGGGTAGTCGGTCAGGCCGGTGAGCACCTGCCGCCAGCGCGCCTTGAGCGGGTCGTCGATGTCCAGGCGGTCGGCGGCCTCCAACAGGGTCCGGCAGCCCCATCTGATCAGCGCGAGGTCATAGTTGCAGTCGGGGGCGCTTCCGCCGTACTCGGGAGAGAAGGTCGGCGGCAGGTGCAGCCTGCCGTCCGGGCCGGGCGCGAGGAAGTGCAGGTAGAAGTTGATCGCGCGGCGCAGGAGCGGGAAGAGCACGTCGCGCAGCAGGTCGTCGTCCATCGTGTGCCGGTAGGTGAGCCACACGTTGTGCAGCGCCCACGTCAGGTTTCCGATCTCGGGATCGCGCTCGCCCGGCCTGCGGATCTGGCCGACGCGGCAGAACCGGTCGGTGGCGCGGGTGATCCCCGCGGAGTCGTGGCGATACTCGGCCGGCACGCTGTCGATGAGGTTCTGCCGGTTCTCGTCCAGGGTCCGGGTGACCGCGTCGAGCTCCAGGTGGTTGGAGCCGTAGATCGGCCAGTATTCGAGCTGGACGTTGAGGTTCCACCAGACCGCGGGCCAGCCGGTCGGCTGGAGCCAGGGCCCGCTGGTGGCCATGACCGGTGCGTCGGCCCTGGTCGCGGCGGCGAGCTTGTAGAGCTGGATCCAGTAAAAGCTCTGCAGCCGCTGGTCGGGCAAGGAGACGAAGCTCTTTGGGTAGTAGGCGTTCCACCATTCGCGGTGGGACTTCACCAGCCGGCTCGGCGGGCGGCGGCGCGCTCCGGCGATGGCCGCCACCGCCGCGCTCTCCGCGGTCCTGCCGGGGTGGGAGTGCGCCACGGTGGCGTAGAGCCAGCGGTCCTCATCCCGGACCAGTTCTTCGTAGGCGGTCACGTGCTGGCCACCCGCCAGCAGGGGCTGGACGACGACGCCCGGGCGCACCTCGGGGTCGGGGTTGGGGACGTAGTCGGGGATCGGGTTGGTGCGCATCCGCGGGCTGATCGCCTTGTCGGGGTGGAAGTCCCACGTCGCGGCCCGCTCACCCTCGCTCGGCGCCACCCGCACCATCAGCACCGAGCGGTCGTTGTGCACGAGCGCGGTGATGGCGATCTGCCCGGCGGAGGTGGTGATAGTGCCGCTCAGCTCGGCGTTCCACAGATCCAGGCGCCAGTCGACGCCGGTGATGGTGCCGGTGGGCGTCAGGGTGAAATGGCCGATGGGCAGGCGGGCCAGGCCGTAGAGCGTGCCGGACATCTCCGGGCGGTGGTCCTGCACCTCGCTGTGCTGCAGATCGAACCGGACCGCGTTGCCGCCCTTGGGCACGTAGATCGTGGAGCCCAGCAGGCCGTTGCCGAGGAAGGGGCCCTCGGTCCAGTCCCGGGGGATGCGTTCCCACAACAGATCCTGATTTCTCAGGAATTTGGCCCACTGGCCACCGGTCTTCATGCGGTTCACCAGCCGAGCCGGCTCGGCGACCGCGGGCGTGGGATGTACGAGGGTGGCGGCGCCGCCCAGAGCCAGGGCGCCGAGGAAGCCACGGCGGGAGGGGGGAGTCATGCGTTCTCCTGAAGCGTGAGGGCAGGAGCGGCTCGATGGTTTCGCGGAGGCGTCTCTGCTACGTGGCACCACGGGGGTCCACATTGCGATCCCCGCAGGGTTTGCGAAATATTGCGAAACGTCAACCTGCTCGAAACGTAGGCTAAACATCGGAGGTCGTCAAGAGCCGGGTTGGCGCGGCAGGCTGGTCCGCGAGAAAAGGGTTGAACATTGAAAGACGTCCCCGCAGTACGGAGAAGCACCATGGCGGACATCGCCGCGCAAGCCGGGGTCTCGATCTCAACGGTGTCGAAAGTGCTCCACGGAAGGTCGGATGTATCCGCGAAGACCAGGGGGAAGGTGCAGCGGCTTCTCGGCCAGCACGGCTACACGCTGCCCGGTCGCCACGAGCAGCCCGGTGGCCTGGTCGAGTTCGTCATCAACGAGCTCGACAACCCGTGGGCGGTGGAGCTGATCCGCGGTGCTGAGGACGCCTTGCAGGCCGAGGGCTTCGGTATGGTCGTCTCCGCCGTGCACCGGCGGAGCAACCTGGCTCGCCGGTGGCTCGACAACCTGACCAGCCGCGGGTCACTCGGCGCGATCCTGGCCATCTCCGAGCTCTCGGCGGAGCAGGAGCGCGAGCTCGGCCAGCTGGGCATCCCGTTCGTGGAAGTGCAGCCGTCGGCCGACCAGGGTCCTGACGTCCCTTCGGTCGGCTCGACCAGCTGGAACGGCGGCTTCACCGCCACCCGGCACCTGATCGAGCTGGGCCACCGGCGGATCGCGATGATCACCGGTCCCGCGCACCGGCTGACCTCGCGAGCGCGGCTCGACGGCTACCGCGCCGCTCTCGACCAGGCCGGCCTGGAGGTGGACCCGACGCTGATCCGGCACGGCGACTACAGCCATGAGCCGTCCTACCAGCACGCGCTGGAACTACTGGACCGGCCGGATCGTCCCACCGCTGTCTTCGCCGGCAACGATCTGCAGGCGCTGGGCACCTACCGGGCCGCCAGGCGACTCGGCCTGCGCGTGCCGGAGGACCTCAGCGTGGTCGGGTTCGACGACCTCCCCTTCGCGCAGTGGGTCGCGCCCACCCTGACCACGGTGCGCCAGCCGCTGGCGAACATGGCGGCCGTCGCCGCGCGCATGCTGGTTCAGCTCATCAACGGTCAGGAGCCCGAGACGCTACGCGTGGAGCTGGCGACCAGCCTGGTGGTGCGCGCGAGCACGGCGCCGGTGTCACCCCACTTCCCTGATCGAGGCCAGGCCTGACGGGGGACGTCCAGGAGGCGCGGTCCCGGCGTGAACGCCCCGTTCCGGCAAGAGCGGCAATCAGCCGCCGGGTCTCAGGACGTGCCGAACTCCTTGAGGTTCGCCTTCGTGGCGACCTTGACCGGGATGGCCACGGTCTCGGTGACGGTCTCGCCCTTGGCGGCCCGGACCGCCCCGTCCACGGACTGCCGGCCGATCAGCACGGGCTGCTGGGCGATCGTGGCCGCCATGGTGCCGTCGCTGACCGCCCGCAGGCCGTCGGGCGTGCCATCGAAGCCCACGACCTTGACCGACGTGCCGGCCTTGTCGCCCAGCGCCTTGATCGCGCCGAGCGCCATCTCGTCGTTCTGCGCGAACACGCCGTTCAGGTCGGGATGCGACTGGAGCAGGTTCGTCATGACGTCCAGGCCCTTGGTCCGGTCGAAGTCGGCCGGCTGCTGGGCGACGACCTGGATCTCCGCGAACTGCTTGATGCCCTCGTCGAACCCCTGGCCGCGGTCGCGCGCCGCGGAGGTGCCGGGCACGCCCTGCAGCACGACCACCTTGCCCTTGCCGCCGAGCTCCCTGGCGAGCCGCTCGGCCGCGAGCTTGCCTCCCGTCACGTTGTCCGACGCCACGGTCTGCGTCACCCTGGCCCGGTTGACGCCGCGGTCGGCCGCGATCACCGGGATGTCGGCACGTTCCGCCAGCTTGACCGCGGGCGCCGCGGCGTCGGAGTCGACCGGGTTGATGATGATCGCCTGCATGCTCTGGCTGGTGAAGTTCTGCACCTGGTTCACCTGCTGGGAGGGGTCGTTCTGGGCGTCGGTGACGGTGAGCGAGGCGCCCAGCCGCTCCGCCTCCGCCTGCGCGCCGTCGCGCAGCTGGACGAAGAACGGATTGTTCAGCGTCGAGAGCGACATGCCGATCTTGACGCCGGCGCCGGCCGGGGCGGTGGGCGTGGCGGCGGCGTTCGCCGTCGTGCCGCCCTGGGCCGCCGT
>NZ_QNFZ01001000.1 GCF_003313395.1 Nonomuraea lactucae | reverse complement strand
GGCCTGGGGGAGCGGGTGGACCGTTCTGGGTGGGGTGGTCGGGGGCGGCGGGTGGGCCGGGGCTGGGGAGGTCTCCACGGTCGCCGGGCGGACCGGGGTGGTTCACGGGCGCGACCAGCAGAGGGCGATCTCGGCGGCCAGCGCCGTGTTGCCGCGTACGGCGGCCAGGTTGGCCTCCAGCGAGGCGCCACCGGTGCCCCGCACCAGGTAGCCCAGCAGGAACGGCGTGATCGCCTGGCCGGTGACGCCGTCGCGGTCCGCCGCGGCGAGCGCCTCCTCCAGCACGCGGTCGTGCAGGGACGGGTCGAGCTGCCGGTCGACCGGGACGGGATTGGCGACGATCAGCGCGGTCTCCGGCCCGCCGAGCGCGTCCTGCCCGCGCATGATGGCCGCGGCCTGCTCGGGCGTCTCGATGCGCCAGTCCACGGGCTCGCCGGAGGAGTGCAGGTAGAAGCCCGGGAAGGTGTCGGTACGGTAGCCCGCCACGGTGACGCCGCGGGTCTCCAGCCTCTGCAGCGTCGCCCGGACGTCGAGGATCGACTTGACGCCGGCGCACACCACCGTGATCCGGGTACGGGCCAGCGTGTCGAGGTCGGCCGACTCGTCCTGCTCCTCGGTCCACCCGCGGTGCACGCCGCCGAGCCCGCCCGTCGCGAAGGTCCGGATGCCCGCCCGGGCGGCCAGGAACGACGTGGCCGACACCGTCGTCGCGCCGCTCGCCTTCAGCGCCGCCGCGACGGGCAGGTCGCGCTGGCCCAGCTTGCGCAGGCCGGGTTCGGTGGCGATGCGCTCCAGTTCGGCGTCGTTCAGGCCGATGCGGGCCACGCCGTCCAGAACCGCGATCGTGGCCGGTACGGCCCCCGCCGCCCTGACGATCCCCTCCAGTTCCCGGGCGACCTCCAGGTTGCGCGGCTGCGGCAGCCCATGGGAGATGATCGTTGACTCCAGCGCCACGACGGCCGCGCCGGCGGCGAGCGCCTCCGCCACCTCGTCGGACGGCTGGAGCAGGGGCGTTGCGGTGCTGTGCATGTGGGTCCGGTGCTCCTCGTGCGCTCGTGGCGAAGCCAGGCTGGACGCGATCGGGTGAATGCACCCACCCGAAAGGTGGACGTCAGTGTATTTCACGGGATTTGTTCGGTTTTCGGGGCGTACGTCCGGGCTCAGCCGAGGAGCGTGACGCCCGCCAGGGACAGGGCGGCCACGAGGCCGGAGGCGATCCCGCCCAGAAGCAGGACGCGCCCGCCGCGTGCCAGCTTACGGGCGTCGATCCCCGTACCCAGGGCGAACAGGGCCGCGGCCATCAGAACGGCGGTGACATCCGGGACGAAGGCCGTGATCCCGGACGGCAGGACGCCCGTGCTGCGCAGGGCCACCGCCCCCAGGAAGCCCGCCACGAACAGCGGCATGACGGGCGGTCGCTGCCCGGGGTGGCCTCCATTGGGCGGGGCGGGCGCCGGAGACGGGGCGGGGAACGCGGCGGCGGCGCGCGTGGCGCTCTGATGGGTCATGGGCTGGGGTGTCGCTCGGCGATGGTGATGGGCAGCGGTGAGGGCGACGAGCGGGGCCAGAAGCAGGACACGGCCGAGCTTGACCGTGATGGCGGTGGCGAGCACGCCCGAGGCCGAGCCGATCGCCGCCACCTGCGCCACCTCGTGCACCGCCGCGCCCGTCCACACCCCGAGCTGGGCAGGCGACAGGCCAAGCCACCTCGCCAGCAGCGGCACCGCGACGATGGCCGCGCTGCCGTACAGGACCACCACGCCGAGCGCGGCAGCGGCGTCGTCATCCGTGGTGCCGCTCCATCGCGGGCCGGTGCCTCCAGGGTCGCCGTCCCGGCCGCCATGGCCCGTGCGGGTGCTGTCGTGCATGGCGGCGATGGCGGCGGCGCCGCAGATGGACACGCCGGTGGCGACGAGGAGCGACGTGCCCGGGGTGAGGCCGAGGCGGCGGCCGATCAGTGGCGTGAGGGCGAACGTGCAACCGGTGGCCAGCACCACGACCGCCACCGTCTGCCAGCCCAGGGCCAGCACCTCCGGAACGGCGATCTGCAGCCCGAACAGCACGATCGCGATCCGCAGCACCCGCCTGGCCACGAAGCTCAGGCCGGGGCGGAGCCGTTCGCGGATGCCCGCGAGGTTGGCCAGGGCCGCGCCCGCGACCACCGCGACCACCGCGGGGCTGAGCGCGGGCACCAGGCGGTGCACGCCCAGCGCGAACCCCACCGCCAGCGCCGTCGCGGCGACACCGGGCAGGAGCGTCGCGGTGGCACCGGGCGGGAGCATGGTTCCAGTGTTCGGGAGCCGGGAAGGGCCCGGTAGCCGCCGGCTGCCTGTGAGGTCATAGCCTGAGGCTATGACCGCGCTACCTGACCTCGGCTCGCTCCAACTCCTCGTCGATGTGGGCGAGCTGGGAAGTCTGGGGCAGGCCGCCAAGGCGGCGGGGATCGCGCAGCCCTCGGCCAGCAAGCGCATCGCGCTGCTTGAACGCCGGCTCGGCCTGCCCCTGCTGGAACGGACGCCGCGCGGCTCGACCCTGACCGCCGAGGGCAAGATGGTGGCGGGGTGGGCGGCGCAGGTGCTGGCAGCCGCCCGCGAGCTCATGCGCGCCGCGCAGGCCGTACGGCTCAGCGAGGCCGCCCATCTGCGTGTGGCGTCCAGCATGACCGTGGCCGAGTACCTGGTGCCGCGCTGGCTCGGCGAGCTGCAGCACCGGGAGCCCGACGTGCAGGTCGGGCTGGACGTGGTCAACTCCGCCGACGTGGCCGCCCGGGTGCTGGCCGGTGAGGTGGAGCTGGGGTTCGTCGAGGGGCCGAGCGTGCCGGAGGGGCTGGCCCGCCGTGTCGTGGGCACCGACCGGCTGGTGGTCGTGGTCGCTCCCGGCCATCCCTGGGCGCGCCGCCGTACGACGCTGCGGGGTCCCGAGCTGGCCGCCACGCCTCTCGTGGTACGGGAGCCGGGATCGGGCACCCGAGAGACGCTCGACGTGGCGTTCAGGGGGCTGCGCCAGGCCAGTCCGCGGCTGGAGCTGGGCTCCAACTCGGCCGTGAAGGGCGCGGCGCAGGCGGGTGTGGCACCCGCGGTGCTCAGCGGGTACGCGGTCGAGGCCGAGCTGGCGACCGGGCGGCTGGCCGAGGTGCCGCTGGAGGGGATCGACCTGGTGCGCCGCCTGCGCGCGGTCTGGCGCCGCGGCCGCCGCCTCACCGGCCCGGCCGCCACCCTGCTGAGCATCGCCACTCTCCCCTGATCGCCAGGGGTTCGGGCCGGGCCTTAGGGTGCCGATATGAGTAGGTATGACGTTGTCGTCGCAGGAGGTGGGCACAACGGGCTCGTCGCGGCCGCCTACCTGGCACGCGCCGGGCGGAAGGTGCTGGTGCTCGAACGGCTCGACCACGCGGGTGGCCTGGCCATCTCCACGCGGGCCTTTCCCGGCGTGGACGTGCGGTTGTCGCGCTATTCCTACCTTGTCAGCCTCCTCCCCGCCAAGATCGTCCAGGATCTGGGGCTGGGACTGGAGCTGCGCCGCCGCCGGTACGCCTCCTACACGCCCAAGGGCGGCACCGGACTGCTCGTCGACAACGGTGACCCGGACGGGACCGCGGCCTCGTTCAGGGACGTCACCGGGGGAGAGGCCGACCACAAGGCGTGGCAGGAGTTCTACGGCCTGGTGGAGGGGGCGGCCCGCACCCTGGCCCCGACGCTGCTGGAGCCGCTGCGCGGGCCGAGGGAGATCGAGCGGTCGGTGGGGGCGCGGGCGTGGCGCGACCTGTTCCAGCGGCCGGTCGGCGAGGTGGTGGACGAGCGGTTCGGCGACGACACGGTGCGCGGCGTCGTGCTGACGGACGCGTTGATCGGCACGTTCGCGGACCCGGCCACCGACCTGAGGGCCAACCGGTGCTTCCTGTACCACGTGATCGGCGGCGGCACCGGCGAGTGGAACGTCCCGGTCGGCGGCATGGGCGCCGTGTCCGGGGCGATCGAGGCGGCGGCCAGGCGGGCCGGGGCGGAGATCGTGACCGGGGCCGAGATCGTCGGCGTCTCGCCGTCCGGAGAGGTGACGTTCCGCACGACGGATTCCCCGCACGGCGACCTCCCGGCGGATGCCCGGGGTGACGGGCGTGCGGGCGGTCAGGGAGACGGGCGTGGGAGCGGCCGGGCAGGTGGCGCGGCCCAGGGCGCCGCGGCGGGTCGCGAGCACACGGTCACGGCCGGGCACGTGCTGGTCAACCTGCCGCCCGCCGTGCTCGACCGGCTGCTCGGCCGGCCGGTGACGGTGCCCGAGGGCGCTCAGCTCAAGGTGAACATGGTGCTGTCCAGGCTCCCCCGGTTGAAGGACCCGGCCGTGGATCCCAGGGCGGCGTTCAGCGGCACGTTCCACATCAACGAGGGACGTGACCAGCTCGCCCGCGCGTACGAGCAGGCCGCCCGCGGCGAGATCCCGGAACTGCCGCCCGCCGAGGTCTACTGCCACTCGCTGACCGACCCGTCCATCCTCGGCCCGGAACTGCGGGGGAGGGCCGAGACGATGACCCTGTTCGGCCTCCACATGCCCGCCCGCCTCTTCCGCGACGATCCGGACCGGGCACGGGCCGAGGCGCTGCGCGCCACGTTCGCCTCCATCGACCGGGTGCTGGCCGAGCCGATCGAGGGCTGCCTCCTGCGCGCCCCCGACGGCACGCCGTGCGTCGAGGCGAAGACCCCCGTGGACCTGGAGAACGAGGCCGGGCTCCCCGGCGGTCACATCTTCCATCGCGACCTCGCCTGGCCGTACGCCGACGAGGGTGGCTGGGGCGTGGAGACAGAGCACGAGCGGATCCTGCTGTGCGGCGCGGGCGCCCGCAGGGGCGGCGGCGTCAGCGGCATCCCGGGCCACAACGCCGCGATGGCACTGTTGTCCTGACCGGCGACGGGTCTCATCCGGCTCTCATGATGAGGGCCTACCTTATGGGGCATGAGCGAGCCCGCACGGTTGCTGGTGGTGGACGACGAGCCCGCGTTGCGCGAGGCGCTCCAGTCGAGCCTGGAGTTCGAGGGCTACCGGGTCGTCACGGCCGACGACGGGCAGAGCGCGCTGGAGGAGCTGGGACGGGGGCCGTACGACGCGGTGCTGCTCGACGTCATGATGCCCAGGCTCGACGGGCTGACCGCCTGCCGGCGGCTGCGCGCGGCGGCCAACCACGTGCCGGTGCTCATGCTGACCGCCCGCGACGCCGTGGGCGACCGGGTCTCCGGCCTGGACGCGGGCGCCGACGACTACCTGGTCAAGCCGTTCGAGCTGGACGAGCTGCTGGCCAGGGTCCGCGCCCTGCTGCGGCGCAGCGCGCTGCGGGTGAGCCCCGCCGACGAGGCCCTGACGTACGGCGACCTGCGCATGGACCCGGTCACCCGGGAGGTCACCCGCGGCGACCGCTCGCTCGACCTGACCCGCACCGAGTATCTGCTGATGGAGCTGTTCCTGACGCACCCGCGCCAGGTGCTGACGCGCGAGCAGATCCTGGGCGAGGTGTGGGGGTTCGACTTCGAGCCGGCCTCCAACTCGCTGGACGTGTACGTGATGTACCTGCGGCGCAAGACCGAGGCGGCGGGCGAGCCCCGGCTGATCCACACCGTGCGCGGGGTGGGGTACGTGCTGCGGACGGCGCCGTGAGAGGTGGCGGTCTGAGGTGCGGGAGCCTGCGCTCGCGGCTGACGCTGCTGGTGGCGGCGGCGGTGGCGCTGGCCGTCGCGATCAGCGCCGCCGCGTGCTTCATGATCGTACGAGGGCAGCTGTACGACCAGGTGGACCGCGCCCTGAAGCCGCCGCCGGGCCAGATGAGCCAGGGCAAGAGCTTCTCCTGGCTGGAGAACCACTGCACCACGGCCGAGCCGCCGGGGGGCCGCTACGAGCCGCCCGAATCCAGCCAGGTCGTCTACAGTGACGGGCGGCCCACCTGCTACCTGGGCCCGGCCGTGACCGTCAAGCCGGAGTACGTGCGCATCGCCGAGCGGGGAGGCTCGTGCTTCTTCAGCGGCGCGGCGACGGACGGCACGCCGGTGCGGATCTACGTCGAGCAGGTCGCCTCGGGCACGGCCGTGATGAAGGCCCGGCGGCTCGACCAGTTGCAGGAGACCCTCGGCATCGTCGCTCTGCTGCTGGGCGGCGTCGCCGTGCTCGGCGTGCTCGGCGCAGCCCTGGCCGGTCAGGCGATCTCGCGCACCGCGCTGGCGCCCGTGGGCCGCCTCACCAGGGCGGTCGAGCACATCGCGCAGACCGAGGACCTCACCACCCGCATCCCCGTCACGGGCACCGACGAGATCGCCCGCCTCAGCTCCTCCTTCAACGCCATGACCGCGGCGCTGGCCGGTTCGCGCGAACGCCAGCAGCAGCTCGTCGCCGACGCCGGGCACGAGCTGCGCACGCCTCTGACCACCCTGCGCACCAACATCGACCTGCTGCTCCGCAGCGAGCAGACGGGCCGCAGCCTCGACCCCGCCGCCAAGGAGCGCCTGCTGATCAACGTGAAGGCGCAGTTCGCCGAGCTGTCCACGCTGGTCGGCGACCTGCTCCAGCTGGCTCGCGGCGACACCGACCACGAGCCGCACGCCGAGCTGGCGCTGCACGACGTGGTCGGCGCCGCGGTCGAACGGGCCCGCCTGCGCGGCGCCGAGGTGACCACCGACCTTCAGCCGTGGTACGCGGTCGGCGGCGCCGCCTCCCTCGAACGCGCCGTGCTCAACCTCATCGACAACGCCGCCAAGTTCGGCCCCGGCGAGGTCGACGTGGCGCTGCGCGAGGGCGAGCTGACGGTCCGCGACCACGGCCCGGGCATTCCCGAGAGCGAGCTGCCGTACGTCTTCGAGCGCTTCTGGCGTTCCCCGACGGCGCGCGGCCTGCCCGGCTCCGGCCTGGGACTGGCGATCGTCTCGCAGGCCGTGACGGAGGCCGGTGGCAAGGTGCGCCTGGCCAACGCCCCCGATGGCGGGGTCATCGCCAGCGTCACGCTCCCCGGAGCGCTCACGCCACCCGCCGAGGCGGCTGAGTGACCGCCGGGGAAAGGCGGGCTCAGGGTGCGAGCAGCAGGTCCATCAGGGCCTCGACGTACGGCTGGGCCGGGCCCCGGTGGCGGCGCGTCGTCGCCACGCCGATGTGGCGGGACGGGCTCGGCGGCTCCAGCGGGACGGCCACGAGGTCGGGAGCGTCCATCAGGGCGATCTCCGGGATGAGGGCGACGCCCACGCCCGCCGAGACCAGCGACTGGGCGAACATGTAGTCGGTCGCGCTGCACGAGATCCGCAGCTCGAACCCGGCCAGGTTGGTGTAGTGCCGCAGCAGTTCGACCGTCTTCAGGCAGCCCAGCACCCACCGCTCACCGGACAGCTCGGCCAGGTGGAGGGCGCGGCGGCCGGCGAGCGGATGGGCGCACGGCAGCACGACGCGGAGCGGATCGGGCCGTAGGGCGGTCCAGTCGAGCCCCGAACGGTCGCCGGGACGCGCGGGCGGCGGGCCGTCGAAGTGGTAGGCCAGGGCCAGGTCGGCCCGCCCGTGCCGCAGGAGCGGGAGGCTGTCCTCCGGTTCGCGCTCCAGGATCGTCAGCTCGACCTCGGGGTACGCGGCGGTGAACGAGGCGAGAGCGGCCGGGAGCAGCCGCCGCCCGCCGCTCGCGAACGCGGCGATCGTGAACTGCGCACGGTCGCGTGACAGCCGGTCGATCCGCGTCTGGGTGTCGGCCAGCTCCGCGGCGATGGCCTCCGCCGTCTCCACCAGCATGCGGCCCGGCTCGGTGAGCGTCACGCCCCGGTTGCTGCGCTCGACCACGGTGAGGCCGAGCCCGCGCTCCAGCGCGGCGATCTGCTGCGAGACGGCCGAGGGGGTGAAGCGCAGCGCGGTGGCCGCCCGGTTGAAGCTGCCGTGCCGCGCCACCTCGTGGAGCACGCGCAGGCGCTGCACATCGATCATCAGTTTTCCTTACGACTCGATCAGCAGGTCGGCACTACCGCTGATGACTGTAGAGCAGTCAGGCTGTGGCCATGCAGAACGTGTGCGTCATCGGCGGCAGCCGGTACTTCGGAAGACGGGTGATAGAGCGGCTCCGGGACGGGGGCGCCGGCGTGACGGTGGTGAACCGCGGCTCCTCGCCGGCGCCGGAGGGGGTGACGCATCTCGTCGCCGACCGCGACGACGAGGAGGCCCTCACCACGGCCCTGGCCGGCCGCTCCTTCGACGTCGTGATCGACCAAGTCTGTTACACGCCCCGCCAGGCGGCCACGGCCCGGCGGGTCTTCGGCGGGCGCACCCGCCGCTACGTCATGACCTCCACGATCGAGGTGTACTCCGACCTCGACGGCGGGCCGCTGCGGGAGGAGGCGGTCGATCTCGCGGCCGTGCCGGTACGGGCCGACCTGCCGTGGCACCTGCCCGCCTTCGTGGATGAGCACTACGGACAGGGCAAGCGCCAGGCCGAGGCGGTCCTCGCGGGTGAGCCGGGGTTCGGCTTCGCGAGCGTCCGCGCCGGACACGTGCTGGGCGGCGCCGACTTCACCGGGCGGCTCGACCACTACGCGACGCGCATCCGCCAGGGCGCCCCCGTCGTCGTGCACTCGCGGCCCCGCCCCTCGTCGTTCATCAACGACCAGGAGATCGCCGACCTCCTCTTCTGGGCGGCGGGCGCGGATTTCACGGGCCCGGTCAACGCCTGCTCGCACGGGCCGCTCGACGTCACCGGCCTGTGCGACGCGCTCTCCGCCGCGATCGGCGCGGGCCCCGCCGTCTACACCACGGACGGCGAGGTCTCGCCGTTCTCCTTCGACCGCGACTACGGCATGGACAACGGCCGGGCCGCGCGGCTCGGGTTCGGGTTCTCGCACACCTCGGAGTGGCTGCCGCGCGTGATCTCGGAGGCCCTGGCATGCGTCTGATCGGGAATGTCCCCGTCGGCCCGGTCGGTCTGGGGGCGATGCCTCTCTCCCTCGAGGGCCGGCCGGACGAGGCCCGAGCCGTCGCCACCATCCACGCGGCGCTGGACGCGGGTGTCACGCTCATCGACACGGCCGACTCCTACCACTGGCACGCCGGCGAGGCCGGGCACAACGAGCTCCTCATCGCCCGCGCCCTGGCGAGCTATGGCGGTGACACCAGTGGCGTCCTGGTCGCGACCAAGGGCGGCAGGGGGCGGCCCGGCGACGGTTCGTGGACGGTGAACGGAGATCCGCGGCACCTCAGGCGCGCCTGTGAGGCGTCGCTGAAGCGGCTCGGCGTCGAGGCCATCGGGCTGTACCAGCTGCACAAGCCGGATCCGCGGGTGCCGTTCGCCGAGTCGGTGGGGGCGCTGCGCGACCTGCTCGACGAGGGCAAGATCCGGATGGCCGGGGTGTCGAACGTGGACGTCCCGCGCATCCGCGAGGCGCGGCGTGAGCTTGGCGGGCGGCTCGTCTCCGTGCAGAACAGGTACTCTCCCGCTGTCCGTGACAGCGAGCCCGAGCTGCGGCTCTGTGCCGAGCTGGGGCTCGCCTTCCTGCCCTGGAGCCCGCTCGGCGGGATCTCGCGGAGCGCGCTCGACGAGCCGGACGCGGCTCCGGCGGAGCGCACCCCGTTCCACGCCATCGCCCTCGAACGTGGTGTCAGCCCGCAGCGGGTGTGCCTGGCCTGGCTGCTCGCCGCCGGCCCGCACGTCGTCCCGATTCCCGGGGCGAGCCGTCCCGCGTCGATCCGCGACTCCGCCTCCGCGGCGGCCCTGTCACTCACCGGCGAGGAGCTCACCAGGCTCGGCCGGTAGGCTTGGCCGGTGCGCAGTACGACCCGAGCCGAGCAGGCCGACCAGCGCAGGGCCGAGCTGCTCGAGGCCACGCGAAAGGTGGTCCTGGAGCGCGGCCTGGCCAACACCCGGATCGCCGACATCGCCAAGTCGGTCAACGTCAGCGGTGGGCTCATCCACTACCACTTCGCCACCAAGGACGAGCTGATCACCGCCATGCTCAGGGCCAGCCTCGACATCGAGAGCGCCAGGCTCAACGAGCTGGCGGAGGGCCCCGGCACGGCGGTGGAGCGCCTCGGCAGGGTGCTGCGCTACTACATCCCCGAGTCGCGGTCCGACCAGAGCTGGCTGCTCTGGATCGACGCCTGGAACACCGGGCTCCGCGAGCCCGCCGTCAACGACATCATGCTGGAGCTGGAGACGGCCTGGCTCGACGCGCTGACCCGGGTGCTGGCCGACGGCACGGAGGCGGGCGAGTTCGCCTGCGACGACCCGGCGGGGGCGGCCGAACGCATCGACGCCATGCTCGACGGCCTCGTCATCCGCTACACCCTTCACCCCAACGTCCTCAGCCGGGGCCGCCTGCTCGACCACGCCCGCACGGCCGCCGCCCGGGAGGCGGGCATCTCCCCGGACTCCTTCACCTGACCCGGTCAAGAGGGCGCGCGTCACGGCGGCCCGCCGGGGAAGCGGAGGAGCGTCTCCCTGGACGGAGCGCGGCCCCGTGCGGCGGATGGGCCCTCCTCGGCCTGCCGTAAACGGGCCTGAACGTGAGGGGGCCTGACGTGAAGGGGGCCTGACGTGAAGGGGGCCTGACGTGAAGGGGACGCGCTACGCGGGGAGGGCGGCGAGGAGGAAGGCCAGGCGGGCCGCGGCGGCCTCGACGTCGTCGATGGTGCCGAGCCGGTAGCCCCACGAGGTGACGAAGCTGCCGTCGTCGGCGCAGGTCACGCTCTCGGCCAGGGTGGCGGAGAAGCGGTTGCGCACGGACACGTACGCGGGATCGCTGGCCAGGGCGAGGCTCTGGACCGCCAGGTCGGCGTGACGGCCGGCGTGCCACGCGAACCGCTCAAGGCTGAGCGCGGTATCTAGCATCATGCGTCACCTCCGCAACGTCTCCGCCGACAGAATTGCACGATCTTGTGGAGGCGGGCAAGCAATTGCGCGGATTAATGTGAGGATTGTTTGCGGTATTCGTCAAGAATGTGGATGATGACGTCCCTCCCGGCCTCGTCGAACACGGCCGCCTTCGCGTAGTCGTCGAAGGCGCGCACGTAGAACGCGACGTCGTCGGGGTCGCGCAGCACCAGGTCCTTCGTCATGGTGGCGACGCCCACCATGGCCTCGTTGTAGATCCAGAAGCCGTTGATCGGGGCCGACGGCAGCTCGGCGGCGAAGGGGATGACGCCGAACTCCACGTTCGGCAGCGTGCTGACCGCGATGAGCCGGTCGAGCTGGCCGCGCATGACGTCGATCGGGGCGAGCCGGGTGCGCAGCGCCGACTCCGGCAGCACGAACCTGAACGTGCGGCTCCGGTCGTAGAGGATCTCCTGTCGCTGCATCCGCACGCGGACGGCCGCGTCGATCTGTTCGGGCGCGCTGTAGAGGCGCTTGACCTTGCGGAACACGTGCCTGGAGTATTCGGCGGTCTGCAGCAGGCCGACCACGATGTTCGGCTCGAAGACCCTGAACAGCCTGGTGCGCGCCTCCAGGTCGCGGATGTCCTCCTGGAGCGCGGCCAGGCCGCTGCGGTGACGCTGCTTCCAGTCGTCATGCCGTTCGAGCAGCGCGATGGCCTGCCGGATCAGCTCGTCCGCCGTCTCGGGAGGGGCCTGTACGGCCTGCGCCCACACGACGACGTCGTCCTCCGTCGCCGTCTGCCTGGCGTTCTCCAGGCGGGAGACCTTGGACGGCTGCCAGTGCAGCCGTTCGGCCAGGTCCTTGCCCGACAGGTGGGCGGCCTCGCGCAGCGAGCGGAGCTGGCTGCCGAGGTCGACGCGCGCCTGCTGAAAGGACGTCACGCCGCAAGAGGCTAGACCGGCGGACAAGGGTCATGCCAGAGGCGAGTGCAATTGTGATCAACCAGTGGCTGATGTGTCGGCCGAGGCCGGGTAAGCGCTTGCTGGGCCGCCGGGCAGCACGCGGCGGGCGATCTCGGTGATGAGCTCGCGGGGCACCTCCACCGCCGTCTCGCCGTCGAGCGCGTGACACAGGTCCGCGAGCGCCTCCGGGTCGGTGAGCTGGAGCCCCTGCACCACGATGGTCCCGCGATCGGTCTCGTACAAGGTGGGGCAGGCGCCCGCCTCCGAGGTGGAGCCGAGGAACCGCATGCGCATGGACAGTCCTTCCCCCAACGCGTAGAGCAATTGCGCGCAATTGTACGGCTCACAGGGACATACGCGCTCGTTTCACGAAAAATCACCACATTAGGTGCGAGCGGTCAGCGAACCGACAGAACCGGAACCTGGCGCGGCCGGGCGGACACGCCGAGAGGTCGGGCGGCCACGAGAGGTCAGGCCTGGCCGACGCCACCCCGGATGATCTGCTGCGCCCTGGCGAACAGCTCCAGAGTGGTGGCGTGGAGCCGGTCGCCGATGTCGCGCGGCGCCCGCCCGGCGCAGGCGCGGGCATGGGTGCCCTCCAGCACGATGCCCAGCTTGAAGCAGGCCATGACGGCGTACCAGTCGACGGCCGACACGTCGCGCTCGGACACCGCCGCGTAGTAGCCGACGATCTCGGCGGGAGACGCCAGCCCAGGCACGTGGCCCGCGTTCATCGGCCAGGTGGCCAGCAGCCAGCCCAGGTCCAGCAAGGGGTCGCCGATGGTGGACATCTCCCAGTCCACGATCGCCGCCACCCGCGGGCCGTCGTGGGCGTACATGAGGTTCGCGAGGTGGTAGTCGCCGTGCATGACGCCCGGCGTGAACGTCCCGGGCCGGTTGCGCTCCAGCCACGCGGCCGTGTCGCCGAGCCCCGGGATGTCGGGGCCGGGATAGCCGCCGAGCCGGCCGTACGAGTCGAGCTCGGCCAGCCACCGCGGGACCTGCCGCGCCAGGAACCCCTCCGGCCTGCCGAACCCCGGCAGCACGCCCGGGTCGATCCGGCCCAGCTCGGCCAGCGCGGCGGCCGCCTCAAGGCCCATCCGGTGGCGGATGGCCGGGTCGGCGGCGTGCGGATCAGGCAGTCCGAGCGACGGGTTGAAGCCGTCGACCGGCTCCATCAGGTAGAAGACCGGCTCCTCAGCGGTCTGCGCCGCGACCAGCCGCGGCGCGGGCACCGGCGTGCCGAGCAGCGCCGCGAGCACCCGCGCCTCGCGGCGCAGCACCTCGTTGCTCTG
>NZ_QNFZ01000999.1 GCF_003313395.1 Nonomuraea lactucae | reverse complement strand
CGCCGCCCGGAGCAGGGGCGCCGCGAGGCCGTGCCCCGGCGGGTGGCCGTGACGAGCCCCAGGACGGCCGCGGCCCGCCGCCCCCGATACCCGGCCACCCGCGAGATCGACGAGCAGACCCACCTCGGCGAGGTGTACATGCGTTCGCTGCTGCGCACCCAGTTCCGGCTGGCGATGTTCGTCTGCACGGTGCTCGGATGCGTGGTGGGCGGGCTGCCGTTGCTGTTCCTGCTCATCCCGCGGCTGCGCGAGGTGGAGCTGGTCGGCGTCCCGCTGCCGTGGGCCGTGCTCGCCGCCCTCATCTACCCCGCGTTCGTGGCGGGGGCCTGGCTGTACGTACGGCAGGCCGAGCGGAACGAGCGCCACTTCGCCGACCTGGTCGAACGCCAATGAGCCTCACCGCGATCATCATCGTGGTCATGGCCGCGGTCCTCATCGGCGCGTTCGGCATCCGCTTCTCCCGCACCACGTCCGACTTCTACGTCGCCTCCCGCACGGTGAGCCCGCTCTGGAACGCCTCCGCCATCGGCGGCGAGTATCTGTCGGCGGCGTCGTTCCTCGGCGTGGCCGGGCTGATCCTGTCGTTCGGCGCCGACATGCTCTGGCTGCCGGTCGGCTGGACCGGTGGCTACCTCGTGCTGCTCGTGCTGGTGTCAGCGCCGCTGCGCCGCTCGGGGGCGTACACGCTGCCCGACTTCGCCGAGGCGAGGCTGGAGTCGATGACCGTGCGCCGCACGGCCAGCGGGCTCGTCGTGCTCATCGGCTGGCTCTACCTGATGCCGCAGTTCCAGAGCGCCGGCCTGGTGCTGCGGGAGATCACGGGCGCGCCGCTGTGGGCGGGCGGGCTGCTGGTGGCCGTGGTGGTCGCGGTCAACGTGCTGTCGGGCGGGATGCGGTCGATCACGTTCGTCCAGGCGTTCCAGTACTGGTTGAAGCTGACCGCCCTGGCGGTGCCGCTGGTGTTCCTGCTCATGGCGTGGAAGGCCGGCGGGGCGCCCGGGGTGAGCCCGCGGGACGCGGCGACCTGGCAGGTGCCGCTGGCCGGGGGCAAGGAGTACGGCCTGTACTCGACGTACTCGCTGATCCTGGCCACGTTCCTGGGCACGATGGGGCTGCCGCACGTGCTGGTGCGCTTCTACACCAACCCGGACGGCCGGGCCGCCCGCCGCACCACGCTCGTGGTCCTGTCGCTGCTCGGCGCCTTCTACCTGCTGCCCGCGCTGTACGGCTGGCTGGGCCGGCTGTACGCACCCGACCTGGTGCGCACCGACGCGGTCGTGCTGACCCTGCCGGGCCGGATGGTCGGCGGCACGCTAGGAGACCTGCTGACGGCGCTGGTCGCGGCCGGGGCGTTCGCCGCGTTCCTGTCCACGTCGTCCGGGCTGACCGTGTCGGTGGCGGGGGTGATCGCCCAGGACGTGCTCAAGGGCGGCGTGCGCTCGTTCCGGATCGCCACGCTGATGGCGGTCACCGTGCCGCTGGGGCTGGCGCTGTGGGCCCGCGCCCTGCCGGTGGCCGACGTGGTCGGGCTGGCGTTCGCGGTGGCCGCGTCGTCGTTCTGCCCGCTGCTCGTGCTCGGCATCTGGTGGCGGCGGCTGACGACCACGGGCGCGCTGGCCGGGCTGTTCGCGGGCGGCGGGCTCGCCTGCGCCGCCGTGCTGATCACGATCGTCGGCGGCCCGTACGAGGGGTTCGCGAACGCGCTGCTGGCCCAGCCGGCCGCGTGGACCGTGCCGATCGCGTTCACGGTCATGCTGGTGGTGTCGCTGGCGACGCCGCACCGCGTGCCGGCGGGAGTGGGCAGGACCATGGTCCGCCTGCACACCCCCGAGGACCTGCCCCTGGACCGTGGCGACTGGCGCCCCCGCTCCTCCTAGTCACACGCACAGCCGAGGGTTCCGCGGGCCGGATCGCCGATGTAAAGAAAAGTAGACACGAGGTCTGGATTGCTTTACATTACGGGCATGACAGCCGAAGAGAAGCGTGCGTGGATCACGATGGTGGTCACGGTCGGCGGGTACGCGGCCTACCTCGCCATCGTCCTCGGGCGGGCGGGCGACACCCCCCTCCCCGAGGTGCCGTACGCGGGGACGCTGCTGTGGGTCGTCGGCGCCGCCATCGTGGCCGCGATCGTGCTCCACATCCTGGTCTCGATCGCCTCGCCCAGGAGCGACGGCAGGAAGGACCAGCGCGACAAGGAGATCCACCGGTTCGGCGATTACATCGGCCAGTCGTTCGTCGTCCTGGGCGGCGTGGCGGCGCTCGCCATGTCGCTCGCCGAGCTGGACCACTTCTGGATCGCCAACGTGATCTACCTGGGGTTCGTCCTGTCGGCGATCCTCAGCTCCGTGGCCAAGATCGTCGCCTACCGCTGGGGCTTCCAGCCGTCGTGAGGCCGACCAGGGTCACCAACAGCATCCGGGTCCTGCGGTTCGCGCACAACGAGATGACCCAGGCGGAGCTGGCGGACCGCATCGGCGTGACCCGGCAGACCGTCATCGCCATCGAGCGTGGCCGCTACTCGCCCTCACTCGAGATGGCGTTCCAGATCGCCCGGGTGTTCGGCGTCCCGCTGGATGAGGTGTTCCAGTACAACGACAGTGAAGGAGAGACACCGTGAAGGCGATCGTCCAGGACAGGTACGGCCCAATCGACGCGCTGGAGTACAAGGACGTCGACGAGCCGGTGGCCGGCGACGACGAGGTGCTCGTCCGGGTGCACGCGGCCGGCGTCGATCCGGGCGTCTGGCACCTCACGACGGGCCTGCCCTACCTCCTCCGCGTCCTGGGCTTCGGCCTGCGCGGGCCCAAGGTCCGCGTCCGGGGCATGGACGTCGCGGGGCGCGTCGAGGCGGTCGGGAAGAACGTGACCTCGTTCAAGCCGGGCGACGAGGTCTACGGCGCCTGCGACGGCTCCTTCGCCGAGTACGCCCGCGCCCGTCAGGACATGATCGCGCCGAAACCGTCGAACCTCACCTTCGAGCAGGCGGCGGCCGTCCCCGTGTCCGGATGCAGCGCCCTGCAGGCCCTCCGCGACCGGGGACGGGTGCGGCCCGGCCAGAAGGTCCTGGTCATCGGCGCGGCGGGCGGCGTCGGGACGTACGCGGTGCAGCTCGCCAAGGCGTCCGGCGCGCACGTCACGGGCGTGTGCAGCACGACCAAGACCGACCTGGTCCGGTCGATCGGCGCGGACGACGTCGTCGACTACACGCGCGACGACTTCGCGGACGGCGCGCGCCGCTACGACCTCATCCTCGACACCGCGGGCAACCGTTCGCTGTCGCGGCTCCGGCGCGCCCTCACCCCGCGCGGCACCCTCGTCCTCGTCGGCGGCGAAGGGGAAGGGCGCTGGTTCGGCGGCGTCGACCGGCTGCTCCGGGCGCTCCTGCTGTCGCCGTTCGTCCGCCAGCGCCTGCGCGGCCTGTTCGCCACCACGCGCCGGACGGACCTCGAGTCCCTGACCGAGCTCATCGAGGCGGGCAAGGTGGCGCCGGTCCTCGACAGGACGTACGCCCTGAGCGAGGCCCGCGAGGCCATCGGGGAGGTGGCGAAGGGCCGGGCCCGCGGCAAGACCGTCATCACCGTGCGGGACTGAGCGGCCTCGAGGGCGGGGGCAGCTCGCCCGAGCCGCGCACGACCAGCTCCACCGGCACCTTGACACGGCGCGGCTCCACCGAGGGGCGGAGCAGCAGGTCCACCGCGCTCCGGGCCAGGCGCGCCACGTCGTAGCGCACCACCGTCACCCCCGGGTTGAAGACGTCCGCCAGCGCGAAGTCGTCGAACCCCACGTACGCCAGCCGCTCGGGGCGCTCCCGCACCGCCTGCAGTATGCCGATCGCGGCCCGGTTGTTCGTGGCGAAGAACGCGGTCGGCGGATCGTCCAATCGGAGCAGCCTGGCGACCTCGTGGCCGGCCTGCCACGGGTCGAACACCCCCCGCACGACCAGCGTCTCGTCCAGCGGCACCCCGGCCGCGTCCAGGGCGGCGCGGTAGCCGCCGGCGCGGTCGTGCACGGAGCTCAGCTTGTCGTCGTCCGAGATCAGCGCGATGCGGCGGTGCCCGCGGGCGAGCAGGTGCTCGGTCGCCACCCTGCCTCCTCGCACGTCGTCGAGCGTCACCACGTCGGCCCTGTCCAGCCCGGTGGGCACGCGGTCCACGAAGACGGCGGTGAGGCCGGGGTGCTCGGCCAGCCAGGTGTGGTCGGCCGCCGACGGCACGATGATCAGCGAGTCGACGCCCCGGGCGTACATGGACTCCACCAGCATCCGCTCCCGGTCGGGCCGCTCCTCGTACGAGCCGAACACGACCAGCGCCTCGTGCTCGTCGGCCGCCGCCTCCACCGCCGCCGCCAGCCGGGAGTAGAACTCGTTGGAGATGTTCTCCATGATCAGCCCGATCGTCAGGATGGTCGCGCCGCGCGCCAGCCGGCTGGCCGCCTCGTTGCGGCGGAATCCGAGCGCGCTGATCGAGGCGTGCACCCGCTGCTGCACCGAGGCGCTGACGTGCGGCTCCTGGTTGACCACCCGCGAGACCGTTTTCAGGCTCACACCCGCGTGACGGGCCACGTCTGCCATGGTCGGCCTGCGCAGTGTCATAGTCTCCCCCCATGGACGATGAATGGATTTGCGGTCGCCTTGGCGAGGACGAGCCCTGGATGCTCGGGGCGGTCAACCCACCGGTGTTCGAGAACTCCCTGTTCACCTTCGAAACGGCCGGCGAGCTGGGAGAGGCGGTCAGGAACGAGGATGAGCGATACGTCTACTGGCGGGGCACCAACCCGACTGTGGACCTGGCCCAGCGTAAGCTGGCCGCGCTGGAGCGGGGCGAGCGGGCCAAGTGCTTCGGCTCGGGCATGGGCGCGATCTCCGCGACCATCTCCTCTCTGGTCTCGGCCGGCGACCACGTGCTCGTGCTCGGCGCGGTCTACGGGCCGACCACCCAGTTCCTGCGCTATCTGGAGAAGTTCGGGGTCACGCATACGCACGTCGACGATCTCCAGCAGTGTGACAGCGCTATCAAAAAGAGCACGCGCCTACTCTACTTCGAGTCACCCTCATATATGCGCTACGAGGTCTTCGACATTCCGGCGGTCGCGGCCTGGGCGGCGGAGCGCGGGCTGGTGACCGTCATGGACAACACCTGGTCCACCCCGATCTTCCAGAAGCCCCTGACCATGGGCGTGGACCTGGTGGTGCACTCGCTGTCGAAGTACGTGGGCGGCCACAGCGACCTGGTGGGCGGCGTGGTGGTCGGGCCGTCGCGGCTGATCAGGCCGCTGGCGCTGAAAGAGTACCAACTCTACGGCGCGGCGATGTCCCCGTCCGACGGCGCAAAGGTGATCAAGGGGTTGCGCACGCTGACCGTGCGGATGGCGGCTCACCAGGAGCGGGGGCTGGCGGTGGCCCGGTTCCTGGCCGACCACCCGAGGGTGCGGCAGGTCAACCATCCCGGGCTGCCGTCGCACCCAGGGCACGCCCTGGCGCGGTGTCAGATGTCGGGCTTCTCCAGCGTCTTCAGCATCGAACTGGCCACGGAATCCCGGGAGGAGGTCGCGAAGTTCCTCGACCTGCTGCGGCACTTCCGGATCGGGGTGTCGTGGGGAGGGTTCGAGAGCCTGGTCAACGCGCCTGCCATGTCCACCGAGGAGAGCGTGCGGGCGACGATGGGCATCCCGGTGGGGCTGGTGCGCCTCTCGGTGGGCCTGGAGGCCGCCGAAACGTTGATCAAGGACCTCGGTCTAGCGCTGGAAGGGGTTGGTCGCCTAGCGTGACCGACAGCGCTGTCTTACCTTTCATGGAGGCAATCTATGACATCTTCGCGCCTAGCGGCCCCCTCGGCGCTCCTGGCCGCTGCAACGCTGGTCCTCGCGGCCTGCGGCTCCGGCTCCGGCTCGTCCTCCGGCGAGGTACGGCTGCGCATGATCGAGAGCCTGACCAGCCCCGACCGGACCAAACTGATCAAGAGCCTCATCGCCGACTTCGAGAAGGCCAACCCCGGCGTCACGGTCGAGCTGGTCTCGCCCCCGCTCGAAAGCGCCGACCAGAAGATCAACCAGATCATGCAGACGAAGAAGGACCTGGACGTGCTGGAGGTCCGCGACCACACGGCCAAGTCCATGTCCAACAACGGCTGGCTCGCCGAGCTGCCCACCACGAGCTGGAGCGGCTGGTCCGACCTCACCGACCTGGCCCAGAAGAAGGCCGTCGAGGTCGGCGGCAAGCCCTATCTCCTCCCTTACGGCTTCTATCAGCGGACCCTGTTCTACCGCACCGACTGGGGCATGACCCAGCCGCCGACGACCTGGCAGGAGCTCTACGAGGCCGGCAAGAAGATGACCACGGGCGACCGCTTCGGCTACTCGTTCCGCGGTGGCAAGGGCGGGGCCGACTACGCGGTCATGATGATCAGCGCCTACAACGGCGAGAGCGTCAACCCCGAGAAGGCGTACTACCTCAAGGACAAGCGGACGATCTTCTCCACCCCCGAGGCCACCCAGGCCATGGACCTGTACCTGAAGATCTTCAAGGAGGCGTCGCCGCCCGACTCCGTGTCCTGGGCCTACCCGGAGATGGTCCAGGGCTTCACGTCCGGCGTCACCGGCATGCTCATCCAGGACCCCGAGGTGATCAAGACGGTCCAGGAGAGCGCCGTCAAGGCGTGGTCCACCTCGCCCATCCCCAAGGGGCCCACCGGATACGCCCTCCAGCCTGTCGGCTACGCGGGCTGGGGCGTCACCTCCTTCAGCAAGCATCAGAAGGAAGCCATCAAGCTGGTGCAGTTCCTGTCGGAGGCCAAGCAGAGCATCGCCTTCGCCAAGGGCAACTCCCTCATCCCGATCTCCAAGCAGGCGCAGGACGACCCGCAGTTCTCCCAGGGCGCCTGGAAGGCGTACCTGGAGGCCCAGCGGGACCCCAAGCAGGTGATCACCATCAGGCCGGTCGACTACCCGGGCTGGAGCCAGTTCGGCATCGACTCCGACCGTGACGTGCAGGCGCTGATCACCGGCAAGAAGACCATCGCCGAAGTGCTCAAGTCGTGGGACGCCTTCTGGGCCGACCAGGCGAAGCAGGTGTCGTAAGTGAAGGCATCATGAGCGAAGGTGTGGGCATGGTCGCCAGGCACGCCAAGCCCGCGTTCACGGTCCGCAGGGCCAGGTTCATCGCGCTGTGCCTGCTGCCCGGCGCGGTGTTCGTGGCCTTGTTCACCTACTACCCGATGATCCGCGGTGCTGTGATCGCGTTCCAGCGCTACAACCTGTTCGACCTGACCTCGACGCCGTTCGTCGGGCTGGAGAACTTCTGGTCGGTGCTGGCGGAGGAGCGGTTCTGGACGGCGCTGCGGAACACCGGCACGTGGGTGGTCGTGTCGCTCTTCTTCCAGTTCTTCCTCGGCTTCGGGCTGGCGCTGCTGCTGCGGCGCCAGTTCCGGGGCCGGGGGCTCTACCAGGCCTGGGTGTTCTTCCCGTGGGCCATGTCGGGCTTCCTCATCGGGCTGCTGTGGCGGTGGATGTTCAACGGGCAGTTCGGCGTGATCAACGACCTGCTGCTCAAGGCCGGGATCATCGACGAGCGGATCGGCTTCCTGGCCTCACCCGGCTGGGCGATGACCTCGGTCATCGTGGCCAACATCTGGTACGGCGTCACGTTCTTCGCCATCATGATCATGGCGGCGCTGCAGTCGGTGCCCCCCGAGCTGTACGAGGCGGCGTCGGTGGACGGCGCCTCCCGGATGCGCCAGTTCTGGCACGTGACGCTGCCGCACATCCGGCCCACGCTGGCGCTGATCGTGCTGCTGCGGATCATCTGGATCCTCAACTTCCCCGACCTGATCTACTCGATGACGGGCGGCGGCCCGGCGGGCAGCACCGACATCATCACCACGTTCCTCATCCAGCAGGTCAGCGGCGGCGACTACGGCCGGGCGGGCGCCGTCGGGATGCTCGCGCTGGGGCTGCTGCTCGCCTTCAGCATCTTCTACCTCAACGTCACCCGCATGGAGAGGTCCTGATGAGGCGTCTGGGCAAAGTCGTCGTGCTCGGCGCCTGGCTGCTGATCACGCTCTTCCCGCTCTACTGGATCGTCGTCACCTCGCTCAAGCCCAAGGCCGAGATCTTCTCGATGCCGCTGAAGTACTGGCCGGACGCGATCACGTTCGAGCACTACGCGGAGCTGTTCTCCTTCGCCGACTTCGGCGCCTACCTGCTCAACAGCCTCATCGTCTCGCTCGTGGCCGCCGCGGTGGTGACGGTGATCGGCGTGATCGGCGGCCATACGCTGGCCCGCTTCTCCTTCCCCGGCAGGGGCGCGGTGATGCTGGCGTTCCTGGTCACCCAGATGATCCCGCTGTTCATCGCGCTCGGCCCGCTCTACCTGCTGATGTCCGACCTCGACCTGCTCAACCGGCTGGCCGGGCTCATGCTGGTGTACGTCGCCATGCTCGTGCCGTTCTCCACGATCATCATGCGCGGCTTCTGCGAGCGGATCCCGGCCGCCCTGGAGGAGGCCGCCCAGGTGGACGGCGCCACCCGGCTGGTCGCGATGCTCCGGGTGGTGATCCCGGTGATGCTGCCCGGCATCGCGGCGACGTTCATCTTCGCGTTCGTGCAGTGCTGGAACGAGCTCTTCCTGGCGATCACCTTCATCGACAGCGAGGACTCCAAGACCATCCCGGTCGCGATGAACTCGTTCATCACCCAGTACGACATCGACTGGGGGTCGATGGCCGCCGCCACGGTGGTCTCGGTGATCCCCACCCTGGTGCTCTTCGCCGCCATCAGGCGCTACATCGTCGAGGGCCTGACGGCCGGCGCGGTCAAGGGGTGAACGACGACGTCCGCCCGCCGCGGCCAGTGGAACACACCGGCCCGCGGCGGGCGGAGGGTGGAGACCGTTCGTCGTGTGAATGGCACCATTCACCGCAAGCCCGGCACAACTAGCCGCCGGGCCATGGCGGCTCGCCGAACACCCCTGCCTCCGGGCTCCCGTCCGGATAGCTTGCCCTTCTACCTTGTGCGTGATCCGCACCACAGTGGAGGGTGTCCCGTGACCACTCAAGAACATGACGCGTCCGTCTATGAGCAAGTGCAGGAGAGCAGCGAGTTCCAGGATTTGAAACGGCGCTTCCGCCGGTGGACGTTCCCGATGACCGCCGCCTTCCTGTCGTGGTACCTCCTCTACGTGGTGCTGTCCGGCTGGGCGCGTGACTTCATGGCGATCAAGCTGTTCGGCAACATCAACGTGGCCCTGCTCCTCGGTCTGCTGCAGTTCGTCTCGACCTTCTGGATCGCCTGGGCGTACGCCAAGCACGCCGAGAAGAAGCTCGACCCCATCGCCGACAAGCTCCGACACGAGGTCGAGGAGAGGACCCGATGAGCTCACACGCCCTTTCCGCGCTGCTCTTCCTGGCCTTCGTCGCCGCGACGCTGGGCATCACCTTCTGGGCGAGCCGCCAGACCAAGACCGCGGCCGACTACTACGCCGGAGGCCGCTCCTTCAGCGGCGCCCAGAACGGCCTGGCGATCGGCGGCGACTACATGTCGGCCGCGTCCTTCCTCGGCATCGCCGGCATCATCGCCCTGTCCGGATACGACGGGTTCCTCTACTCCATCGGGTTCCTCGTCGCCTGGCTGGTCGCCCTGCTGCTGGTCGCCGAGCTGATGCGCAACTCCGGCAAGTTCACCATGGCCGACGTGCTGGCCTTCAGGATGAGCCCGCGCCCCGTGAGGACCGCCGCCGGCGTCTCCACCATCACGGTCAGCATCTTCTACCTGCTCGCCCAGATGGTCGGCGCGGGCGCCCTGGTGGGCCTGCTGCTCGGCGTCACCTCGCCCTCGGGCAAGGCGTGGACGATCGTGGGCGTCGGCGCACTCATGATCGTGTACGTGGTGTTCGGCGGCATGAAGGGCACCACCTGGGTGCAGATCGTCAAGGCCGTGCTCCTCATGGGCGGCGCGGCACTGATCACCGTCCTGGTGCTGGCCAAGTACGGCTTCAACCTCTCCGCCCTGCTGGGTGAGGCCGCCTCGCAGAGCGGCAAGGCCGACAGCTTCCTGAAGCCGGGCGGGAAGTACGGCACCGACGCCCAGGGCCTGGCCGGCAAGATCGACCTGATCAGCCTCGGCCTCGCGCTCGTGCTCGGCACAGCCGGCCTGCCGCACATCCTCATCCGCTTCTACACCGTCCCGACCGCCAAGGACGCCCGCAAGTCCGTGCTCTGGGGCATCGGCATCATCGGCAGCTTCTACCTGCTCACCCTGGTCCTCGGCTTCGGCGCCGCGGCCCTGGTCGGCAGCGGGAAGATCGCCGCGGCCGACAAGGCGGGCAACACGGCGGCGCCGCTGCTGGCCGAGGCCATCGGCAAGTCGTTCCTCGGCGACGTGGGCGGCACGATCCTGCTGGCCCTGATCGGCGCGGTCGCCTTCGCCACGATCCTGGCGGTCGTCGCGGGCCTCACGCTCGCGTCCTCCTCCAGCTTCGCGCACGACCTGTACGCGCACGTGTTCAAGCGCGGCAAGGCCACCGAGCGCGAGGAGGTGCTGGTCGCCCGGGTCTCGGCGTTCGTCATCGGCGCCGTCGCGATCGGCCTCGGCATCCTGGCACAGGGGCAGAACGTCGCGTTCCTGGTGGCGCTGGCGTTCGCCGTCGCCGCCTCCGGCAACCTGCCGGCCATCCTCTACAGCCTGTTCTGGAAGAGGTTCAACACGGCCGGCGCGGTCAGCGCCATCTACGGTGGCCTCATCTCGGCCCTGGTGCTGGTCATCTTCTCGCCGGTGGTGTCCGGCTCGCCGACGGCCCTGTTCAAGGACGCCGACTTCGCCTGGTTCCCGCTCAGCAACCCGGGGATCATCTCGATCCCGCTCGGCTTCCTGTGCGGGTGGCTCGGCACGGTCATGAGCAAGGAGTTCAACGAGGCCAAGTACGCCGAGATCGAGGTCCGCTCGCTCACCGGCGTCGGCGCCGAGAAGGCGGCGGAGCACTGAGCTCGCCGCACATGAAGGGCCCGGTCCGCTTTCCCCTGGCGGACCGGGCCCTTCGGTGTCGGGGCGTGCCCCGCCGCTACGAGCTCACGGGCTCGGCCCGCAGGCGGGCGGAGTGCTTCACCAGCGTGATGAGCACCTCCCGGCTGGAGTCGCGCTTGCGCGCGTCACACAGGATGATCGGGATCGACGGGTCGAGCTGCAGCGCCAGGCGCACCTCGTCCAGCTCGAACGTCGGCGCCCCCTCGAAGCAGTTGACCGCCACCACGAACGGCGTGCCGCGCCGCTCGAAGTAGTCGACCGACGGGAAGCAGTCGGCCAGGCGGCGGGTGTCGGCCAGGATGACCGCGCCCAGCGACCCCTCGGCCAGCTCGTCCCAGACGAACCAGAACCGCTCCTGGCCCGGCGTGCCGAACAGGTACAGGACATAGTCGTTGGTCAGGGTGATGCGCCCGAAGTCCATCGCCACGGTGGTGGTGCGCTTGGCCTCCACCGAGGTGAGGTCGTCGACGCCGATGCCCCGGTCGGTGAGGATCTCCTCCGTCCGCAGCGGCCTGGTCTCGGAGACGGCCGCGACCATCGTCGTCTTTCCCGCGCCGAAGCCGCCGGCGATCAGGATCTTGATCGCCCTCGGCAGGCGCGGGCGGTCAGAGCGATCGAAGACCATCGAGCACCGCCCTGTACATGTTCATGTCACGCATGTCCACCTCGGATTGCGGTTCCTGGGCCGAGACGAGTTCCTTGTCGAACAGATCGCCGAGCAGCACCCGGATCGTGCCCGCGGGCAGGTTCAGGTACGCGGCGATCTCCGCGACCGACTTCGGTTCGCGGCAGAGCTGGAGGATCTGCAGATGTTCGGGGTCGAGCCCGGCTTCCGGGCCGGGCGGTGGTCCCACGGCCAGGGCCATGGATATGAGGTCGAACTTCCCGTGCACCGGCTGGGTGCGCCCCCGTGTGACGACGTACGGCCGGACGATCTCGGGATCGACCCAGTGCTCGTCCGCCGGCTCGTCCGTCGTGCTCACCGGTCGCCCCCGGCGACGGTCTCGCCGGTGCGCGCGGCCGAGGTGAGGTACTGGCCGACGCGCGCCACCAGCATGGCCATCTCGTAGGCGACCAGGCCGATGTCGGCGTTCTGCACGCAGAGCACGGCCAGGCAGGCCCGCTCGCCCGCCACGGTCACGATCAGGAAGCGTGACTTCCACTCCACGACCGTCTGCCGCACCGCGCCGCCGCTCACCTGCTCGGAGACGCCCTTGGCCAGGCTCTGCAGCCCGGACGCGACAGCCGACAGGTGCTCGCCGTCGGTCCGCTGCAACCCCGCCGACGAGGCCATCAGCAGCCCGTCGGACGACAGCACGATGGCGTGTTCGGCCTCCTTGACCCGACCGACGAGGTCGTCAAGGAGCCAGTTGAGGTCCGTGCCCGTAGCCGGTGTCACGCGTCGCCTCCCGATCGCTGATCACCCATGAGCTTGGCGGCCTCGGACCTGCCCAGCCGGGTGCCCGATTGCAGGGATCCCATCATGGCCCGGATCTCCTCCGGGGAGCGCTCGTCATCGTCCTCCTCGTCAGTGGTCTGTACGGCAGGCGCCTCCTCCCGCAGGGCGGGCGCCAGGTTGGCCTGGGGCACCCTGAGCGGCAGCCCCGATGGCGTGAACTCGGACGGAGTCACAGGGCCCTCCCGCCCCGCCTCCCCGCCCGGCGCCTGGTCCGGCGCGGTGGTCGATGCGGTCGTCGTCGCAGGCGACATGACGGGCGGGCGCGTCTCCGGCCGGGTCCCCCGCTGTGCCTCCTGCTGTCTCTCCTGCTGGGGCTCCTGCCGGGTTTCGAGGCGCCGCCGGGCCGTGGCCACCTTGAGCGTGCGGACGTTCTCCCCGTTGGCCGGCCGCGCCGCCGTCGCCGCCGTGGCCACCGCTGCCACCCCGGCCTGCCGGCGCGGCAGGCT
>NZ_QNFZ01000996.1 GCF_003313395.1 Nonomuraea lactucae | reverse complement strand
CGCCCCTGGGCACAGCCCTCGCCAGCCCGCCCGCCGACGCCGGCGCTCCCGCCGTGCACGGGCGGGCCGCCATCCTGGTGGACGCCGCCAGCGGCGCCGTACGGCTCAGCGACGCCGCGGAGCGCCGCATGCCGATCGCCAGCCTCACCAAGACCATGACCGCCTACCTCGTGCTCAAGGCCGCCAAGCCGACTGACCTGGTGGAGGTCGAGCGTGAGGACGTCCGGTACGCCGTGAACGGCGGCGGCACCACCGCCCACCTGCGCCCCGGCGACCGGCTGCCCGTCGGGGACATGCTGCACGCGCTGATGCTGCCGTCGGGCGCGGACGCGGCGCACGCGCTGGCCCGCACGTACGGGCCCGGCGTCCGCGGCTTCGTGGCCAGGATGAACGCCACCGCCCGGCAGCTCGGCATGAAGGACACCTACTACGTCAACGCCGACGGGCTGCCCATGCCCGGCAGCGACGGCTACTCGACGGCCAAGGACCAGGCGCTGCTCGCCGTGCAGGCGCTGCGCGATCCGGCACTGCGGAAGGTGGCGAGCACCCGGCGGTACACGCTCCACCGGACGGCCACGCACCGCTCGTACACCTGGTCCAACACCAACAGGCTGCTCGGTACGCGGGGCGCGGTCGGCCTGAAGACCGGGTTCACGCGGGCGGCGGGCTTCAGCCTGGCGTTCGCGGGTGAGCGCGGCGGCCGGCTGCTGGTGGGTGTGATCCTCGGCGAGTCGGTCTCCAGCCGCCGCTTCGAGACGGCCCGCGCCCTCCTGGACTGGGGCAGCCGCCAGTCGGCCTGAACCGGCCTGCTACGGCGCTTCCGGGCCCGGCGGCTTCCGGGGCCTCCGGGGCGGCCTGCCTGGCTCCGCCCCGGCACCGCTCCGGCACCGTCGGCGGGTCCGGCGAGCCCCCGCGAGACCCAGTGTGGGCGGGAGGCCACAGGGCAGGTCTCCTCCGGGGACGCTCTCGGCAGGGGCGGGTCATCGTACGACGACGCTCCGCTCGTCCGGTGCCGATGGATCGCGACGGCCGCGCCGCACAAATTAGGCACTTTCATCTCTGCCGTAAACATTGTGCCGAACGATACCTATCGGCGAGACTGTTCCCACCACCAGGAACATTCGGCATGCTGTTGGCGGCAGTTAGCAGAGTGCTTAGCGTGCGGCCAGCAGCATGACCTGGACCACAGACAAGGGCCAGCCATGCCAGACACCCCTCAGAACTCAAGCGCCCAGCTCAAGCGCGCGGTCGTCTCCAGCTACCTCGGCAGCCTCATCGAGTTCTACGACTTCCTGCTGTACGCGACCGCGGCGGCACTGGTCTTCAACAAGGTCTTCTTCTCCGCCCTCGACCCCGCGGCGGGCACGGTGGCCAGCCTGGGCACCTTCGCCTCCGGCTACCTGGCCAGGCCCATCGGCGGCATCCTGTTCGGGCACTTCGGTGACCGTCTGGGCCGCAAGCGGATGCTGGTCATCACGATGACCATGATGGGTTTGGCCAGCACGCTCATCGGAGTTCTGCCCACCTACGCGCAGATCGGCGTCTGGGCGCCGATCCTGCTGGTGCTGCTGCGCGTGCTGCAGGGGATCGCGATCGGGGGCGAGTGGGGCGGCGCCGTACTGATGTCCGCCGAACACGCCACCTCCCGCAGGGGCCTCTGGGCCGCGTTCACCAACGCGGGTGCGCCCAGCGGCCAGCTGCTGTCCACGATCACGCTGACCGCCACCGCCGCGATCATGGGCGAACAGAGCTTCCTGGACTGGGGCTGGCGGATCCCGTTCCTGCTCAGCGTCGTTCTGCTGGCGGTCGGCCTGTTCGTCCGGGCCAAGGTCAGCGAGACCCCCGTGTTCGCCCACGCCCGGCCCGCCGATGGCGAGGCGCCGCCGCTGGTCGAGGTCTTCCGCCGGCAGCCGATGAACCTGCTGCGCGCGGTCGGCGTGGGATTCGGCGCGTTCGTCGCGCAGGCCACGCTCACCACGTTCGTCATCGCCTACGCCGTGAGCGCGGGGCACCCCCGCCCCACGGTCCTGAACGCCCTCACCATCTCCTCCGCCGGCGCGATCATCGGCATCCTCACCTTCGCGGCGCTGTCCGACAGGATCGGCAGACGCCCCGTGGTGGTGGCCGGCGCGGCCATGATGGCCCTGGTCGGCTTCCTGCTCTTCCCACTGATCAACAGCGGTTCGTTCGCCCTGCTGGCCCTGGCGGTCGTCCTGGGGCAGTCGATCGCGCACCCGGCCATGTACGGGCCGATGGCCGCCCTCTACACCGAGCTGTTCCGTACCCGGACCCGCTACACGGGCGCCTCGCTCGGCTACCAGATCTCGGCTACGGGCGCCGGCTTCGCGCCGGTCGTGTTCGCGAGCATGATCGGCGGCGGAGGCGGCACGCTCGCCGTCTCGGTCGTCATCGCCGTCTGCTGCCTGGTGACCGTGGTCGCGATCGCCGCGACCAAGGAGACCAACCGGAGCAGCCTGTCCGCGGAGCCGGAGCGCAGCGGTGTCTGACCTTCCCGGTACGGCGAGGCCAGGCTCGCCGTACCGGGAAGGGACGAGCGGGGACGAGCGGGTGGCGGCCCAGAAGTGTTCACGCGCCGGCAACGGCGAACGGGCCGATCAGCTGACCGCCATGAAGTCGAGCGTGTCGGCGGCCACCCGCGTGGCCGGGTCGCGGAGGACCGCCGCCAGGTCGCGGAAGACCTCCTCCGCCTGCGGCGCGGGCCAGTCCGCCGGCAGATGCTCGAGCGGCAGGCGTGGATCCCCCCGGAGCAGTTGCAGCCACTCAGCCTGGAGCAGCAGCTCGCGGAGCAGGTCGTCGCGGAGTTCGGGAAGCGGCCGACGGCGATCCCACCGCTCCAGGAATCTCTGGTACCCGGCCGCCAGCCCCTCCAGGTCGAAGGCGTCACGGACGAACTGTGCCGTCTCGGTGGGTTTCACGGTCTCGGCGGTGAAAGCCCTGATGTGGGCGTCGAGCCGGAGATCGCCCAGTAACGCGGGCACGTCGACGGCCGAGGGAGCGATCCACAGCCCGTTCTGCAGCGGGCCGAACCCGGCCCACAGCAGTCGAGAGCGTAGATCGTGGCGCTGCTGGCTCCAGGACTCCGGGAGAGAGAAGCCGATCAGCGTCCATCGGCCGTTCCAGTCCCGGTTGACCGGACTGGAGTGCCATATCCGCTGATGCCCCTCCTCCAGCACGGCCTCCGATCGGGCGGTCAGCCCGAAGTAGGCCTGGCGGCCCCTGCGGTGCCGCTCCAGCAGGCCCCGCTGGGTCATCCGCGTGAGGGTGGAGCGGGCGGCCTCCTCGGAGATGCCCAGCCCGGCCAGCACGCCGATGACACTCGCCGAGGAGATGGCCAGGTCACGGCCGCGCAGGTGGATGCCGAGGAAGGCGAGCAGCAGGGTCTGCGGGCGCAGTGCCGAACCGTTGCGGATCCGTGGCTCGCCGTCGCCCCCGATGTCCCTGACCGGCTGTGCGCTCTCCTGCGGACTGTTGACCACAGACCCATGGTACGGCGGATCACAGAACGATGTGCACTATTGCTTCTGCTGCAATGAATATGCCTAATATTGGCCGTCGACATACCGTCCAGGGAGGGACGTGTGCTGAACCGAGGCTTGGGATCGTGGCCCGCGCGCCGCGCGCGAATGTCCCCGACGAGGGTCGCGCTTTCCCACGATGATGTGCACATCACCTACGCGGAGCTGGCCGACAAGGCGAACCGCCTGGCCGCGGCTCTGCGCGCGCGGGGTGTGAATCGTGGGGATCGGGTCGCCTATCTCGGGCCGAACCATCCGGCGGCGGTGGAGACCTTCTTCGCGACGGGCCTGCTCGGCGCGGCCTACCTCCCCCTCAACGCGCGCCTGACCGAGGCCGAGCTGCTGTTCGTCATCAGAGATGCCAGTCCGGCCGCTCTGGTCGTCGGCCCGGGGTACGGAGCGGTCCCGGGCGCGCCTCAGGTTCTCGATCCGCTGACGCCGCTGCCGGACGCCGACCCGATCGACGCACCGGTGGGCCTGGACGACCTCTGCCTGATCATGTACACCTCGGGCACGACGGGTCGCCCCAAGGGGGCCATGCTCACCCACGCCAACCTGACCTGGAACGTCTACAACCACCTGATCGACCTCGATCTGCGCGGCGAGGACGTGACGCTCGTGACCGCGCCGCTCTTCCACATCGCCGCCCTCGCCCAGTCGCTCCTGCCGACGTTGATCAAGGGCGGGCGGGCGGTCATCCTGTCGGCATTCGACGCCGACCGGGTGCTGGAACTGATCGAGACCGAGCGGGTGACGTCGATGTTCGGCGTGCCCGCCATGTACGCCTTCATCGCCGGATCCCCGCGCTGGGCGGAGGCCGACCTGTCCAGCCTGCGCCTGCTGGAGTGCGGCGGCGCGCCCGTCCCCGAGCCGCTCATCCGCACCTACCAGGACCGCGGCCTGACCTTCCTGCAGGGGTACGGCATGACCGAGGCCTCCCCCGGCGTCCTCTACCTGAGCCCGGCGGACTCCGTCCGCAAAGCGGGCACGGCGGGCGTCCCGGCCTTCTTCACCGACGTCAAGCTCGACGGCGCGCCCGTCAGAAAGCCTGCCAGCGAGCAGGGCAGCGAGCCCGACGGCGAGCAGGGCAGCGAGCAGGGCGAGATCCTGGTGCGCGGACCGAACGTCTTCGCGGGCTACTGGGGCCTGCCGGACGAGAACGCGGCCGCGTCGACCGAGGACGGCTGGTTCCGCTCAGGCGATGTGGCCGTGCGCGATGAGGACGGCTTCTACCGCGTCGTCGACCGAGTCAAAGACGTGATCATCTCGGGAGGCGAGAACGTCTACCCCGCCGAGGTCGAGAGCGCTCTCCTGACCCACCCCGAGATCGTCGACTCCGCGGTGATCGGCGTGCCCGACGAGAGGTGGGGCGAGGTCGGCAAGGCCTTCGTGGTCGCCACGGAGCCGCTGCGCACGGCCGACGTCCTCGCTCATCTGGACGGCAGGCTCGCCCGCTACAAGATCCCCAAATACGTGGAGTTCGTCGCGGAACTGCCGCGCACGGCCTCCGGCAAGATCCTGAGAAGGGAGCTGAGATGAACCTCGACGGCAAGGTGGCGGTGGTCACAGGGAGCGGCCGGGGGCTGGGCCTGGCCTACGCCAGAGCGCTGGCGGCCGCGGGCGCCTCGGTGGTGCTCAACGACGTGGACGCCGAGGCGGTCGAGGCCGCCGCCAAGCGGATCGGTCCGCGCGCGGTCGCCGAGGTGGCCGCGGTCGGATCGACGGAGTCCGCCGAAGCGCTGGTGGCCCGGGCCGTCTCCGAGTTCGGACGGCTGGACGTCATGGTGACCAACGCCGGAATCCTCCGTGATCGCGTGCTGTGGAAGATGTCCGACGACGACTTCGACGCCGTGATACACGTGCATCTGCGCGGCACGTTCACCTGCGTGCGCGCCGCCGTACAACGGCTGCGCGAGCAGGGGGAGGGCGGCCGGATCATTCTCGCGGGCTCGCCCGCCGGGCAGCGCGGCAACTTCGGTCAGACCAACTACGCCGCCGCCAAGGCCGGGATCGCCGCGATGGCCCGCACCTGGGCTATGGAACTGGCCAGGGCGGACATCACCGTCAACGCCGTCGTGCCGAACGCCGCCACCGAGATGACCAAGTCCATCCCCGCCTTCGCGCCCCACATCGAGGCGCTGGAGGAGCGGGGCGTGCCACTTCCCGACAGCCTGCGCAAGGGCAACGGCTTCGGCACCGCCGAGGACGTCGCCGGCCTGGTCGTCTTCCTCGCCTCCGACGCCTCCGCCGGGGTGACCGGGCAGTGCGTCGGCGTCGGCGGAGACAAGCTTGCGTTGTGGTCGCATCCGCGGGAGATCAGCGCCGCCTACGCCGATGGCGGCTGGAGCGCCGACGCGATCGCCGAAGTGTGGCCCGGCTCCGTGGGCGCGCGCCCGGAGAGCTACGGGATCCCGGCGCCCGAGGCCGTCTGATGGATCTGTCCACGATCACCGCGATCGACGTCCACACCCACGCCGAGGTCTCCGCGAGGGGCGGCGACTCCCTGTCCGGCGAGCTCAAGGGCGGCGCGGAAGGCTACTTCGGGGTGGCGCGCGAGCGGCCCACCATCAGTCAGACGGCCGCCTACTACCGCGAGCGGAGCATGGCGGCGGTGGTCTTCACCGTCGATGCCGAGACCGCCACCGGCCACCCGCCCGTCCCCAACGACGAGGTGGCCCAGACCTGCGCGGCCAACGCCGACGTGCTCATCCCGTTCGCCAGTGTCGACCCCTGGAAGGGCAAGGTCGCGGTACGGCAGGCCCGCCGCCTCATCGAGGAGTACGGCGTGCGCGGCTTCAAGTTCCACCCCAACCTTCAGGGCTTCTTCCCCGACGACCGCCTCGCCTATCCCGTGTACGAAGTGATCGAGGAGGCGGGAGCCGTCGCGCTGTTCCATACCGGGCAGACGGGGATCGGAGCTCGGGTGCGCGGCGGTGGCGGGATCCGGCTGAAGTACTCCAACCCCATCCACGTGGACGATGTCGCGGCGGACTTCCCCGACCTGCCGATCATTCTCGCGCACCCGTCCTTCCCCTGGCAGGACGAGGCGCTGGCGGTCGCCACCCACAAGCCCCTGGTGCACATCGACCTGTCGGGCTGGTCGCCCAAGTACTTCCCCGCGCAGCTGGTGAAGTACGCCAACAGCCTCCTCCAGGAGAAGGTGCTGTTCGGCTCGGACTATCCACTCATCTCGCCCGACCGCTGGCTGGCTGACTTCGCCGACCTGCCGATCAAGGACGAGGTCCGTCCCAAGATCCTCAAGCAGAACGCCGCCCGACTGCTCGGCCTGAGATAAAGGAGATGTTCCCGTGCCTCTTGTCGCGGAAGGCCTGCCCGAGATCAAGGCTCTGGCGGGGACCGACCTGGGCTCCACCGACTGGCTGGAGATCACCCAGCAGCGGGTGAACGCCTTCGCCGACGCCACCGATGACCGGCAGTGGATCCACACCGATCCGGTACGCGCCAAGGACGGGCCGTTCAAGGCCGCCATCGCGCACGGCTACCTCACGGTGTCGCTCCTGATTCCGCTCTTCAACCGGCTCCTTGAGCTGAGGGGGATCGACATGGCCGTCAACTACGGCCTGAACAGGCTGCGCTTCCCGGCCCCCGTCCCCGTCGGCTCGCGTATCCGCCTCGCGGGCCGGGTCGCCGAGGTCGAGGAGGTCAAGGGCGGCGTTCAGGTCACGCTCGACTTCACCGTCGAGGTCGAGGCGGGCGGCAAGCCCGCCTGTGTCGCCCAGGCCGTCTACCGCTACTACGCCTGAGGTTTCGACGCCTGTTCGCCTGGTGGGGCGAGCATGACGCGTGGTGACCTCACGGGGGGCAGTCCGTGTGGGCATGCGGCGAGATCGCCGGGTGTCCACCAGGTGAGTAGCATTCGGGCCAGGAACGGAGCCTGGCATGAGAGTGATCATCTTCGGCGCCACCGGCATGGTCGGGCAGGGCGTACTGCGGGAGTGCCTGCTCGACGGCCGGGTCGAGGCCGTGCTGTCGGTGGGCCGGTCACCGACCGGACGCTCGCACCCCAAGCTGCGCGAGATCATCCACGCCGACCTCGCCGACCTGGCCCCGATCGAGGCCGACCTGGCCGGCTACGACGCGTGCTTCTTCTGCCTCGGCGTCTCCTCGGCGGGCATGAGCGAGAAGGACTACCGGCGCGTCACCTACGACTTCACCCTCGCGGCCGGCACCACGCTGGCGCGGCTCGCCCCCGGCTCGACGTTCGTGTACGTGTCGGGCGCGGGCACCGACCAGCAGGGGCGCTCGATGTGGGCCAGGGTCAAGGGCGCCACGGAGAACGCCCTGCTGGCGCTGCCGCTCGCGGCCTGCATGTTCCGGCCCGGCTACATCCAGCCCGTCCACGGGGTCACGTCGAGGACGAGGTGGTACCGGCTGGCGTACGTGGTGACCACCCCGTTCTTCCCGCTGCTGCGCCTGCTCTACCCGTCGAGCGTGACCACCACGGAGCGGATCGGCCAAGCCATGATCGCCGTGGCCGAGCGCGGGGCGCCGAAGCGGGTGCTAGGCCCCGCCGACATCAACGCCCTGGCGCAGGCGTAGGGGCCGCCGTTCCAGCCCCCGGGTCGAGGGCGTGGAAGAGCTGCGGATCACGAGGTGGAATACGGCAGGGTGGTTGTGCGCTGCACAGTCTGTTAAAGTTTCAACAGTCAAAGGTGGTGACCAAAAGTATGCAGTTCGGGATCTTCAGCGTGGGCGACGTGACCACGGACCCCACCACGGGCCGGACCCCCGGCGAGCGTGAGCGCATCAAGGCGATGGTGACCATCGCGCTCAAGGCCGAGGAGGTCGGGCTCGACGTGTTCGCGACCGGCGAGCACCACAACCCGCCGTTCGTGCCCTCCTCCCCCACGACCATGCTGGGCTACATCGCCGCCAGGACCGAGCGGCTGATCCTGTCCACGGCCACGACGCTGATCACGACCAACGACCCGGTCAAGATCGCCGAGGACTACGCCATGCTGCAGCATCTGGCCGACGGCCGGGTGGATCTCATGCTGGGCCGGGGCAACACCGGGCCGGTCTACCCGTGGTTCGGGCAGGACATCCGGCAGGGCATCCCCCTCGCCATCGAGAACTACGCCCTGCTGCACAAGCTGTGGCGCGAGGACGTGGTCGACTGGGAGGGCCGCTTCCGCACGCCGCTGCAGGGCTTCACGTCCACGCCGCGTCCGCTCGACGGGGTGCCGCCGTTCGTGTGGCACGGCTCCATCCGCAGCCCGGAGATCGCGGAGCAGGCCGCCTACTACGGTGACGGCTTCTTCGCCAACAACATCTTCTGGCCCAAGGAGCACTTCGTCCGGCTGATCACGCTCTACCGGCAGAGGTACGCGCACTACGGCCACGGCACGCCCGAGCAGGCCGTCGTCGGGCTGGGCGGCCAGGTGTTCATGCGCAAGAACTCCCAGGACGCGGTACGCGAGTTCCGCCCCTACTTCGACAACGCCCCCGTGTACGGCCACGGGCCGTCGCTGGAGGACTTCATGGCCGAGACGCCGCTGACGGTCGGCAGCCCGCAGCAGGTGATCGACAGGACGCTGACGTTCCGCGAGTCGTTCGGCGACTACCAGCGCCAGCTGTTCCTCATGGACCACGCCGGGCTGCCGCTGAAGACGGTCCTGGAGCAGATCGACGTCCTCGGTGAGGAGGTCGTGCCCGTGCTGCGCGAGGAGTTCGCCGCCAGGCGCGCCCCCGGGGTGGCGGACGCCCCCACCCACGCCTCCCGTACCGCGGAGCCGTCCGCGGTCTGAGACCGAAAGGAGATCGCACATGAAGCTCGTCGCCGTGTCGGCGGGTCTGAGCCTGCCCTCCTCCACGCGGCTGCTCGCCGACCGCCTCGCCGAGGCGACCCGGCGCCGCCTGCTGGACGACGCCCCCACCGGGCCGCACGCCGAGGCCCCAGTCGGGGATCACGGCGGGGACCACGACGGGGACCACGACGGGGACCACGTCGAGGTGCGCGTGATCGAGCTGCGCGACCTCGCCGGCGACATCGCCAACGCCTTCGTCACGGGCTTCGCCAACGCCAGGCTGCGCGCGGCCGTCGAGGCGGTGACCGAGGCCGACGGCCTGATCGCGGTCACGCCGGTCTTCACCGCCTCCTACAGCGGCCTGTTCAAGTCGTTCTTCGACGTCGTCGACCCCGACTCGCTGGCGGGCACGCCGGTGCTGATCGCCGCCACCGGCGGCACGGCCCGCCACTCGCTCGCGCTGGAGCACGCGATGCGCCCGCTCTTCGCCTACCTGCGCGCCGTGGTCGTGCCGACCGCGGTGTACGCGGCCTCGGAGGACTGGGGCGGCGGCGGTGACTCGTTCACCGACGGACTGGTCGCCCGGATCGGCCGCGCCGCCGGCGAACTGGCCGACCTGATGCCGCGCCGCGCCCGGACCCGCCGCCCACCAGCCGAGGCGGGCGACGAGGTGGAGGAGGTCGTGCCGTTCGAGCAGCAGCTCGCAGCGCTCCGGAATTGACAGGATTTCGCAACATAGGCCACAACTGTTGACTCCTGTGACTAATGTTCGTTAGGAAGGCTTCCTAACGAACCCCCAGCCACAGGAGTGTGCATGCTGAGCACCCTGCTCGCCCCGGCCCTCGCCGCGGTTCTCTCCCTGCCCGCGCAGGCGCCCGTGGACCTCACCGATCCACACAAGAAGGACATCGCCATGCAGCTGGTGTCCAGCGCCGAGAACTCCTCGCTCAACTGGAAGGCCCAGTACGGCTACATCGAGGACATCAAGGACGACCGCGGCTACACCGCGGGCATCATCGGCTTCTGCTCCGGCACGGGCGACATGCTGCAGCTCGTCGAGCTCTACGCCAAGCGCAAGCCCGGCAACGTCCTCGCCAAGTACCTCCCGGCGCTGCGCAAGGTCAACGGCACCGCCTCCCACCGCGGCCTGGACCCGAACTTCACCAAGGACTGGAAGACCGCCGCCAAGGACCCGGCCTTCCAGACGGCGCAGAACGACGAGCGCGACCGGGTCTACTTCAACCCGGCGGTCAAGCAGGCCAAGCAGGACGGACTGCGGGCGCTCGGACAGTTCATCTACTACGACGCCATCGTCATGCACGGCCCGGGCAGCGACAGGCTGAGCTTCGGCGGCATCAGGAAGTCCGCCCTGGCCAAGGCCAAGCCCCCGGCCCAGGGCGGCAACGAGACCACGTACCTCAACGCGTTCCTCGACGCCCGCAAGGCGGCAATGAAGGCGGAGGAGGCGCACGAGGACACCAGCCGCGTGGACACCGCCCAGAGGGTCTTCCTCAAGAAGGGCAACCTCGACCTCGACCCGCCGCTGACCTGGAAGGTCTACGGCGACAGCTACACCATCAAGCAGTAGACAGTAGAGAGGTACGGCGCCGCCGCCCCGCGCAGGGGCGGCGGCCCTGTGGCCGTCGGCCGGGGGCGCGAGCCGTACGATGCGTCCTGCGGAGCCAACGAGCTGGTACGGCGGAGCGCGAGCCAGCGCACCGACGAGCCACGGGAACGGCGATGGAGACAGTGAGCATCAAGGACGTCGCGGCCATGGCGGGGGTGTCGCCCGGCACGGTGTCCAACGTGCTCAACCGCCCCGAGAAGGTCGCCGGCGGCACCCGCGCCCGCGTGGAGGCGGCGATCAGGGAGCTCGGGTTCGTGCGGCACGGCTCGGCCTCGACGTTGCGGGCCGGCCACAGCCGCACCATCGGCCTGTCCGTGATCGACATCGGCAATCCGTTCTTCACCGACGTCGCGGCCGGCGTGGAGGACCTGGCCAGCGAGCGCGGCTACGCCGTCATCCTGGGCAACTCCTCCGGCAGCCGGCTGAAGGAGGAGCGCAACCTGCTCGTCTTCGCCGAGCAGCGGGTGCGCGGCGTGCTGATCACGCCCTCCGACGAGGATCCCGGGCGGCTCGACCGGCTGCGCGAGCGCGGCATCAGCGTGGTGCTCGTCGACCACCCCGCCGACCGGGCCGGCCGGTGCGCGGTCGCGGTCGACGACGTGGCGGGCGCCGCGATGGCGGTCGCCCATCTGCTGGAGGGCGGCGCCGACCGGATCGGCCACGTCACCGGGCCGGCCACGATCCGGCAGTGCCAGGACCGGCGGCACGGCGCCGAGCAGGCTCTCGCCGAGGCCGGGCGCGACCCGCTGGCGCTCGTCGAGATCGCGATGCCCGCGATGACGGCGAAGGCGGGGCAGCAGGCCGCCGAGGAGCTGCTGTCCGGGGGCGCGCTGCCCGACGCGCTGTTCTGCGCCAACGACCTGCTCGCCCTGGGCGTGCTGCGGGGGCTGCTGCAGGCGGGCGTCGGGGTGCCCGGCGACGTCTCGCTGATCGGCTACGACGACATCGACTTCGCCTCCGCCTCGACCGTGGCGCTGTCGTCGGTCCGGCAGCCCACCTACCGGCTGGGCCGGGTCGCCACCGAGCTGCTGCTGGACGAGTGCGACAACCCGGAGACGCACGCGCACCAGCAGGTCATGTTCCAGCCGGAACTCGTCGTGCGGGAGTCCACGCGGTAGGTTGTGGCCCTAACCGGAATGACGGGGGTTGGGGCGTTATGTCCAACGTTGTGCGTCACGTACTGGGAGTGGTCGCCGGGCTCCTGCTGCCTCCGCTGATCGCCGTGGGGTTGATCTACGGCACCACCGAGATGCTCATCAACTTCCGGGATCTGGTCATCTCGTGGACCGGGTTCGGCGCGCTCGCGGGCTCGGGGATCCTGTTCGCCTTTCTCGTCTCCTCGCGGCTGTCTCCAGTCTCCTCGCTCCTCGGCGGGCTCGGGTTCCTGGCGCTGGGCGGGCTGCCGCTCGTGGAGCTCTGGGGCACCCGGCTGCTGCCCGACGCGCTGACGAGGGGGACGCTCAGCACCGGCTTCCTCACGCTGGGCTATGCCGGGATCTTCCTGTTCCTCGCGGTGGTGCTGCTGGTGGCCTCGGCGTTCCCGTCGCGGTGGCGCTCCGCCGGGCCCGTCGTGGTGACGCCCGGCTACGGCCCGCCCCCGGTGGGAGCGCCCGGACAGGGCGCGCCTCCCCCGTACTACTCCACCGGGCCCGAGGACGTCACCCGCCCGATGCACCGCGAGTGACGTCGCGCGGCCCGGCCGGCGGTGCGGGGAGCTGCCACCTGGCAGAATGCCGCCATGCGCGACACGAAGATCGGCGACTTCCTCGCCCGGCTGGCCGACCGGGTGCCGGCGCCCGGCGGCGGCGCCACAGCGGCGCTGCACGCGGCGCAG
>NZ_QNFZ01000997.1 GCF_003313395.1 Nonomuraea lactucae | reverse complement strand
CGGGGGCGGGCAGGGCCCCGGCGGGCCGGACGCCACGGCGGCGATCACGCCGACCCCCACCGGAACCCCCACGGCCCCCACCACCGGCTCGCTCTCACCGGGCCCGGCGGAGGTGACCGGCATGCCGGGCCGGCCCACCGGCACCGCCCCCGTCGAGGTCGAGCGCGAACGCGGCGAGCCCGTCCTCGTGACAGGCGTCCGCTTCGGCCGCCACGACACGTTCGACCGCGTGGTGATCGACCTCGACGGCGGCCTCCCCGGCCACGCCGTCCGCTGGGTGGACGAGCTCGCGCAGGAAGGGTCGGGCAAGCCCGTGGACCTCAAGGGCGGCGCCTGCCTGTACGTCCTGCTGACCCCCGCCGAGGCCCACACCTCCGACGGCACGCCCACCTGGACGGGCGGCGGCGTCCCCCCGTCCCTCGGCGCCCTCACCGGGGCGGTCCGGGCCGGCGACTTCGAGGGCCGCGTCGTCGTGGGGCTCCTCGCGGACTCCGAGCGGCCTTTCAGGGTGACGGAGCACACCCGTCCGGACCGGCTCGTCATCGACGTGGCACACTGACCGGGTGGTGAGAAAGATCGAAGGCCCCACGCGGGTCCCGGTGCCCGGTGGCAAACTGATCGACGAGCACGTGGGGCGCGTCAACAGCGGCGACGAGGCGATCTCCATCGCCCACATGGTCGCCCCGCCCGGCTGGGACGAACCCGCCCAGACCCCCTCGTTCGCCGAGTACACGGTCGTCCTGCGCGGCACGGTGCTCGTCGAGCACGCCGGCGGCGTCACCGAGGTCTCGGCGGGCCAGTCCATCGTGTCGGAGCCGGGCGAGACGATCCGCTACAGCGCGGGGCCCGAGGGGGCCGAATACGTGGCCGTCTGCCTGCCGGCATTCAGCCCCGAAACGGCACACCGCTCCTGAGCTCCGTGGTGCTCCTGCCACATATCATGGCCTGATGAGCCCCACGATTGACGAGATCCGGCGCGCGCCGAAGGTGCTGCTACACGACCATCTCGACGGTGGCCTCCGGGCCGAGACCATCGTGGATCTCGCACGGGAGTGCGGCTACGACCGGCTGCCCACCACCGACCCCGACAGCCTCCGCCAGTGGTTCGAGGAGGCGTCCGACTCCGGGTCGCTGGAGCGCTACCTGGAGACGTTCGAACACACGGTGGCCGTCATGCAGACGCGCGAGTCGCTCGTCCGGGTGGCCGCCGAGTGCGCCGAGGACCTGGCCGCCGACGGCGTCGTCTACGCCGAGGTGCGCTTCGCGCCCGAGCAGCACACCACGACCGGGCTCAGCCTCGACCAGGTGGTGGAGGCCGTGCTGGAGGGGTTCAAGCAGGGCTCGGAGGGGCGCGGGATCCGGGTCGGCACCCTGCTGACCGCGATGCGGCACATGGCCCGGTCGATGGAGATCGCCGAGCTGGCCGTCCGCTACCGTGACGTCGGCGTGGTGGGGTTCGACATCGCCGGCGCCGAGGCCGGCTACCCGCCCACCCGCCACCTCGACGCGTTCGAATACCTCCAGCGGGAGAACGCCCACTTCACCATCCACGCCGGCGAGGCGTTCGGGCTGCCGTCGATCTGGCAGGCCATCCAGTGGTGCGGCGCCGACCGGCTGGGGCACGGCGTGCGCATCATCGACGACATCTCCGTGGCCGGTGACGGCACCGCCAAGCTCGGCAGGCTGGCCGCCTACGTGCGCGACAAGCGGATCCCGCTGGAGATGTGCCCCACGTCGAACCTGCAGACGGGCGCCGCCTCCTCGATCGCCGAGCACCCGATCGGGCTGCTGCGCCGCCTGCACTTCCGGGTGACGGTCAACACCGACAACCGGCTGATGAGCTCGACCAGTTCGTCGCTGGAGTTCGCCAAGCTGGTGGCGGCGTTCGGCTACGGGTGGGACGACCTGCAGTGGTTCACGGTCAACGCGATGAAGTCGGCGTTCATCCCGTTCGACGAGCGGCTGGCGCTGATCAACGGCGTCATCAAGCCCGGGTTCGCGCAGCTCAAGTGGCAGCCGTGAAACAGACCTACCGGTCCAGGTTCGCCTTCGTCCTCGGCTGGGCGTGGGTGGCGTTCGTCGCGTTCAACGTCTGGGACCTGATCGTCCGCTACAACGGCAAGCCGTCGCTGGTGGCGCTGGCCGTGCTCGGGGCGTTGACCGCGGTGGTCTACCTGATCGCGCTCCGGCCGGCCACCGTGTTCACCGAGGACCGACTCGTCGTGCGCAACCCGCTGCGCACGACGCTCGTGCCGTGGGCGTCGATCGACGGGGTGACGGTGTCCCACTCCATCAACGTCCGCCACGGCGACGGGCGGCTGCTGCGGCTGTGGACTCCGGTGAGCACCGCGCGCGAGCGGGCCAAGGCGCAGCGCCGCGGGGCTCCGGTTCCGCGGCGCGGGCGGTTGCGGACCGAGCCGGCGCTGTCCAAGGCCGAGCAGGCCGCGGCCGAGGCGTTCGCGGGCAAGACGCACGCCGACTGGGTGGGCGAGCAGATCACCGACCGCGCCGAGTCGGCCAGGCGCCGCTCGGCGGAGGCCGCTCCGGCGCAGGTCCGATGGGCGATCGACTCGTTCGCGGTGCTCGCCGCGGCCGCCGCGATGGTCGCCGCCGCGATCGTGATCGGCTGACGGGGTTCTCGCGGCCACGCCTGTGGTGTTGACCCTGACGCCGTTGGACCGAGAGGAACGGGGGTCAGGAGGCAAGTGGAGGTCGCGGATCTGGAGCGGCATCGCACCGAGCTGACCGGCTACTGCTACCGCATGCTGGGCTCCGGGTTCGAGGCCGAGGACGCCGTACAGGAGACGATGCTCAAGGCATGGGGCGCGCTCGACCGCTACGACCCTGACCGGGCGCCGCTCCGTCCGTGGCTGTTCCGCATCGCCACCAACGTCTGCCTCGACATGCTGCGCGGCGCCCAGCGGAGGGCGCGCGCCATCGACCTCGGTCCCGCCTCGTCGCCGGGCGCCGCCCTCGGCCCGCCGCTGCCCGACGACAGGTGGGTCCAGCCGGTGCCCGACGGCCTCGTCCTCCCCGCCCACGGCCGCGCGCCCCTTTCCAGCCTCGCCGCCGACCCCGCCGAGGTGGCGGTCGCGAAGGAGACGGTACGGCTGGCGTTCGTGGCGGCGCTGCAGCACCTGCCGCCGCGCCAGCGGGCCGTGCTGATCCTGCGTGACGTCCTGCGCTGGAGCGCCGCCGAGGTGTCGGGCCTGCTCGGCGGCAGCGTCGCGTCGGTCAACAGCGCGCTGCAGCGGGCCAGGGCCGCACTGCCCGCCCGCGCCGAGCCGTACGAGGAGAAGGGCGTCGACGGTGAACTGCTGGCCCGCTACGTTGACGCCTTCGAGCGCTACGACGTCGAGTCGCTCGTCTCGCTGCTCCACGAGGACGCCACGATGTCGATGCCGCCGTTCACCTGGTGGCTGCGCGGCCGTGACGACATCCGCCGGGCGATGCTCGGCTCCGGCGCGCCGTGCGGCGGCTCCCGCCTGCTGCCGACCAGCGCGAACGGCTCGGCCGCCTTCGGCCAGTACCTGAGCGGGGAGCCGTTCGCCCTCCTGGTCGTCGAGGTCGCGGCGGGCCGGGTCACCGGCACCACCACCTATCTCGGCGCGCGCCTGTTCCCCCTGTTCGGACTGCCGATGAGTTTCGCGGGTCCAGTCCGTACCGATGGGTGAAACCCCGTACAGGTGGGTCCAAGGAGGACGAGACAATGCCAGACACCGAGCCCCGCATCGTGGAACACCCCGACCGCGCCTACGTGGGCGTGCGCAGGACCATCACCATGACGACCTTCAACGAGGTCGGCGACCGCATCGGCGAGCTGATCGGCTGGCTGGCCACGCGCGGAGCCGCACCCGCCGGGGCGCCGTTCCTCAGATATCACATGATCGACATGGCCGCCGACCGGCTGGAGGTCGAGGCGGGCGTACCCGTCGCGGAGCCGGTCCAGGGCGAGGGCGAGATCCGGGCCGGCGTCCTGCCCGCCGGCCGCTACGTCACCTCCTCCCACCACGGCCATCCCGACCAGCTCGCCGGCATCATCATCGGCCTGCTGAAGTGGGCCGCGGAGCGGGGCCTGCGGTGGGACATGACCGAATCGGGCGGAGCCGAACGCTGGGGCTGCCGCCTGGAGTTCTTCCAGACCGATCCGCGAGTCGAACCCGACCTCAACAACTGGGACATGGACCTGGAATTCCGGCTCGCCTGACACCCGGTCCCGCGCTCCTGCTCAGGCGTGACGCCACACGCCCAGCGACTCCTCAGGCGTGACGTGCCTGACCCCCTCCACGTCGCACCCGCCGCGCGAGACTGCGTACAGCGGCGTGGAGGTGCCGGCGCCCGGCATCTTCCGCGGCCATGGCTCGTTCGCCGCTCACCGTGAGGGCTGTCGCCTCCATGATGGACGGGTCCGAACCGATCAGCATGAGCAACACCGGACGCCGGGAGAACTCGCGGTCGAACAGACGTTGCGGCTTGCCTTCGAGGTGCGGCCAGTTCGCGATCCCGGCCGATGAAACCGTCCAACCCGCCCCCTGAAGGGGGCCAGAAATGGCCCCACCAACTTTGGCCCTACCAGATCTGGTCCTATTGGCGAACGAGCTTACTCAGGACGGGCCGCCAGGAGTGGCCTCTCGGGACCGGGTCAGAGTCCCAGGGCCGCGCTGACGTCGGACTCCAGGGCGTCCAGGTCTCGTACGGCCCGGGCCCGGGCGGCGGCGACGTCGGCGGTGACCGGGATGACGACCTCCAGGTAGCACTTGAGCTTCGGCTCGGTGCCCGAGGGGCGTACGACGACCCGGGCGTCTCCCGACAGCGCGTAGCGCAGGCCGTCGGTCGGCGGGAGGCCGCTTTCGCCCTTGCTCAGGTCGTCGGCCCGCTCGACCGTGCGCCCGCCCAGTGACGTGGGGGGAGTGGCGCGCAGGCGGGCCATGGCGTCGGCGATCAGTGACACGTCCTCCACCCTGACGGACAGCTGCGACGTGGCGTGCAGGCCGTAGCGGCGGGCCTGGTCGTCGAGGAGGTCCAGCAGGGTGCGGCCGTCGCGCTTGGTCGCCGCGGCGATGGCGGCCACCGTGAGGGCGGTGCCGATGCCGTCCTTGTCACGCACCGGCAGCATCGCGCCGGGGCCGGTGCCGGGGCCGGTGGCCGAGTCCGCGGTGTGGCCGACGGTGTGGCCGACGCTGTAGCCGATGGCCTCCTCGTAGCAGAAGACCAGGCCGGGTCCGGCCTTGATGATCCACTTGAAGCCTGTGAGCGTCTCGCCGTAGCGGACACCGTGCGCGCGGGCGATCTTGCTGAGCAGCGTGGACGAGACGATCGTCGTGGCCACCATGCGGTCGCCGGAGGTGTGGGTGATGACGTGCTCGGCGAGCAGCCCGCCCACCTCGTCGCCGGTCAGCATGCGGACCGACCCGTCGCGCAGCGGCACGCCCACCGCGCACCGGTCGGCGTCGGGGTCGTTGGCCAGCACGAGGTCGGCGCCGATCCGGGCGGCCAGTGCGGCGGCCAGGTCCATCGCACCCGGCTCCTCGGGGTTGGGGAACGCCACCGTGGGGAAGTCGGGGTCGGGATTGCGCTGTTCCTCGACGGCCATCGGGCTCTGGAACCCGGCACGGAGGAACGCGTCCGTCAGCGTGGCCCCGCCGACGCCGTGCAGCGGCGTGTAGGCCACCCGCAGGTCACGGGCGTCGCCGAGCGGCAGCCGGGTGATCGCGTCGATGTAGTCGTCGACGATGTCCTCGCTCAGCTCGGTCAGCGTGCCCGGACCGTCGAGGGGCAGCCGGTCCACGCGGCCGACGGCGTCGATGGCCTCGGAGATGTCGCGGTCGATCGGCGGCACGATCTGGGAGCCGTCGCCCCAGTAGACCTTGTATCCGTTGTCGCGGGGCGGGTTGTGGCTGGCGGTGACCGTCACACCCGCGTCCGCGCCGAGGTGGAGAACGGCGAAGGCCAGTACGGGCGTCGGCAGCGGGCACGGCAGCAGCGAGGCGTGCAGGCCCGCGCCGGTCAGCACCGCGGCCGTGTCGCGGGCGAAGACGTCGGACTTGTGCCGGGCGTCGTAGCCGATGACCACGTGCCTGCCCTCGCCGAGCACCCGGGCCAGCCCGGCGGCGGCCCGCATGACGGTGACGCGGTTCATCCGGTTGGGGCCCGCGCCCAGCTCGCCGCGCAGGCCCGCGGTGCCGAACTCCAGCTTGCGGTCGAACCGCTCGCGCAGCGCCGCGAGGTCACGGCGTTCGATCAGCTCGGACAGTTCCGTACGGGTCTCCGGGTCGGGGTCCTGCAGCAGCCACTCGCGGGCCCGCCGGAGCAGGTCGGCCGTCACAGCCGGTCCACGACCTTGGCCAGCAGGACGCCCATGCGGACGGCCGTGGAACGGCCGACCTCCAGCACCTCTTCGTGGTCGAGCGGGTCGCCGGCCAGGCCCGCGGCCGGGTTGGTGACCAGGGAGAAGCCGAGCACCTCCAGGCCGGCCTCGCGGGCGGCGATGGCCTCCAGGACGGTGGACATGCCGATCAGGTCGCCCCCGAGCGTGCGCAGCATGCGGATCTCGGCCGGCGTCTCGTAGGTGGGGCCGCGGAACGCCACGTAGACGCCCTCGGCCACGGCCGGGTCGATCTCGTGCACGAGCGCGCGCAGCCGCCGCGAGTAGACCTCGGTGAGGTCGATGAACGTGGTGCCGGTGATCGGGTTGGCCCCGGTCATGTTGATGTGGTCGCTGATCAGCACCGGGTCGCCGACCTTCTGGGTCTCGGGACGCAGGCCGCCCGCGGCGTTGGTCAGGACGATCGTGCGTACGCCCGCGGCGGCGGCGGTGCGCACGCCGTGGACCACCGAGTCGACGCCGCGGCCCTCGTAGAGGTGGCTGCGGCCGAGGAAGACGAGCGCGTGCCGCCCGGAGCCGGTGCGGACGACACGGATCTTGCCACCGTGCCCGGCCACCGCGGGGGCGGAGAAGCCGGGCAGGCCGGTGAAGGGGATCTCGGCGACCGTCTCCCCGATCGCGTCGGCGGCCGGGACCCAGCCGGAGCCCATCACGAGGGCCACGTCGAAGGAGTCGTGGCCGGCGGTGGCCTTCAGCGCCGTGGCGGCCTCGGCGGCGAGGGTATAGGGGTCGTTGCTCACGTTCAGTAGTTTATGAGCAGCCTGTCCAGGACCCGCACCCCGAACTGGAGGGCCTCGACGGGCACCCGCTCGTCCACGCCGTGGAACATCGACGCGAAGTCCATGTCGGCGGGCAGCCGCAGCGGCACGAACCCGAACCCGCGCACCCCCAGGTCGGCGAAGAAGGTCTTGTTGTCGGTGCCGCCCGACATGCAGTAGGGCACCGCCCGCGCGGTCGGGTCCTCGGCCTTCAGCGCGGCGATCATCGACTCGACCAGGGCGCCGTCGAACGAGGTCTCCAGCGCGATGTCGTGGTGGACGAACTCGCGGCGCACCTTGGACCCGATGAGCGTGTCGATGGTCTTGAAGAACTCGGCCTCGTGGCCGGGCAGGAAGCGGCCGTCGATCACGGCCGTCGCCTGGCCGGGGATCACGTTGGCCTTGTAGCCGGCGTCGAGCTGGGTGGGGTTGGCGGTGTGGCTCAGCGTCGCGCCGACGAAGCGGACCAGCGGCCCGATCCGGTCGAGGATGGGCCGGGGGTCGTCCTCGTCGAACGGGATGCCGAAGGCGTCGGCGACCTCGGTGAGGAACCGCCGCACCGTGGGGGTGAGCGTGATCGGCCACTGGTGGGCCCCCACCCGCGCGACCGCGTTGGCGACCTCGGTGACGGCGTTGTCGGAGTTGAGCATCGAGCCGTGACCGGCCGTGCCCTCGGCGATGAGCCTCATCCAGGCGAGACCCTTCTGCGCGGTCTCGATCAGGTAGAGGCGCAGGGACGGGTCGACCTCCAGCGAGTAGCCGCCGACCTCGCTGATCGCCTCGGTGACGCCCTCGAACAACTCGGGGTGGTGCTCGCTGAGGTGCTTGGAGCCGTAGCCGCCGCCGGCCTCCTCGTCGGCCAGCCACGCGAAGACCAGGTCGCGGCGCGGCCTGCGCCCCTCACGGGTGAGCTGCCGCAGAACGGCGAGCATCATCGCGTCCATGTCCTTCATGTCCACGGCGCCGCGGCCCCAGATGTAGCCGTCGATCACCTCGCCGGCGAACGGGTCCACCGACCAGTCGGCGGCGTTGGCGGGCACCACGTCGAGGTGGCCGTGGACGAGCAGGGCGGGCAGGGACGGGTCGGAGCCCTCGACGCGGGTCACCACGTTGCCGCGGCCCGGTGCGCTCTCGATGTAGGTGGCCTCGATGCCGACCTCGGCGAGCCTGGCCATGACGGTCTCGGCGGCGGCGCGCTCGCCCGGGCCGCCGCCGTCGCCGTAGTTGCTGGTGTCGATGCGGATCAGCTCGGCGCACAGCTCGGCGACTTCGTTCTCAGCAGGGGTCATGGTGTCCTTTCCAGGGTCGGCGGGCCGGCCTCGCGGAGGGTTGGCCGTGCCGGTGCGTCGCAACCTGGACGAGCTGAGGCTGCCCGCCGTCGCGGCGCGGTAGCGGACGTTGGGTGTGAGGACAGCGTACGGCTCTTCGCGCCGAGCCCCCGCAGGCCGAGCCCCCGCGGGCCGGGTCGCTCAGCCGCCGAGCGACTTGCAGGGGCGTCCGCGCAGGCTCTTGACGTAATCGTCGGGGGCGCCGGCCCGCTCGGCGGCGTCGGCGAGGATGCCGAGGTAGCGGGCGGAGGGCAGGCCGCCCTCGTAGCCGTCGAGCACGTAGAACCAGGCCACCTGCTCACCTTCGAGCGTCTGGACGCGCAGCCGCACCTTGTGGTTGAGCCCGCGGGCCGCGCCCTCCCACTCGTCGAGGGAGGTCTCGTCCCACTCGGGCACGTCGTAGAGCACGACGAAGACATGCTCGTCGGGATCTTCGACGATGGTGGCCAGCGCGCCCTCCCAGCCGACGTCCTCCCCGCCGAACGTCAGGCGCCAGCCCTGCAACCAGCCCACACCCCGCATCGGAGAGTGCGGGGCGCGCATGGCCATCTGGTCCGGGTCCATGTTGCTGCCGTAGGCGGCGTAGACAGGCACAGCAGCCAAGGGTAGCGCGCGGGTGGCCGCCCCGTTCGTCGCCGGGCCGGGGCATGCGGAAGAATGGTACACGTGACGAGGATCGTGATCATCGGTGGCGGACCGGGCGGCTATGAGGCGGCGCTGGTGGCGGCGCAGCTAGGGGCGCAGGTCACGATGGTCGAGCAGGAGGGTCCCGGCGGCGCCTGCGTGCTGACGGACTGCGTGCCGTCCAAGACGCTGATCGCGACCTCGGTCCGCAAGCAGGCCCTGCTCGACGCCGCCTCGCTGGGCATCAGCTACTCGGGCGGGCCCGACGGCGAGGTCGGCGCGGCGACCGTCGACCTGCCGCTGGTGAACAAACGGGTCAAGGAGCTCGCCCAGGCCCAGTCGGCCGACATCGCGACGAGGGTCGCGGCCGAGGGCGTCGAGATCGTCAAGGCGCGCGGCAGGCTGGTCGACCCTCAGGTGGTCAAGGCGGGCGACCGCACGATCAGGGCCGACGTGGTGCTGGTCGCCACCGGCGCCACCCCGCGCGTGCTGCCGGGCGCCGAGCCCGACGGGGAGCGCATCCTCACCTGGCGCCAGCTCTACGACCTCGACGAGCTGCCCGAGCACCTGATCGTGGTGGGCTCCGGGGTGACGGGCGCGGAGTTCGCGGGCGCCTACCGCTCGCTCGGGTCCGAGGTCACGCTGGTCTCCAGCCGTGACCGCATGATGCCCAACGAGGACGCCGACGGCGCCGAGGTGCTCGAAGAGGTCTACCGCCGCCGCGGCATGAACGTCATGGGCCGCTCGCGCGCCTCCTCCGTCAAGCGCACGGAGAGCGGCGTGGTGGTGACGCTGGAGGACGGCCGCACGGCCGAGGGCTCCCACGCGCTGATGACGGTCGGCATGGTCCCCAACACCGCGGGGATGGGTCTGGAGGAGGCCGGGGTCCAGCTCGACAAGTACGGCTTCGTCAAGGTCGACAAGGTCTCGCGCACCTCGGCGCCCGGCGTGTACGCGGCCGGCGACTGCACGGGCGTGCTCATGCTCGCCTCCGTCGCCGCCATGCAGGGCCGCATCGCCGTCTGGCACGCGCTCGGCGAGGCCGTCCAGCCGCTGCGGCTGGCCACGGTGGCCTCCAACATCTTCACCGACCCCGAGATCGCCGCGGTCGGCGTCGCGCAGCGGGCCATCGAGGCGGGCGAGATCGAGGCCAACGTGGTCAAGTTGCCGCTGGCCACCAACGCGCGTGCCAAGATGCAGGGCTTCCACGACGGCTTCGTCAAGCTGTTCTGCCGGCCGCACACCGGCATCGTGCTGGGCGGCGTGGTGGTGGCGCCGCGCGCGTCGGAGCTGATCCTGGCGGTGTCGGTGGCGGTGCAGCAGCGCCTCACCGTGGACCAGCTGGCCCACACGTTCGCGGTCTACCCGTCGCTGTCGGGCTCGATCACCGAGGCCGCCCGCCGCCTCATGCAGCCCGAGGCCGCGATCTGATCTCGCGGGAGCAGGAAAAGGGAGGGCGCGCCCCCTGAGGGAGCGCGCCCGGAGTGCGTGAGGAGCGGTCAGCGGTGCGCGGGGCGGTTACCAGTCGCCTCCGCCGAAGTCGCCCCCGCCGAAGTCTCCGCCACCGAAGTCGCCCCAGCCTCCGCCGGAGTCGCCTCCGCCGCCGAAGCCGCCACCGAAGTCGCCGCCTCCGCCGTCGGCCAGGCCCTCCGCGTAGCCGGCGCCGTAGCCGCCCAGGCCCCAGCCGCCGCCGAGCATGCTGCCCATCATGGTGCCGATGAACATGCCGGTCATGATGTCGCCGAAGCCGCCGTAGTAGCCGTAGGCGTAGGGCTGGTAGGCCGGTCCCGCGTCGTAGTAGGGGCGGCGCCGGCCGTCGACCATGACCTCGCGCGTCTTCGGGTCGAAGCCGCGCTCCACCGCCTCGGCGTCGCCCGCGCAGGCGGGGACGTCGCGCGCCGCCCCGCCGGGCGGCGCCCAGCTCACGTCGCGCACCGACGGGCCGTGCTGCGGGTTGAAGAAGCAGGGCGCGCGCCGCTCGGGCACCGGCTTGTCGTTGACCTTGGCCTTGACCACGGCCAGGGCGTAGCGGCCGTCCTCGAGGGTCTGCGTGACGTCGCGGACCTGGTCGGCGCGCTCGACCGCGGCGAGCTGCGTCTTGGACTTCTCGTAGGAGTCGAGCGCCTGCTGCCACTCGTCGATGTGCTGGCCGCCCTGGCCGGCGATCGTGACGTCGGTGTCGAGCGCGGTGATCTCCTCACCGAACTTGGTGACGTCCTCCTCGACGGTCTGCTTGACCGCGGCCAGGTCCTTGGCGTCCTGGATGGCCTGCTTCTTCTTCTTGTTCTTGGAGTAGAGGAAGTAGCCGCCGCCGCCGACGAGCGCGAGCGCCCCCAGGCCGACCAGCACGCCGGTGCCGCCGCCGCCCCCGCCCACGGGGCCGGAGGTCAGCGCCGAGTTGCGCTTGCCGCTGGCGAGAAGGTTGACGCGCTCGACGAAGTCCTGCATGCCGGGCACCAACTCATCGTGGTTGCGCACGGCGAGGTTGGCCGCCTCGCCGGTGGCGCCGCGGCCGAAGTTGGAGAGAGCGAACAGTGACTTGCCGTCGAGCACCGCCACGGTCACCTGGCCGCTCTTGGCCTGGGAGACGGCCGAGCCGAGCTGCTGCAGGTAGGGCCCGGCGGCGGCGTTGGACGGCACCGTGCCGTCGGGCAGCGCGGCGACGTAGATACTGCTCTTGGAGTCCTTCAGCGCCTCACGGATCTGCGACTGCTCGTCCGACGTCAGCGGCGAGCCCGCCTGTACGAACAGGGGGTCGTCGGTCTTCCAATGGGCGAGGACGGACTGCGCGTCAGGCGGCGCTGCCGCGTGGGCGGCAGGGGACAGCGCGAGGATGACGAATAGACCGGCGATCAGAGCCGCGATCGCGGCCCCTGCACGGCGCAGCGAATGGGTCATTGGCAGCTAGCCTCCTTCGCCCATGAGGACGAACGGGCGGTGGACAAAGTTCCTCACTGGGCACGCTACCCGCACCCGGGCGTCCGGGCGCGCAGCGATGCGGAAGATCCCCGGATGCCGCCCTCAGACGTCCTTGATCTCGCAGAGGGTGGCGCCGGAGGTGACGGTCTGCCCGACGGCGGCGCTCAGGCCGGTGATGGTGCCGGACTTGTGCGCGGTCAGGGGCTGCTCCATCTTCATGGCCTCCAGCACCACGACCGTGTCGCCCTCGGCCACGGTGTCGCCGTCGGTGGCCACGACCTTGACGATCGTGCCCTGCATCGGGCTGACCAGAGCGTCGCCGCCCGCCGCGGGCTTCTTCGCGCCCGCCGCGCCGCGCCTGGGCTTGCGCCCGCCC
>NZ_QNFZ01000998.1 GCF_003313395.1 Nonomuraea lactucae | reverse complement strand
TCCTCCCAGCTCAAGGGCACTTTTCTTATGTGAATGATCAGGTCGGCTCAAATTCGCCGTGAAAGCCGCAGGCTAATCTGTTCCGGTCCGACGACCTCTACTTCGGTTTGAATTGCGAGCTTGCCGCTCGATGCGTACCAGGGCCATCAGCGGCATCGGCGTTGGCGCGTGACAGAAGGCGAACTCGCCGGTGGTCAGGTTGCGGCGGATGAGCAGCCACCGATACCCCTCGGACTCGGCTTCGTCGATGCGCGCCCAGGCCCAGGCGTACCAGCGCGGGCCCTTGGCCCCCTGACTGGCGCGGTAGCGGTGCCGGTGCCGACCAGCCACGTAGGCGGCGATGGCGGCCGTGCTGCGGTCGACCCCGGCCAAGTTGACCCGCCGGTTGCCTGCGATCGCCAGCACGTGGCCTATCCGGCGTCGCTCCAGCAGGCCGCGCAGGCGCGGTCCTGGCCGTAGACCTCATCGCCACTCACCCACCGCGCCGACAGCCCGGCATCCGGGACGTCAGCGATCATCTCGGCCACCAGGGCGGGCTCGGTGGCGAACGCGGTCTGCTCGGGCACCCTGGCTGCGCGGCACCGGCCGGGATCGGCCAGCCAGGAGTGCTCAGGCAGGTAGAGCCACCGGTCCACCAGCGCCCGTCCGTGTGGTGTGGCATTGGCCAGGAACACGCCGACCTGGCTGTTTTCGATCCGCCCTGCAGTGCGGGTGTATGGGCGCTGCACCCCGGCCGAGCCGCTGGCCTTCTTGAGGAAGCCGGTCTCATCCATGATCAGCACCCCGCCATCGCCGAGCTGCTCGACAACATAGAGGCGCAGGGCATCGCGTACGGCGTGCTGTGGCGGGTCGGGGTTGGCGATGAGGCTGGCTGGGTCAGGCTGGTTGGAGGATGACTCGGTAGCCGAGGGCTTCGAGCTGGCGGATGTAGTTGCGTTTCTTGCGTTCGGGGCCGAGTCGCCGATCGCAGAAGTCGGCTCCGAGGTCGATGAAGTGGGTGTCGGACAGCAGATGCCAGACGGTGGTCAGATGGTGCGGCCGACAGCGACGATGGCGCGTTTGGTGCCGCGGCGGCGGGCGATGCGCCGGTAGCGTTCGCCGAGAAAGGTATCGCTCTTGCCGGCGATCACGGCTGGGAGCGTCAGGTGGCCATCTGCCCGCGAGGCTCACGCAGCCGCAGTTGGGGACCGCTACGGATCAAAGGACACGACTACATCCAGGTCCGCTTCGACACCGCCACCTGCCGGACCTGCCCGGTCCGCACCTCCCGTACGCACCGGACGATGTCCTTCATGCCGTGGCCCTGGTGGATCGCCAGCCGGATGCCTGTCGAGAGCGACTGCTCCATCCGCGTGTCCGGCTCACCCGCCGGACGTTGGCCCAGGTGCGGCACGTCCGGCGGAGGCTCGTCCGATGGCACATCGCCAACGGTGACGCGCCCGACCCGACGTGCCGGTAGGCGATGCGGGCCACGAGCTGGCGCAGGTCGCGCTCGTTCCTGGGTAGGAGCGCCGCTGGAGCAATGACTGCACCGTCTCGTCCATCTCGGGCACCTGGTCGGTACGGAACTCAGCCAGGAAGGGCGGGCCAGCAGGCACACGTCCTCTGGCCGCTCGGCGAGCGTGGGCAAGTGGAAACGCCAGGCCGCGATCCGGTGGTAGAAGTCGCTGCGGAACGCGCCGACCTCCTGCTGCCGGGCCAGATCGCGGTTCGTGGCGCAGATCAGCCTGGAACGATGTCCGCCGCCAGGTGTCGCTGCCGACCCGCTTGTAGGCGCCCTCCTGCAGCACGCGCAGCAGTTCGGCCTGCATCTCAGGAGACAGCTCACCGACCTCGTCGAGAAACAGGGAGCCGCCGTCGGCGTGCGCGAACGCCCCTTCCCGGGTACTGATCGCGCCGGTGAACGCGCCGCGTTCGTGCCCGAAGAACTCGCTGCCCGACAAGGTGGGGACGACGGTCGTGCAGTCCGCCACGACCAGTTCGCCCTTGCGCGGGCGGGGGCGAGATCGTGGATGAGCCTGGCCACCAGCTCCTTGCCCGTTCCGCTCTCCCCGGTGATGAGCACGGACACGCTGGACAGCAGCGCCACCTCGACCACGTCCCTGACGAACAGCCGCCAGCGCGGGCTGGCCCCCGCCAGGCGCTCACGCACCTCCGGCGAGTCCGCCGGGCCGTCCACCCTGTCCCAGTGAGCGAACCTGGCCGCGATCTGAGCCGCCGTGGAACGTTCCCACAGCAGCACGTCGCAGGCGCCCAGGGACAGCAGCCGCCACCGCACGGCGTCCTCCGCCGTCTTCCTGGGCATCGCCATGGCGATGACCCTCCCCTCCCCGGCCCCGCCGAGCCCGCGGATCGCCTCGTCCAGGTCGTCGTCCGCATCTCTGAACGCGATCACGCCCGGCCCCGGCTCGCCCGGCCGGGGAACGAGGCGGACCTTCAGCCCCGCCGCGGCGAATGGAGCGGCCAGCACCCCGAGGTTCTTCCGGTCCTGGCCGGTCAGCCAGATCTCCGGACACTCCATGTCCCCCACGGAAGTCGGCCTCGCCTGGAGTGCGTCCTTTCAAATGTGCGATCAGCCGCCATCCCGCGCAATACACCTCCAGCCGACGGGCTGGATGACGAGCGGCTTGGCGGCTGTCCAAAAGGGCGTCGGCTATCCGTCTGCTGAGTGCCCGCCGTGGGAAGGGTATTCAGCTACCGGTGGTGAGGACCATGCGGAAGCGGGCCTGGCCGGAGACCATCTTCCGGAACGCCGCATCTGCTTCCTCCAGCGGAACCTCCTCGGTCCACGCGCGGACGCCACTCTGGACGGCGAACCTCAGGGTGTCCTGGGTGTCGACCGCGATCCCTGAAGCGTGCCCGTACACCCGCTTGGCCCCGCTCACGAGCTGCAGGGGCGTGACCTCCAGCGGTTCCATGGCGACACCGGCGACGATGAGCTCACCGCGGCGCTCCAGCCCGTCGACCGTCGCGGAGATCGCCGCGGCGTTGGTCACCGTCGCCAGCACCACCTTGGCTCCCCCGTGGGCCCGCAGCGCGTCGGCCGCCTTCTCGGTGGCGCTGTCGATGTAGTGAGACGCGCCGAGCTTGTGAGCCAGCGACGCCTTCTCCGGGCCGCGGGCCACCGCGATGGTGTTGAAGCCCATCTTCGAGGCGAACTGAACGCCCAGGTGCCCCAGGCCGCCCAGGCCGAGAACCGCGACGGTGTCGCCCGGGCGGGCGGAGCTGCGGCGCAGCGCATTGTACACGGTCACGCCGGCGCAGGCCAGGGGTGCCGCCTCCACCGGGGTGAGCTCGTCCGGGACTGCGGCCAGGGCGACGGCGGGCACCACGACGGAGTCGGCGAACCCTCCGGCGTACGCGGCCCCCGGCACCTGAAGCTCGGGACAGAGGACGCCGTCGCCTTCCCTGCAGGCGTCGCAGTGGCCGCAACTTCCTCCGTACCAGCCGACCGCCACCCGGTCACCGACGGACCAGCCCGTGACGTTGTCGCCGATCGTGTCGATGCGTCCCGCGATCTCGTGCCCTGGTGTGACGGGAAAGCTGGTGCCCGGGAGGTATCCGCCGATGATCAACACGTCGGAGTGGCACACCCCACACGCCTCGACGGTGACCCGCACCTGGCCGGCGCCGGGCTCCTGGGTATCGACCAGAGCCAGGGACACGTCCCCGCCGGGCTCGGCGACCTGCATGGAACGGTGCACAGCAGGAGAAGGCATGCCGGCTCCTTTCCGGATGTTGGCCACCCTCTACCGCCGCTTCCCCACTCGGGAGGCGCTAATCATGCTGGTGAGCGGGGGAAACTGGGGTGGTGACTGAGAACGGCCGCTCCGCTCCGCCTGTGACCAGCACCTCCATCGTGGTGCTGACGCTGGCGCGCCGGATCGAGGCCGAGCTCAACGCCGTTCTCGCGCCGCTCGACCTCACCGTCAGCCGGCTGGGGCTGCTGGGGCACATCGCCGGTGTGCCCGGAGTGTCGTTCAGCGATCTGGCGCGCATGTCGGGGATCACGGTGCAGAGCGTGCACGCGGCGGTGAAGGCGCTGGCCGCGGCCGGGCTGGTGCGCGACAGCACCGCCCGCGCGGGTTCGGCCTCGGCCATCGAGGTGACCGCTGACGGCGCGCGCCTGCTCGACGCCGCCAAGGCGGCGGTCGCCGAGGTCGACGATCGGATGGTCGGCCCGGACGCGGATCCCATCCAGCGGCAGGTGGGTCAGGCCGTTCGCGCGGCTTTCTCCGGCGGGATCAGCCGCTGAGTCTCCCCCGACCTTCAGGGTGACTGAAGGCTCCCGCGCTACGCGCCCGTGTCCCCCGCCGGCGGTCCGGTCGCCGGCGACGACGGGGAGGGGCGGAGCAGGGGTGTGGCCGTCGCGCTGCACCGCATCACCGGGGGTTACGCCGTCTTCGGTCTCGTCGTGCCGGTGGTCGGGATCGTCCTGGCCGTCGCGCAAGGGCGGATGGGCGAGATCTGGATCAACCTGTCCATGGTGCTCACCGCCGCCGCGGGCGGGCTGCTCGCCACGCAGATCTATCCGCGTCAGCGCGAGGCGCTCAGCGATCCTGACGACGGGCGGCGGTTGCGTGCGCTGTCCATGCTCGCCGGCGTCTACAACCTGCTCTGGGCGATCGTCGTCGTCATGATGATCGTTCGGCCCGGCTCCGGGCCGGGAAAGTGATCCACATGCTCGCCTACGAGCACGGCCTGGTCACGCCTCGCCGCCCCGGCGGAAGGTCCATCGACTGGTCGGTCGGGCACAGGGTCGTGGGCTCCGGGCGAGGGGCGTCGTAGACGAGCTTCGGTGGGTGGGCGCCGAGCAGCTCGCTGACCGTGACGAAGTGGTAGCCGCGGGCGGACAGGGTCTTGAGCACGCGCGGGATCGCCTTGACCGTCGTCGGATGGATGTCGTGGAACAGGACGATGCCGCCGGGCCTGGTCCCCTTGATCGCCTTACGTGCCACTCTGGCGCTGTTGCGGTACCTCCAGTCCTCGGTGTCCACGCTCCACAGGATCAACGGGTGGGTCGTGTGCTTGCGGACGCGGCGGTTGACCGCGCCGTACGGCGGGCGCATGAGGCTTGGGGCGACGCCCGTCGCCCCCCTGATGGCCAGGTCGGTGCGCGACAGGTCGGCGCGGATGGCGGCACCCGACAGCCTGGTCAGGTCGCGGTGTGACCAGCTGTGACCGGCGATCTCGTGCCCGGCCGCGGCGGCCCGCCGCACCATGCCGGGGTTCGCGACGACGTTCTGGCCGACGACGAAGAACGTGGCGCGGGCGTCGCGCGCGGCGAGGTGGCGCAGCAGGGCGCCGGTGTACGGGCCCGGACCGTCGTCGAACGTGAGGGCGACGCACTTGACGCGCCGGCAGTCGGTCGTCCACACCTGGCCGGGGGTGGAGGGCACCGGCTCCGGTGTGGGCATGGCGGGCGGGGAGCCCGTCAGCATGCCGCGGAGGGCGTCACTCAGCGTCTGGCCGAGCGATCTGGGCGACTGCGTCTGGTGCGGGGTCTGGTGCGGGGTCTGGTGCGGGGTCTGGTGCGGGGTCTGGTGCCGGGTCTGCTGCGCGGGATGGGTCGCACCCGGGGTGGGAGGCGTACCCCCTGGCGTCCCTGGCGTTGGACGTGCTGCGCCTGGGGTGACGGGTGGGGTGGCGCCCGCGGTCGCGGGTGGCGAGCCTCCGGGTGTTCCCGGGGTCGCCGAGGGAGGTGTGCCGGGGGTCGTCTGCGGGGTCGGGGCGACGATCGCCCGCCCCTTCAGGCCGGAGCCGGGGCGGGGGCCCTGCGCGCCGCCGCCCATCACGGCCGGTAAGCCGTCGCTCCTCGGCGCCGTCGTAGCGGCCTCCCTCTCGGGCGCCTCCCTCTCGGGGGCCTCGCGCTCGGGCGTCTCCCTCTCGGGCGCCTCCCTCTCGGGGGCCTCGCGCTCGGGCGTCTCCCTCTCGGGGGCCTCGCGCTCGGGCGTCTCCAGCGCTGCCCCGCCCGCCCGGTCCACCGCCACCGGGCTCCCGTCCTGGCCGGCGCCGCACGCCGTGGCCATCAGGCCGGCCGCGGCGAGCAGCAGGGCCGTCCCCCGCGTCGTACGCCGTCGTGCCACCCCGCGCGACCTCGCGCTTCCGCTCATCCGAACCCCCTCGTGCGCCGCGCCGGTGTGGTGCCGGCCCCTGGGAACTGGCCCGGCATCGCGGCGATGACCGAAGCGTTCCAGTCGGTTCGACAACCGCCGCAGGCGGATGGTTCACGCCGGATCGGGGCCTGGGTGAGGGTCTTCTCCGCAAGGTCAGTAGTAGCCCTTCCCTCCGTCGAGGAGCTCGTGGATGACGTCGGCGTGGCCGGCGTGCCGGGCGGTCTCCTCGATCATGTGGAGCAGCATCCAGCGCAGGCTTCCGGCGGACGAGCGGAAGTCGGGGTGCCGGCCCACGTCGTCCAGCGAGTGGGCGGCGACGATCTCGTTCGACAGCGCGCACTGCCGTTCGTACTCCTCCAGGAGCCGGGCGAGCGGGACGCCGTCGGCCATCATGTCGGCGTCCTCCTCCCCGTCGAACTGGGGACCCGTGGCCGGGCGGCCCAGGAAGAGGACCTCGAACCAGGAGTGCTCGACCCAGCGCAGGTGCGAGACGAGGCCGGCCATGGTCATCAGCGGCGAGGTGGGGAGGACCTGCCGGTGCGCGTCGGCGTCGGACAGCCCCTCGCACTTCCAGTGGATGATCGAGCGCTGCATGTCGAGCCAGCCGACGAGCTGCGCCCGCTCGTCGGCGGTGAAGGGAGGGCGTTCGCGGGGAGGGGTCACGAGGCGCGAGGCTATCCCGGCGTGGGATGGCGGCGCACCGGGATTTCGGGCGCTCAGGTGAGGTTGTGGCGGGGGTTCGCGGGTGGCCGCCAGCCGAGAACGGCCTCGGTCATGCGGACGGCCGCGACCGTGCTGGGCACGTCGTGGACGCGCAGGATGCGGGCGCCGCCCAGGATCGCCACCACGTTCGCGGCGATCGTGCCCTCCTTGCGCTCCCCCTGCGGGCGGTCGAGGGTCTCGCCGATGAAGTCCTTGTTCGACAGCGCGGCCAGGGTCGGGTGGCCGATGGCGGCGATCTCGTCGATCCGCCTGGTCAGCTCCAGCGAGTGGTGGGTGTTCTTGTTCAGGTCGTGGCCGGGGTCGATGATGATCCGGTCGGCGGAGACGCCGCAGTCGAGGGCGAACCGTACGCGCTCGCGGAGGAACGCCGCCACCTCGGCGACCACGTCCCCGTAGGTGGGCCGGGAGACCTGCTTCCCCGGGCCGCCCAGGCTGTGCGTGATGATCACGCCCGCGCCCGTCTCGGCGGCGATCCGCGCCGTGCCGGGCTCGCGCAGGCCGTTGGTGTCGTTGATGACGTCCGCGCCCGCCTCGACGGCGGCCTCGGCCACCTCGGCGCGGTGGGTGTCCACGGAGATCACCGCGTCGGTCTTGGCGCGGACCTCGGCGATGACGGGGGCGACCCGCTCGATCTCCTCGCCCACCGTGATCGGCTCCTGGTCGGCGCTGAACGCGAAACCGCCGATGTCGATCCAGTCGGCTCCCTCGTCCACGGCCCCGCACGCCGCCTCGACCGCGCGGGACAGCTCGAACGTCCGGCCCCGGTCGTGGAAGGAGTTGGGCGTCCTGTTGACGATGGCCATGATCGCGACCTGACGGTCGAAGTCGAACTCCCGCTGCCCGATGCGCCGCACGGGAGAGATGATTTCAGGAAAGAACATCTTGCTTGTCCCGTCGCTCACGCTGTTGCCTCCTCCGCAACCCTGTCACGGTCCACGGCCGGATCATCGCACCGCCCCCGCCCGTACGCTCAGAGCGAGCGGAGGACGCCCGCCCACCGGTCCAGGGAACGGACGATCTCGGGCAGCACCCTCGCCGCGTCGTGGATCTGGGCCACGGCGGCGGCGCGACGGGCGGGCGAGAGGCGACCGGCGGAGAGGACCAGCGAGAGGTGCTGTGCCGGCCATTCGAGCATGCCGCGCACCAGGCCGGTGAACGCGCCGACGTCCCGGCCGCCGGCCTGCCCGCCCGCCTCCTCGAAGGCCCGGACGGCGGCGGCCAGCAGGGCGGGATCCGGCTCGTCGTCGCCGAGGCTGGCGCAGGCCAGCAGGAACGCGAAGTGCACGAGCTCCCACCAGGGCGCCTCCGGCCCGGAGACGTCGAAGTCGATCAGCGCCGGGCCGCGGGCAGTGAGGAGGATGTTGCGGTGGTTGATGTCGCGATGCGAGATCACTAAGGGTGGAGGCGCGGCCAGGCCGGCCTCGACGATCCTGGTCCCCTCGACGACGGCGGACCAGAGCCGCTCGCGTGCCTCCTGGTCGACGAGCTCCGCCTTCAGCGCCGCGTCCAGCCACTCCTGCCAGGCGGCGAGCGGATGAAGAGGGTAGCCCCGGCCCGAGTGGACGGACGCCGGTGGCGCGGCGGCGGCCAGCACCGCCACGGTGCGGCCCAGCCATGCCGCGACGCCGGCGTCCGCCGGGATCAGCGGGTGCTCGCCGTCCATCCACTCGCTCACCCGTGCGTGGTCGGGCCTGCCCGGGACGGCCGTCCAGTAGCCGGCCGTCCGGCCCGCGGCGCCGGCGTCATGGGGCGGCTCGACCGCCCGCGGCACCGTGACACCGGCGGCGATGGCGGCTCTCTCCAGGGCTCCCGCGTCGCGCATGGCGGCGAACTCCCACGGCTCCACCGGCCGGGCGGTCTTGACCACCCAGCGGCCGGTGTCGGTGCGCACCCGCCAGGCGCCCGCCGTGCCGTACCCCTGGAGCCGGACGGGCGCCGAACGCACCTCGCCGAGGCCGAACAGCCGCGCCACGACCGACACGAGCGCCACGTCAACCGTCATGTCTCCAGTATTGATCACCTCGCTGGGCGGCGAGCGCGCATGCGGGCGCAGGTGGGGGCCCGGCGCGGAGATAGGGACGTCCGGTGCGGGGAACGCACCGGACATGAGAGACGAGATTCCCGAGTGGCGCGGGCGGCGGCCCGCCGGGCTGGACGACGCCACCGTCGAAGCGATGGGCAAGCTCTCCTGCGCGCTGGAGAAGGTGGAGCGGGCCCGCGGGCACCTGTACGCGTTCCACCAGCTGACCGGGAGCGCCCATGCGGACCTGGAGGAGGTGATCGAGGGGTTGCGCGCCGCCGGGCACCGGAGCCAGGCCGACGCCCTGTCCACGGAGCTGCTGGGGCGGGACGTGCTCGCCGGCCGGTGGACGTTCCAGGTCGTCGAGGAGTACGACGACGGCTACTACCGGTGCTTCGTGGACCTGGAGAGGAGGATCAGGGACGAGCTGGCGGAGGGCAGGCGGCACGTCTTCGAGTCGGAGATGAAGGAACGCCACCAGAAGTGACCCGGCGGCGGCCGTCCAGGGCCCCGCCTGGGCGATACGTAGATTTCCCGACGCGTCATTCTGCCGGCTCTGCCTACTCTCGGCCGCGTCGAGGCCCTCCACGAAGGCGAATTCATGCGCGGGTTGACCGTAGTCCTGTCCACGGCCCTGATCGCCACGACGATCGCGGCACCCGTCGCCGGCTCTGTCGTCGGCTCTGTCGTCGGCTCTGTAGCGGCCCGCGGGAAAGGGCCGTCACGCACCGGCGAAGGGCCGTCAGGCGCGGTGAACGTCGTCTACGACCGGGCCGTCTTCGGCTCCGGCACGGCCGAGGGCACGGCGACCGGCGACGGCCTGTCCTTCGCCTCGGCCGTCGGCGTCACCTCCTACACCGACGCCCTCGGCAGCAGGACGTGGGAGTACGCCCGCTGGACGGGTCCCGAGCGGCCGGTCGGCTTCCCCGCCACCGAGCTGATCGCGTCCTGGACGGCCGACATCCCGCCGGGGAGCTGGATGCAGGTCGAGGCGCGGGCCAGGCACGCCTCCGGGCTGACCAAGTGGTACGTGATGGGCCGCTGGGCCTACGGCGACGGCGACATCAGGCGCACCTCGCTGCCCGGGCAGGGCGACGCCGACGCGACCGTGGCCGTCGACACGCTGGTGGCCGCGGCGGGCAAGCGGATCAACGCCTACCAGCTCCGCCTCACCCTCTACCGGACGCCCGGCTCCGCCGTGACGCCGCGGGTGCGGACGCTCGGGGCGATGGCCTCGTACGTGCCCGAACGCAGGTCGGTGCCGGTCAGCCCCGGCGGCGGCGCGTGGGGCACCGAGCTGGCCGTGCCACGCCGCTCCCAGAACGTGCACCAGGGCCACTACCCCGAGTGGGACGGCGGCGGCCGGGCCTGGTGCAGCCCCACCTCGACGACCATGGTCCTCGGCTACTGGGGGAAGTGGCCCGGCGCGCAGGACACCTCCTGGGTCGAGCCGTCGGATCCGAACCCGGAGGTCGACCACGCCGCCCGCCACACCTACGACCACGCCTACAAGGGGGCGGGCAACTGGCCGTTCAACACCGCCTATGCCGGCCACTACGGGCTGGACGGCTTCATCACGCGCCTCCGCTCGCTCACCGAGCTGGAACGCCTGATCACCGCGGGCGTACCGGTGATAACCTCGCAGTCGTTCAGGAAGGGCGAGCTGCCGGGAGCCGGATACGGCACGAACGGCCACATCATGGTGGTCGTCGGCTTCACCGCGACCGGCGACGTGATCGCCCACGACCCGGCCTCGTCCGGCAACGAGGCGGTGCGGCGCGTCTACCCGCGGGCCGCCTTCGAGAACGTCTGGCTGCGCAGCTCCAGCAGCGGCGGCATCGTCTACGTCGTCCACCCGCCCGGCCACGCGCTGCCCGCCCCGGCCCCCGGCCTGCCCGCCAACTGGTGACACGCAAGTCATCCGCACTCGTCCGCACTCATCCGCACTCATCCGCACTCATCCGCACCCGTCCGTGCGACGTTGACCGGGCACGGGATCACTGCTGCACTGAGCGTCATGGCGAGGTTCCTCTCCGTCGCCGTGGCGCTTGCCCTGACGCTGGTCGCGGGTCCGGCCGCGGCGGGGCTGGATGACGAGGTGCGCTACGACGGCGCGATGCCGTCCCCGGTGTCGGTGGCCGACAGCGGCCCGTACGCGCGCCACGGCACGGTCCTGTCCGCCAACGGCGGCCGGGTGCTCTCCCTCTTCGACGCGTCGTCCGGCGGGTCCGGGGACCTCTTCCTGCGCTTTCCCGCCGGGCACTGCGCGGCTGTCCCGTGCCCGCAGGCGGTCGTGCGACCGGCCGACTCCGCCGCCCTGATGCCGAAGGGCGGCACGGGGCGGTTCAGCTTCGGCGCGGACGTGCGGCTGACCGCCGAGCCGTCGCCCGACGCCGGGATGAACGTGTGGCAGTTCGGCCTTGCGGGCGCCGGCCAGAGCCAGTGGAAGCTGCAGGTGGACGGCGGGCGCCCCTCGTGCCGCTGGTCGGACGGCACGCGGGTGGTGCTGCTGCCCGCGCGCGCGTACCGGATGGCCGTCGGGCGCTGGCACCGGGTGCGGTGCGCGCGGCTGTCGTCGGTGCTGTTCCAGATCCGGGTGCTGGATCCGGTCACCGGCGACGCGATCGTCCCGCCCGCGCAGGCGGTGGCCACGGTGGGCGCGATCCGGCCGGACGGCTCCGCCGTGATCGGCGGCAAGCGGGTGCGGGCCGACCAGGCCGACGCGCAGACCGACCAGTTCCACGGCGACCTGGACGAGGTGTACTTCGCCCGCAGGTGATCAGCCGGTCAGCGCTAGTGGGCGGCCACCACGGTCTTGAGCGCGACGATGGCCAGCCCAAGGGCGAGGTTGGCGATCCCGGAAAGGATGACGACCCTCGTGGAGGCGTGGGTGGTCACCGCGGCGGCGACCGCCCAGATGACCTGGCTCGCCACCGCGACGGTCAGGGCGGCCCAGGCCGCCGCGCCGTCGGACATGCCGAACGCCGAGGCGAACGCGGCGGCGATCGCGGGCGGGAACGCGGCCTGGGCCAGCGGCCATTCGTGCCGCCCGGCCGCGCGCACGTGCTCCCACGTCAGCGGGTGCACACCCTGGCTCACCACCTGGGCGTACATGTGAGCGAGCCAGAACACCACGCCGGTGCTGATCAGCACGGTCGCGAGGTCTCCGGCCTGGAGGGGTGTGCCGTCCGCCGCGCTGCCGGCGACCACGGACGCCGCCAGCAGCGAGCCGTACACGGCGCCCGCGTACTCCATGCGTCCGGAGGGCGCCTGCGATTCAGCCGCGTTCATAGCAGCAGTCTCGTCTGTGCCCGGCGGCACAGCCCACAGGGCGGGCGGAAGTATGCCCAGTCTTGGGCTGTTCGAGGAGATCGCTAGCGGCGGGGCCGCCCGCAGGTGCCGCCACCGCGCCGGGTCAGGCCAGGGCCCGTACGGCGGCGGTGAACAGCGCCGGGGCGCGCTGCGCGGCGGGCACGACCAGGCGGG
>NZ_QNFZ01000995.1 GCF_003313395.1 Nonomuraea lactucae | reverse complement strand
GGCTGAGCTGCTGCCGGACGAGCTCAAGGACGGCAACCCGCTGGGCATCCCACGCCGCGTCGACGGCGTCCTGACCAGCTGAGCACGGCCTCCCCGTGTCGCCGTCCGGGCGGCACGGGGAGGCGCCGATGGACAACTGTTGACAGTTGACACTTTTCGGTCTTAGCGTGTTCCCGCAGGCAGGAAGGGTCCGTTGACGATTCGCGGATCCGCCTGAAGGGCACTGGGCATGGACAAGGAGCCTGCTAATGACTGACGACACAAGCAACCAGAGCCCGGGTGGCGGCTCGCCGACGACAACGGCGAGCGAGCTCGCCGGTCCGGCGCCACGGACACGGCTCGAGGCGGGATCGCTGAGTTTCACCGAGGTCTTGATGCAGGGGGTGACGCACATCGCGCCCGCGTTCGGGTTGTTCTTCTCCTTCCAGTTCATCTCTTCGCTGACCGGTGTCACCGCCCCGCTCGCCTATCTCGCGGGCTCAGCGATCATGATCCTCATCGCCGTGTCGCTCGGCAGCATGGCCAAGCATCTGCCGTCCGCAGGCGGTTACTTCACCTATGTCAGCAGGGCCCTGAGCCCGAGGGTGGGCTTCTTCATCAGCTGGCTGTACGTCCTGTACTCGCCCATCGCCGCGGGCCTGGTGTTCGGGATGACCGGGGCGGTGAGCAACAACTACTTCAAGTCCGAGTTCGGGTTCGAGATCGCCTGGTACTGGTGGGTCCTGGTGGGCCTGCTGGTGACGGCAGCCGTGTCGTACCGCGGAATCAAGATCACCGGCCGGATGCTGCTGCTGACCGGCCTGATCGAGATGGCGATCCTGCTCGCGCTGTCGTTCACCGGCCTGGGCAAGCCTGGCCCTGGAGGGTTCAACTTCTCCTCTTTCAATCCCGGCGAATCGCTGAGCGGGAACGGGTTCTACCTGGCCGTGGTGTTCTCCATCGTGGCCTACACCGGCTGGGAGTCGATCGGGCCGCTGGCCGAGGAGACAGCCAACCCCCGTACCCGCCCGCTGGTGTTCTCCAAGCTCACTTCAGCGCTGACCGGCCCCTACGACGCGATCTCCTACCCCTTCGGGGTCACCGAAGCCGTCGACTACGAGGTGGAGCTCGCGGTCGTGATCGGCAGACCCAGCCGCGACATCACCGTCGCCGAGGCCCGGCGGGCGATCGCCGGCTACGTGGTCGTCAACGACGTCAGCGCACGAGACTGGCAGTTCGCCGACGATCAACAGCTGACCCTGGGCAAAGGCTTCGACGCCTTCTTCCCCACCGGCCCCTGGGTCACCACCGAGGACGAGGTGCCCGACCCGCAGAACTTGCGGATCCGCTGCTCGGTGGACGGCCAGGTGGTGCAGGATTCCTCCACCGCCCAGATGCTCTGGGGGGTGTTCGAGCTGGTGAGCTGGCTCTCCCGGATCTGCACCCTGCTACCGGGCGACCTGGTCGCCACCGGCACCCCACCCGGCGTCGGCATGGGCCGCGTCCCGCCCACCTACCTGCGGCAGGGCCAGACGGTGACCAGCGAGATCGACGACCTGGGCACACTGCGCAACACGGTCGCCCTCCCCACTGAAACGGTCGCCCTCCCTACTGAAGGAGCATGACATGGCAGGCGAACTGTTCGACGTATCCAGGGTCCCGCTGTCGATGGTCAACGAAGCCGGAGGACTGATCTTCGTCTCCGGGCACGTGCCCATCGACGCGTCCGGGCGCCTGCTCTCCGACGGCAGCATCGAAGACCAGGCCGATCTCGTCCTGCGCAACATCAACGCGGCTCTCCAGACCCACGGGTCATGCATGGAGGACGTGGTCAAGGTCAACGTGTTCCTCGCCCGCGCCGAACGCGACTTCCCGGCCATGAACCAGGTCTACGCCCGCCACTTCGCGTTCTCCCCACGGCCGGCGCGATCCACCATGGGCGTGGAACTGGCCGTCGACGTCCTCATCGAGATCGAAGCCATCGCGGTGCGGGGACACGCCGCCAACGTGACCCCTGACCGAGAGGCGCGGGGGACATGATGATCATTCGGTACCTGACGCCAGACGGCAGCGGAGCCCGTGTCGGGGTCTTGACGGATCTCGGAGCCGTTCACGGCCTCGGCGTCGGTTCGATCGCCGAACTGCTGAGCCTGCCCCTCGCGCAGGTCGAGGACCTGCTGGAGCAGGCGGTGGAGACGATCGCGCTCGACGCCGCTGACATCGCCCTCCAGGCGCCGATAGACGGCCTGACCGAGGTGTGGGCCGCCGGGGTCACCTATCGCCGGTCGCAGGAGGCGCGCATAGAGGAGAGCGAGGTCCAGGACGTGTACGCGCGTGTCTATGACGCCGACCGGCCTGAGCTGTTCTTCAAATCCGTCGCCTGGAGGGTGGTCGGCGACGGCCAGCCGATCGGCATTCGCGAGGACTCCGCGACGAACGTCCCTGAGCCCGAGCTGGCTCTCGTCCTCAACAGACATGGCGAAGTCATCGGCCTCACCGTCTGCGACGACATGTCATCGCGGTCCATCGAGGGGGCCAACCCGCTGTATCTGCCTCAGGCGAAGATCTACGCCGGATCGTGCGCCCTCGGCCCAGGCATACGCCCGGCCAGAGACGTCCGGTTAGCGGACGGCCTCGACATCGCGGTCGAGGTGACGAGAGAGGCCGCCACCATCTGGTCCGGTTCCACGCGGACCAGCCTGATGCGCCGGTCCTACGACGAGCTCATCGACTATCTCTTTCGCGCCAACGACTTTCCCTTCGGAGTGGTCCTCGCGACCGGCACCGGCCTGGTGCCCGCCCTGGACATCTGTGTGGAGGAAGGCGACACGGTCACCGTCACGATCGACGGAGTCGGTGTCCTGACCAACCATGTCGTCCGCGGTGCCGCGGCCTTCTCGTGGCTGGCCGATGCCTGTCGCACCGTCCAATGACGATGACAACGCCGACCTGAAGAGGGCCGATCCTCGGTGGAAGGCAGCCAAAGGAACGAACGATGTGCCGGCACGAACCCACATGCCCATCCACGAACGTACGGTCTGAAAGCACACAGTCTGGAGGCGCGCACACACGAGCGTGGGGCAGGTTCAGAAGCGCTGTCCGCCAGGTCGGCGCGCTGGCCACCGGCTCGCTTCACCAGCCGGGCACCGAGACGGCCTCCTGGCCGCTGCCGCCCAAGCCGTCCGCCGTCCGCCGGGCCCGGCGGCTGACCCGCGCCCAGCTGGCCTACTGGCGGGTCGGTGGCCGTAGCGGGATCGCCGAGCGACTCGTCGGCGAACTCGTCACCACCGCACTGCGCGATACCGGGAAACCGATCCGGCTCACCCTGTGGTGGATGGACGGCATGCTGCGCTGTGAGGTCGAGGGCGCGGATCCCGCGCTCCCGCACGTGCGTGAGACCGACGAGGACGACGCACGACCGCAGGGGATGGGCCTGATCGACCAGCTGGCCTGCTGTTGGGGACGCGCGCACGTCGCGGGCGGGACGGCCGTGTGGTTCGAACTGCCTGAGCCCGCCGCGAGGAGCCAGATCGGTCCGTGTCGCTGCGGGTGAGGGCGGCCGGGGCCTTCGCAGGTGGCCCCGGCCGCAGGGAACGGGGTCAGCGCACGGCGCGCAGGGCGTCGACGATGCCGGAGCCGTAGAAGCCGTTGCGGGCCGTGCCGCCCTCGCAGACGTGCGTGGCGGTCACGGTGGTCCCGTTGGGCAGGTGCCTGGTGTAGGTGAAGGCGGGCGGGTTGGGGCAGGACGTCCTGGTGGCGGTCGCCCTGAGCGCCGCCTCCACGACGGCCGGGTTGAGCGTCTTGCCGCCGTGCCGCCAGTCGCGGTGCCCGAATCTGCTGACGATGAGCGCGGCCACGCCCGCGGCGCGCGGCGAGGCCATCGAGGTGCCCTGCAGATACTGGTAGTAGCCGCAGACGGCGCCGTTGCAGTCTCGGACCAGGTAGTCGACGTTGGGCGTGCCGTCGGGGTTCAGCTCGCCGCGTGCCCTGGCCAGCGACTCAGGGTAGGCCGAGAGCGTCCCCTTCGTCACGTCGCGGGTGTTGGCCGGGGTGTCGTAGACGTCACCGCCGGGGGCGGACACGTCGACGTAGCCGTTGCCGTAACTCGAGAAGTACGACTTGCGCTTGCTGATGCCCAGCGACGAGACGCTGATCACGTGCTTGCCCTCGGCCGGCATGGAGACGCAGCTGGGCGGGATCGTCCGCGAGCGCGGGGCCTCGCCCGGCTCGCTGACGAAGTTGGGGCTGGTGGTGTCGGTGTACTCCTTGGTGTAGTCGGCCGCCTGGTTGCCCGCGGCGGCCACCAGGGTCACGCCGTGCTGGTGGGCGTAGTTCAGCGCGCGCTGGGCGGCCTTGATGATCGTGGCCTGCTCGGCCCGGTCGGCGGGGGAGTCGGCCGGGTTGTCCGTGCAGTTGAACAGCCACGGGTCGATGAAGTAGCTCATGTTGACCACGTCGATGCCGTGGTCTCCGGCGTACGTCAGCGCGTCCACGCTGGGCTGGAGGAAGAAGTAGCCCGAGTCCTGGCCGGCGCGCAGGTTCACGATGGAGACCTTGGGGGCGACGCCCGCGATGCCGAGCCGGTTGGTCGGTGAGGCGATCGACGAGGCCACGTGCGTGCCGTGGTCGTTCTCGTCGACGTCGGCGGGGTCGTCGCACGAGCGGTCGGGCTCGGCCTCGCACGGCCCGTCGACCTCGTTGCCGTCGGCGTCGACCGGGATGTCCACGGTGAAGTTGCGGCTCAACGCGCTGTTGAAGTTCGGCGCGATGTCGGGGTGGGAGCCGTCCACGCCCGTGTCGAGGACGCCCACGAGGACCTCCCGGCTGCCCTGCTGGTAGCGGTGGGCGCCGTCGGCGGTCGCGTGGATCTGCTTCATGTCCCACTGCAGTTCGGCCAGCGGCTCGGCGGACGGCCCGGGGTTGCCGCGGCCGGTGCTCGCAGTGCCGCCGCGGCCCTCCTTCTCGACGGCCCTGGCCTCGATGGCCCTGCGGGCGTCGGCGGAGGCCCTGGCGGCCTTCGGCACGCTGCCGACGGGACGGTTGCGCACGACCCCCTCGATGGCGGCGTTGCCCCGCGCCACCTGCGCGAAGTCGGCGTTCGTCGTGGTGACGGTGGCCATGCCGATGGCGGTGTTCTCCTTGACGATCTTTCCGCCCGCGGCCTCCACGGCCTGCCGGGCGCCTGTCGCGCCCTCCTTGTAGAGGACGACGTACTCCCTTTCGGGTCCGGAACGTAAGCCCGCCCCTTCGGCCTGGGCCGGGACGACGAGCGCCGCTGCGGCCAGGGCCGCGGCGGCGGCAACGACGACAATGCGTTTCACACGCACCTCCACGCGAAGAAAGATTCGCCGTTACTGTGAAGCGGAAAGCGCGCGTGGCCTAGGGTGTAGCCGATTTGTGGCCAAGGCGTGATCTACGGCGCGTCCGCGACGGGGAGCCTTGTCGCGCTTGGCCGCGGCGGAGCCGGGGCCGAGCCGGCGGGTGAGTTCGCGCGGCTCGGCCGGCCTCTGGCGGAAGCGTTCAGGGAATGACACTGAGGGTGCCCAGGAAGACCTTCCGTAGGCTTCCACTGCATTCGTCGGTGAACTCCACGCTGATGTTCGCGAAGGCCCCGCCGACGAAGTCGACGCGCCTGAGCTCGTCATCGTGGTGGATGACGCCGTTGCTGCGCGCGGGCTTGGTCGTCCAGGTCCCCTGCGGGGAACCAGTGAGTCGGTATACCGCCCGGGTGCCTGGCTTGACATCGCCACCGAGGGCGACGTAGCTGAATCCTTGGATGACGTCACCGCGTGTGATCTGGACCGTACCCCCTGGCGCGAGGGTCGTGATCGAGTTTCCGGGGCCGTGCCTGAGGTCGCCACTGCTGTTGCTCTTCCACATGCCGACGTACGACGGGGCGGGGCAGTCGGCTGAGGCAGGCGCGGTGACCGCGCCGCCGGTTAACAGGGCCATGGTCGCGATCATCGCAATGGCGATGATCCACGGCAGTCGGGTCGGGCGCAGAGCCCGCACAAGCGTGTCCATTGACGATCTGCCTTTCTCTTCGGGGGGAGCGACTGCCATGAAGCTAGACAAGGACCACGCCGGCGTCTTGATCAGATCGACTAATCATCCCGAGGCCCGCAACAAGCGGGACTCACCAAGCTTGTCTTTTCGGTCCCGGGGCCAGGCGGAGCTGGGTGAACCCGCTCAGGCCCTGGGGCGCTGCTTCATCCCCGCCTCCAACAGGCTGACCATTTCGGCGATCCGCTGCGCGCGCGCTTCGGGGCGGCGTTTGGTGGCATCGATCCAGCGCAGATAGGCACGCCGGTAGAACTGGGCGAGCGAGTCGAAGAACGCGCCCGCCGCCGGGTTGGCCTCCAGCGCCGCGGCCACGTCCTCGGCGAGATCCGCCCGCTGTGGTCCCTCAGGTGCCAGCACCACGCTCACCTGGGCGCCTGGCTCCAGCCCGCACCGCAGCCAGGCGGGGCCGAGCAGAAAACCGCGTTGCCCTTCGTGTTCGATGATCACAGCGCGGATGCCCATCCCGTTGAGCGTGCCTGTCACATGGTGCACAGGCTTGGGTGCCCAGACTCGATCCGGGTCGAACGGCACCGGGACGAACAGGCGTCCCCGCCCGCCGGGCCGGCTCTCGGCGGTGTAGTGCTCGTCTCCCACGCCTCGATACTGCCACGGCGACCGTGCCGGCGATCTGTCAGCGAGCTTCGGGACGGTGACGTTCGGCCATCCACGCGGCGACACTCGATCGGGAGGTGAACCCGAGCTTGCGCAGAATCCTCTCGACGTGATGTTCGGCCGTGCGCGGCGAGATCACGAGTTCCGCCGCGATCTCCCTGCTGCTCATGCCCTGCGCGACCAGTTCGGCGACCTCCCACTCCCGCTTGGTCAACGACGCCTCTTCGTCGAACGCCCGCCGCATCGCCACCTCGAGTTCCTCTCCCCCCGCGTAGGCGACCGCCTGTTCGAGGGTCAGCACAGTGCCGTTGCGGAAGGCCGTGTCGTACGCCCGGTCCCCCAGGGCCCGGCGGACGGCGGCCACCGACCGGTCGTGATAGGACACCGTGTAGCCGTACACCGCGAGACCGGACTGCCCCCATAGCATCTGCAGCGCGCCGAACAGGGTGGCCGCGCGTTCTCCCTGCCCTTCCGCGGCCGCGATCCACGCCAGCGTCTCCAGGCACATGGAGCTGCCGAACATGTCGTTGAAGGCGATCTTGAGACGGAGGGCGTCCATTTCGAGCCGGGTGGCACGCCCGAAGTCGCCCTGGAGCCACGCCACCATGCCGGACGCCCACAGCGCGTAGGACCGGAGCCAGCGCTCCTCCCGTTCCCGGCTCATCGCGAGGCACTCTTCGCACAGGGCCGCCGCGCGGGACGTGTCCCCGCGCACCATCGCGACCGCCGCGACGCGGAACAGGGCATGTGCGACTCCGAGGGGATCACCGACCGCCCGGTGACGCGCGAGCGCCTCGTCGGCGAAGGTGGCCGCTGTCGCCGGATCGCCCTGGAACAGCGCGTTCGTGGAGCGCAGGTTCGCGACATAGGCGAGGCAGCGGCGGTCATCGAACCGTTCGGCCAGCACCTGGCACTCGTCGAGCCGGCGCATTCCGGTGTCGACGTCGTTCCGGAAGGTGGCGAGCCAGCCGTCGACCCACAACGCCTTGGCGCGGGCGGTGGAGGGTGTGCCGTCGATCGCGAGCAGGCGTTCGAGCCAGGCGCGTCCCTCGCCGGCGAAGCCGCAGTAGAACCAGAGGATCCGCAGGGACGCGGCCATGCGCAGCCCTGTCTCCGCCTCGCCCGGCTCGGAGCAGCAGAACTCAAGGGCAGCGCGCAGGTTGGCGTGTTCGTCGCGCAGGCGGTCCGACCACGCCTGCTGGCGCGGGCCGAACCACTCGGACTCCGCTCGCTCCGCGACGGCCAGGAAGTAGTCGCGGTGCGTGCGCGCCGCCGTCACCTCTCCGGACTCCCGCAGCCGGTCCCGCCCGTACGCGCGGATCGTGTCGAGCAACCGGTAGCGCGTCCGCGATCCGTGATCGTCCCGGATCAGGATCGACTCGTGCACCAGCCCCGTCAGCAGGTCCGGGATGTCCTGGCGGCTCAGGCCACCGCCTGCGCAGACCACCTCCGCGGCCTCCAGGTCGAAGTCTCCGGCGAACACCGACATCCTTGCCCACAACGCCTGCTCCCGCGGCGAGCACAGGCCGAAGCTCCAGTCGATCAGAGCCCGCAGCGTCTGCTGGCGGGGGAGCGCGGTGGTCCTCCCGGCGGTCAACAGGCGGAAGCGGTCATCGAGCCGCTCCAAGATCTGCGCTACCGACAGGGTACGCAGGCGCACCGCCGCCATCTCGACGGCCAGCGGGATGCCGTCCAGCCGCCGGCACAACCGGCCCACTAGGGGGGCGTTCTCCGGCGTGATCGTGAAATCCGGCAGTACCGTCGACGCCCGGTCGGCGAACAGCATCACGGCGCCATAGCGGTTGACGGCGGAGTAGTCGGGGTGGTCCGATTCCGGCGCCTCAAGTGGCTGCACCTCGTAGACGCGTTCCTCATCCATCCCGAGCGAGGACCGGCTGGTGGTCAGGATCCTCAGCCCCGGAGCGGCCCGTAGCAACGTGTCCACCAGCCGACCGCAGGCGTCCCGCAGATGTTCGCAGTTGTCGAGGACCAGCAGCAGCCGCGCCTGCGCGAGCTGCTGCGACAGCATGGCCAAGGGCGGCTGAACGGACTCGCCGGTCAGCCCGAACGCAGCCGCCACGGCCTGCGGCAGCAGCCGGGGATCTGTGAGCCCGGCCAGCTCGACCAGCCACACCCCTGTCTCGAACGCCGACCGGGAATCGGACGCCGCCTGGAGAGCGAGCCGGGTCTTGCCGACCCCTCCGACCCCCGTCAACGTCACCAGGCGTGAGCTGGACAGCAGCTGCCTGACCTCGGCGAGCTCCTGTCGGCGATCGACAAAGTGCGTGACTTCGGCCGGAAGGTTGTACGCCGGTCCCGGCGCCATGAACACGGCCATCGCTACTCAACGTCAGCTCGTGAAGCGGCTGCTCAACCTCGGCGGCATGTCGCAGCTTGTCCTTCTGTGTGGGCGCGGCACAGTGTGCCGGTACCTTCCGACGACGATACCACCGCGCCCTGATTCCCCGCCGCTGCCAGGACTCGGGCCAGAACTACGGCGTGCGCGAGAAGGCCCACGATGGCCGGTTGGGTTCGGTGCGGCGTGGAAACCGCACCGAACCCCTTCAGTGAGTGTCAGTGCTCGTGGCCGCAGGAGAGGCGGGCGCTCTCCAGCTCGGCAGGACTGTTCCACCACAGGCCCGCGGTGCTCGGGTGGGCGGGGACGCGGGGCCTGACCTTGCCGCGGGATGCCAAGGCACCGGCTGCGGCCTGGTGGGTGACCGTGGCGGACGGGTACGGCGCGAGCAACTGCTCGACCGTGTGGTGTCTCCCGCCGACCACGACGGCGGTGACGTTCGCCGCGTCCTCGATTCGGGAGAGCGGATCGCCGTCGACGATGGCCAGGTCGGCGTACATGCCCTTGCCGATCCTGCCCAGCGGCTGGCCCAGGTACGCCCCGGACGTGCTGGTCGCGGTGGTGAGCGCTTCCAGGGGGGTCAGGCCGTACTTGACCATGGCGCGCAGGTTCATGTGCATGCTGATCGCGAGGTGATCGATCGGTGCGTCGGTGCCGGCGGTGACGATGCCGCCGCCGCGGACCATCGCCGCGAGCTGGGCGACCTGGTTGGCGAGGTTCGCCCGGGTCGCCGTCTGGTCGGTGGTCTTCGCCGAGGTGACGGACTCCTGCAGCTTGGCCATCCGCCAGTTCGGATAGAGCCGCTGGACCCGTTCGTCGGTGACCAGCGAGGTGTCCTCCTTGTAGAGGGTCTGGGAGATGAACAGGGTGGGGGTTCGGGCCATCTTCGAGGCGTTGAACATGGAGATGACGTCCGAGTAGGCGGAGCCGACATTGGTGACGGTACGTGAGTAGCCGAACCTGTTGGTCGCGCCGACGTGCTCGGTACCGTCGCCGCCCATCGCGATCGCCGGATAGTGGTAGTGGGACGTGACCGGTCTGCCGTGACGGTGGGCCCAGTCGATGACCTCCTTGTGCCAGGCGACGGGCAGCCGTACGTAGCACTTCATCAGGTCGTAGTCGAGCCTGGCGGCGCGTTCGAGCTCGAGCCGCAACTGCTTGTGGGAGAACGTCGGGCGCATGAAGTTGTAGTAGATGCGCGCCCCGTCGATGGCCTCGCCGGTGCCCAGGTAGCGTGGCGCGAGCCGGGCGCCCGACTGGACCGCCTCGCGCTCCTCGACCATGTGGTAGGCGGGCGAGCCGGGTGAGCGGGTCGTCGTGATGCCGAGGGCCAGCCACAGCGGCCCCTGCCGGGACCCGTAGGCGTAACCCTGCATTTCGCGGTGGTGGTGGATGTCGATCAGGCCGGGCATGACGAACCTGTCGCTGGCGTCGACCAACGTGCCGGCCCGCCCGTCCCGGTGCGGCTCGATCGCGGCGATGCGCTGGCCGCGCACGACGATGTCGACGTCGCGCGCGACGGTCGCGGAGACGCCGTCCCACATGCGGCCGGCGTGGACGACGACCTCGTCGGCGCCTGGGGCGTTGCGCCAGGAGAGCTGTACCGGGATGGACCGGCCCGCCCCGCCGTCGACGCGGGCGGTCTTCAGCCGCCCGCCGTTCAGGTAGAGGAGGGTCGCGGAGTCGCCGGCCCAGGCCGGGGCGTCGGACAGCTCTCGGGTGACCTGACGGGCCGGGCCGCTGGGCCGTCCGGTCCTGTCGACCGGCAGGACCCAGACGAGCGACTCCATGGCGAAGGCGAGCATGGTCCCGTCGGGTGACCAGACGGGGCCGTCGTCGCCGCGCGTCTGCAGCGATCGGTGCGGGGCCGGGTCGACGTACGTGGCGGCGCCTGTCGCCCGGTCGACGAGGAGGATCTTGGACAGGCCCTCACGGTAGCGTCGCGAGTACGGCACGACGGCGGCCATGGCGATGGTCTTCCCGTCAGGTGACCAGGTCGGCCGGCCGGGTTCGAAGGTGGCGTCGAAGACCTTCTGGATGTCACCGGTGGCGACATCCAGGACCCACAGCGCGCCGTCCTGGTCCAGGTAGGCCATCTCCTTCCCGTCCGGTGACCACCGGACCGACAGGGCGGCGGAGTCGGTCAGATGTGTCAGCTGCCGGTCGGTGCCGGTGGCCAGATCGCGGACCCAGATGTTGAGGGTGCCGGTGCGGTCGGTGACGAACGCCAGCCGACGCCCGTCGGGGGAGAAGTCCGGGTCGGCCTTCCACCACGGATCGCGGAACAGCGGGATCGGCTTGTCCCCGATCCGCATCGTGTAGATGTCGTTGAGGGCGCGGAACGCGATGGTGGATCCGTCCGGTGACACGGTGGGGCTGCCGATGCCGACGACCGGGAACGACCCGGGCGCGTCGAACACCCGGACGCGCTTGTCGTACTTCGGCGTGGTCGTGGTCAGCGCGGCGGTGAAGCCGACCGTGCCGGCGGAGGGGGAGCCGAGGCGGCGGGTCCGGATGGCGCCGGCGGAGGTGTAGAAGTAGCGCCCGTCCGCGCTGAACCGGGCCCGGAACGGGAAGACCTCCTCGCCGGTGACGAGCGTGTCCGCGGTGCTGGCCAGGTAGTTCGCCCCGGCGTGGAAGAGATGGTAGGCGATGTCCGTTCCGTTCGGCAGCCAGGACGGCTGGTGGATGACGTGACCCGCCGGCACGGTGACGGCGGTGCTGCGAGTGCCGGTGGCCACGTCCACCACGTCGATCCTGGTGTCCGCGACGACGAACGCGACCTTGGTCCCGTCGGGTGACCAGGCGGGCTCGTACTCCTCGGCCGGCGTGTCGGCCAGGACGCGGGTCTTGCCGGTGGCGACGTCGAGCAGGTGGATGCCGTAGCTGCCGCCGGCATCAGAGGAGTAGGCGATCGCCCGCCCGTCGGGGCTGTACCGGGGCTCGCGATGGTCGAACGGGCCGGTGGTCAGTTGCGTGATGGCGGACCCGTCGGGCCGGATCGTCCACAGGTTGAAGACGCCGTCGCGGTACGACTGGAACACGATGGTGGCCCCGTCCGGGGCCCAGTCCGGCTGGGCGATGTCGTACAGGTCGCTGGTGAGCCGGCGGGCGGTGCCGCCGGAGGCGGAGCAGACCCATAGGACGCCGAGCATGTCGAGGGCGAGCATGCGGCCGTCCGGTGAGGGTGCGACGGCGAAGTCGGTGCCGGACGTGACGGAGGTCCCGCCGCCGTGGCGGGCGCCGTCGGCCCGGGCGCGCGTGGCGGTGGCGGGGATGATCGTGGCGGCGAGGGCGGCGCCGGCGCCG
>NZ_QNFZ01000994.1 GCF_003313395.1 Nonomuraea lactucae | reverse complement strand
GATCACCCACCCCGACGCACCGTCGTCCGCCGGGGTTGGCTGCCGTCTGCATGCTTGCTCTCCGATTTTCGGATTAGATTGGCCTATGGAGCTTAGGTGGAAGGGTTACACGAGCTCCCGGGGGTGGCCATGATGTGCGATATGGGCGCGATGGGTGCCGCCACGCTCTTGTGGGTCGTGGGCACGTTGGCCGTGCTCGCGCTGGTAGCGGCCGCGACAGTGTGGGTGGTGCGTTCCTTGACCACCACCGCCAAGGGCAACCAGCAGTTGCCGGTCGACGCCGCGCAGGAGGAGTTGCGCCGCCGGTACGTGGCCGGCGAGATCGAGCGTGAGGAGTTCCTGCAGCGCAAGGTGGACCTGGAATCGTGAAGGAGAGGCGCGGTGCGCAGATTCGGTGAGCTGGAGGCCGCGATCATGGACGTGATGTGGGGCGCCGACGGGCCGTTGCCGGTGCGCGAGGTCCTGGCCCGGCTGCGCCCGGACCGGGAACCGGCCTTCACCACCGTGCAGACGGTGATGGACATCCTGTACCGCAAGGACTGGGTGGAGCGCGAGCTTCAGGGGCGCGGCTACCGCTACTGGGCCAAGGCCAGCCGGGAAGACTACACAGCTGGCCTGATGGCCAGCGCCCTGCAGGCCAGCCCCGACCGGGCCGCCGCGCTGGCACGCTTCGTCGAGCGGATGGACCAGGCCGAGATCGACGAGCTGCGAGCCGCGCTGGCGGCCGCCAAGTCCGGCGAGCCGGAGCCATGACCGCCGCGGTGCTGCTGACGGCCTACGCGCTCGTGCTGGCCGCGGTAGCACCTGCGGCGCTGCAGCGGGCCTCGTGGGTGCATCGGGCGCCGCGGCAGGGCATCATGGCCTGGCAGTCGCTCAGCATCGCGGTGGTCGCCGCGGTGGTGCTGGCCGGACTGTCAGTGGCGGTGCCCGCCAGCGCTTGGGGCGCCGATCTGGCCCGTGCGCTGAACGCGTGCGTGATGATGCTGCGCGACTCCTACGCCACCCCGCAGGGTGGGCTGGCCATCACGGCCGCCCTGCTGGCCTCTGCCGCGATCACGGCGCGGCTGACCTACAGCCTCGGCGCGGAACTGATCCGCACCTGGCGCGAGCGGCGCCGGCACCTGGCCGTGCTGCGCATGGTGGCCCGCCGCGACGAGCGGCTCGGCGTGCTGGTGGTCGACCACGGCGCGGCCATCGCCTATTGCCTGCGCGGCGGCCCGATCGTGCTGAGCACCTCGACGCTGGCCGCCCTGGACGAGCGGCGGCTGGCAGCGGTGCTCGCCCACGAACGGGCCCACCTGCACGGCCGCCACCACGTGCTCACCGCCACCGCCCGAGGACTGCGGCGCGCCTTCCCGTTCGTCGCCCTGTTCGCCACGGCCGAGCAGGAGATCGACCGGCTTACCGAACTGGTGGCCGACGACGACGCCGTCCACGCCACCGCTGCGCGCCATCGCCAGCCTGTCCATCGGCGTCTCGTAAGCGCCGCAGCTCACTCGGGCTCGCGGGTTCTGGCAATGACGGCCGGCAGAGCGTCGGCCTGGTCTAGCGCGGGGCATGATCACCAGGTCGGGCAACCACCGAAACCTGTCCGATCCTCCCCGTGGGCCTACCATTCATTTCTGAAGGCCAGCCTTCGGCTCACCCGCGCGGCGCGTACATGATCATCAGGACGCCGGCCAGGCAGATCAGCGCGCCGATGACATCCCAGCGATCGGGCCGGAACCCGTCGACGGCCATGCCCCACGCCAGCGAGCCTGCGACGAAGACGCCGCCGTAGGCGGCCAGGACGCGGCCGAAGTTCGCATCCGGCTGCAGCGTGGCCACGAACCCGTACAGGCCCAGCGCGATGACACCGGCACCGATCCAGGCCAGGCCGCGCTGCTCGCGTACGCCCTGCCAGACCAGCCACGCTCCGCCGATCTCGGCGAGCGCGGCCAGGGCGAACAAGAACAGGGAACGGAGGATCGTCATGGCTGGTAGTACAGCGCATCCCGGTGGCAGGGCCGTCTGGTCACCGCCGCGGTTGCTCCAGTGTGTGGCGGGTGGTCAGCATCCGCATCCGCTCCCGCCGCAGCCGCAACGTCCCCCGGCGGCCGCCAACCGGGCGGTGCGCCGGCGGTGCAGCCACCACATGCCCGCGGCGGCGGCGATCAGCACGCCGGCGATGGCGAGCAGGGTCTGTTCGGCCAGTGCGGCACCAGCGCCGGTGAGCAACCCAGCCCCGATCAGCAGCGGCAGGGCGCAGCAGACCGCGCACGCCAGCACCGCCAAGGCGATGACCTTGCTACGCCGCGGCGGCCCGCCATCGTCCGGCGTGCGCTCGTCTGGCGCGCCGTCAGATTCAATGAGGGGCACCGTGACGGGGGGCCGGGTGGTTGCACTGTAGTCGTGGTGGCTGCTCACGTGGTCAGCTCTCCTCGGGGGTGCGGCCTGCGGCCAGGTCGGTGAACGGAAGCGGGCAGTCAGGGCAGGTGCAGTGGGTCAGGCTGTCGCAGCCGGCGGCGACCACCTGGGTCAGCGCGGTGCGGATGGTGGTCAGGTCGGCGATCCGCGCGTCCACCTCGGCGATCTTGGCCTGGGCGCGGGCGCGCAAGTCCGGGGTGGGGTGACCGCGCCGGCCGGTGTCGATCAGCTCGGCCACCTCCTCGAGGGTGAAGCCGAGCCGCTGGGCGGCTTTGATCACCGTGAGCAGAGTGACGGTCTCGGGGGGGTAGGCGCGGTGCCCGCCGGGACTGCGCCGCGGTTCGGCGATCAGCCCGCGGCGCTCGTAGTAGCGCAACGTCTGCAGATTGACCCCGGCCCGCTCGGCCACCTGCCCGCTGCGCAAGTACGGTCCATCGATGTCCTGCTTCACGTCGGCCGCCCGACCGCGACGGCCACGCGGCTGCCCTCGAAGGCCGGCAGGGCCTCGGCCGACAGCTGCCCGGGCACGTTGCGCGCGCCGGGGATGTGCTCGGCGGCGAAGGCGTCGTCCGGCAGCGCCTCCACCAGCCGCACGGCCCCACGCTCCAGCAGTGCGAGCAGGTCCTCACGCGTGACGCGGTCCATCACATTCCTCTCCAGGGGTCTAGCGCGGCCGCTTCACCCCGAGGCCGCACCGGCGCGCGACTGCAGCGCATCCAGCACCCTGACCTGCTCCAGCGGCACCGCCACCTCCAGCGCCAGGCTGCCATCGGCGATGGTGAGGGTGAAGGTGAAGAACGAGCAGCAGCCGTTCTCCCGCCCCGTCAGCTCAGCGGCCCGCGCGGCATTGTCGGGGCTGAAGACGAGCTCCAGCCGCAGCCGCGTGCGATCCGGCCGCGCCACCGCCTGCACCACGTCGGCGAACAGGGCGTCGAACTCGGCCACCCGCAGCGGCTGCTCGGCGGTGGGAAGCGTGCACGCCGAAGGCACCCATTCCTGGTCAAGGGGGATGTTCTGTGTCATACCTCGACGGTAAACCTGTACCTAGGTACCGGATGCAAGCCCTCAAGCCGTAGCGTCGAAATCCGATCCGATCCTCCTCGAGGGCCTACCGCTAGTTTCTGCACTCATCCTCCTCGGAGGCCGATAGGCGACAGCATGGGCAGCTCTCGGGCAGCCGCCTCCGGCCGGCTGCGGCATCATCCTGCCGGGCAGTGAGCGGTAGGGAGCGGGCGAGAACAACCTCAGGGAGTCCCATGCGTGCTGCCAGGCTCCGCCCGGTTGCTCCGCGGCGTCGAGGATGACGAAGTCGGTTCGTGCGCGGCGCAGGTAGTAGCCCGCCGCCAGCCCGGCAATGGCCTCCACCGATGACCAGGACGTCGACCGCGCGCCTCATCCGGTGACGGCGGGTTCGGCCAACGGGGTGAACAGCTCACCGAGCCGGGCCACCTGCTGCGGGATGATCCAGTAGTAGACCCAGGTGCCACGGCGCTCGCTACCGATCAGCCCGGCCGTACGCAGGACTTTCAGGTGGTGAGAGATGGTGGGTGCGGTCAGCTCGAAGGCATCGGTCAGGTCGCAGACGCAGGCCTCGCCGCCTGGGTGCGAGCCGATCATGGACAGCAGGCGCAGCCGTACCGGGTCGGCGACAGCCTTCAGGAGCGCGGCCAACTCGGCGGCGTCGGTCTCCGACAGCGGTTCGCGTGCGATGGGGGAGCAGCACGTTCCTGCGATGGCGGTCACGACGACTCCTCCTGTTTTGACAGTTGTCTAAATGATAGACGTCGGTAGACGGCCAGCGCGAACGCGGCGACCATGCATGCTGCGGCGACGGCTGCCATCACCCAGGAGTATCCGGCGGCTTGAGCCACAGCCACAGCCCCGAGTGGGGCCAATGCCTTGTCGGCGACGGAGAACATGGCGATGCGTCCAGACAGGCTGGCATAGATGGCGGTGCCGTACTGCTCGACGAGCAGGTGGGGCAGGGTGATGGTGCCGACGCCGAAGCCGATCCCGAACAGCAGCACGCACGCGATCGCCCCCGATGCCGTGGCGCCGATCAGGGGCAGTAGCAACGCGCCCGCGCCTTGGAGGGCGAAGATGGCGGCCGCCACGGACGCGGCAGGCCAGCGGCGGCGCAGCCCCGTGGTGACCAGGCGGCCGGTCACCGACAGCACGCCGAGCAGCCCCGCGACGGTGGCGGCGAAGACCGGCGTGTGGCCGAGGTGGACGAGGTAGGTGACCAGCAGCACGGCGACGGTGGCCGCCGCGCCACCGTGTGCGGTGAATGCGGTCGCCAGCAGCCAGAACGGCCGTGCGCGGACGGCGGCCTTGACCACATCGGTATGGGTGGCGGCCTTGGTGGTGGAGGCATGGCCGGCGGGGCGGCGCAGGACCAGGGCATGGAGCGGGATCGCCGGCAGCCCGTAGCCGATGGCCAGGATGACCAGCGTTCGACGCCAGCCGTACTGCTCGACCAGCAGGCCAGTGAGCGGCAGGAAGATGGAGGAGGCGAACCCGGCGACGATGGTGAGCGCGAGGAGCGCATTGGCCCTGCCGTGACCGTCGAACCAGCTGACGATGACGGCGAAGGCCGGCTCGTACAGCACCATGGCCGAGGCGATGCCGATGGCGAGGAAGACGCCGTACAGCTGGGGCAGCGTCTCCACGCGCGACCAGGCGAGCACGGCCAGCGTGCCGAGCACCGAGCCCGCCGTCATGAGGGTACGGCCGCCGTGAGCGTCGAGCCAGCGGCCGACCAGGGGCGCGCACAGCGCGGTGGTCAGCACGGCCAGGGTGAGGGCTGCGGCCACCTGAGTACTGCCGACGGCCAGGTCACGCTGAAGGGGGATGAGGAGGACGGAGAAGGCGTAGTAGAGGACGCCGTAGCCGACGGTCTGGGTGATGGCCAGGGCGGTAAGGATGCGCCGACCATGGGTGAAACGGGACCCGCCGCCGCTTCCGATGGTGGGAGCGGCGGCATCTGCTGTTGAGCTCACTTGTCCCTGCCTGCGCTGGCGATCAGGTCGCGACCGTCTGCCGTCGACTCCGAGCGGCCGGCGGCCTCGGCTATGAAGCCTTGGGCGTGGAGCCGCCAGGCCAGGGTTCCGGCCATGCGGGTGATGGCCCGGGGGTAGCCGGGGTTGGAGCTGGGGCGACGGGTGGCGAGGAGTTCGTCCGCCAGCCTGTCGATGGGGATCGGCTCGGTGTCGCAGACGATGCGCAGGGCTTCCTTCTTCGCCGCCGTGGGGTATCCCTCGGACACGTTCCACCTCTCGCAGGTCAGCCGCAGCAGCTTCCGCCGCTGGAGGCGGAGACGGTGGCGAACGGTAGCGGGGTGGACAGCAGGCCGCCGCTGATGCCGGTGGCCAGGCCGACGCGCTGCTCCTGGGCTTCGGCCAGGGAGGAGGAGCACACGCCGGTCTCGGGCAGTTCCAACTGGACGTCCCGGGCGGCCTCCCAGTCGCCGGCCACCGCGGCGACGACGGAGCGGGCCTGCTCGTAGCCGGTTGCCATGAGGAAGGTCGGGGCGCGGCCGTAGCTCTTGACGCCGATGGCGTAGTAGCCGGGCTCGGGGTGGGCCAGCTCGTCGACGCCGTGCGGTGGGACGGTGCCGCAGGAGTGTTCGTTGGGGTCGATGAGCGGTGCGAGCTCGCGGGTGGAGCCGAGGATCGGGTCCAGGTCCAGCCGCAGTTCGGACGCGATGGAGTGGTCGGGGCGGTAGCCGGTCGCGCTGACGATCCGGTCCACGGTGACCGACTGCTCGACGCCGGACGGGTCTCGGCTGATCACCTCCAATCCCTGGCCGGTGGCGTGTACGCGGTGGGTGAAGAAGCCGGTCATGAGCTGGACGCGGCCGGAGGTGACGAGGGCGTGCAGGCGGGTGCCGAGCGCGCCGCGAGCCGGCAGAGCGTCGGCGTCGCCGCCGCCGTAGGCGCGGCTGGCGGTGCCCGCACGGATTGCCCAGGTGATCGGGGTATCGTCCAGTTGGGCGAGGGCCAGTAGAGTGGTGGCGGCCGAGTGGCCTGCGCCGACGACCAGGACCCGCCGGCCCTCGTAGCGGTCACGGTCGGCGCCGAGGACGTCGGGCAGGGCGTGGTCGATCAGATCGGCGGACGTCTCCTCGCCGTGGGCGGGCAGGCCACTGGCGCCGAGCACGTTGGGGCTGAGGTAGGTGCCGGAGGCATCGATGACGGTGCGGGCCTGCAACTCGCTGCCGTCGTCCAGGCGGATCAAGAACGGCGCCTGCTCGCGGCCCTCGGTGCGGACGCGGTCGTAGCCCAGCCGGCTGATCGCACTCACCTTGGCGCCAGTGCGCAGGCGGTCGCCCAGGAGCTTGGCCAGCGGGGCGAGGTAGTCGGTGATGAGTTCGGCGCCGGTGGGGAGCCAGTCGGGGTCGGGCGCGATCCAGCCGTCGGCCTCGAGCAGGCGGCGGGCGGCGGCGTCGATGTCGTACTTCCACGGGCTGAAGACCCGCACGTGGCCCCACTGGGCGATGGAGGCGCCGGCCTGCAGACCGCCCTCCAGGACGAGGAAGCCGACGCCGCGTTCGGCCAGATGTGCGGCGGCGGCCAGGCCGACCGGGCCTGCGCCGATCACCACGACGGGGAGGTCTGCCGGGCTGGACTGGGTGGACGTCTGCTCGATCTCGATGGCGGCGGGGCCGCAGCAACCAGCACTCATGGAGGTCTCCAGGTTCAACGAAGCGTCAGGTTGTGGGTACGGGCGCGCTCGACGACGCCGAGGACGCGGCATGCGGCGTCGCAGACCTGCGAGCACCGCAACTCCTCAGATAGAAGTTCGTCTAAGTAGGGCCGAGTCTGCAACAGGACTTTGAAGCTTGTCAAATTAGACTCTCATCTAAACAATGAGGAGGAGTGGCTGCGTCCTTCGTCGATGAGCGGCGTCTACCTCTGCGACACGTTCACCAACATCCGAGAGGGGCGATCATGACGAACTGCTGCACACCCGAGGCTCAGGCCACCTGTTGCCCGCCCGAGGCCAAGGCCGCCTGCTGCGACGCTGCTCAGGCCGGCGAGGCGACCGAAACCGCTGAAGCCGCGACGGCAAGCACCTGCGGCTGCCAGTAACCCGGCCGGAGGGGCTTCGGCCCCTCCGGCTTTGCGCGAAAGGAGTTCGGCCCGGTGCCGACACGGACTGATGACCTGGTCGAGGCATGGCATGCCATGCGCGAACGGCTGCTCGCCTTCGTCGCCTCCCGCGTGGACACCCCACAGGACGCCGAGGACATCGTCCAGGAGGTGTTCATCAAGATCGGCAAAGGGATCGGTGGGCTGCGTGATGAGCAGAGGCTGGAGGCCTGGATCTATCAGATGACGCGCAATGCCGTCGTCGACCATCGGCGCGCGCTGGCCCGCGCTGGGAACCTGCACGTTCGCCTGGTCGCGGAACGTGCCTGGCAACCCGAGGACTCACAGGTGGACGATCATCCTCCCATGTCCGCGCTGACCGGGTGCCTGGCGCCCTTGCTGCGGCGATTGCCTGAGCGTGACCGTCAAGCCATCACGCTGGTGGACTACGAGGGGCTGACCCAGGTCGAAGCCGCTCGCCGGGCAGGCATCTCGGTGTCCGGAATGAAATCACGCGTCCAGCGCGCCCGCAGTCGGCTGCGCGAACTGCTCACCGATTGCTGCATGATCGCGATGGACGTTCGCGGCGGTGTGCGGGAGGTGCAGGCGGAGGGGCCGTGTCCATGCGCCTGCCGGGATTGACCGCGGCCAACTCGGCCCCTCACTCGCACCCGCGGCTGGGCGCCTCCTCGGGAGGCGGCGAGCAGCAGGCGTTGAGGCTGATCTGCAGGTCCGACAGCGCCTTGCCGATGCGGGCCGGGTCGGCGCGATAGTAGACCGTCTTCCATTCCCGCCGGGAGGTCAAGACCCCGCCGTCCCGCAAAGTCGCCAGTTGGGTGGAGGTGGCCGACTGGGCCAGTGACATGCGCTCGGCGACCTCGTTGACGGTCAGCTCCATACCGCCGACGAACAGAGCCATGATCTGCTGACGGGTCTCGCTGGCCAGCGCCTTGAGCAAGCCGCGAGCCTCGTCGCTCAGCTCGATCGCATTCGTCGCCATGGTCATAGCATCACCCCGCCTCCATCATATTGTGTTTTCTGGATATGACGATACGATTCGGCGTCATGGACATCATCGTCATCGGTGGCGGCCAGTCCGGCCTGGCCGCTGCTCGCAACTTGCTGGATGTCGGTCTGACTCCGCTGCTGCTGGAAGCGACAGATCAGGCCACCGGCTCGTGGTCGCGCTACTACGACAGCCTCACGCTGTTCTCTCCTGCCCGCTACAGCTCGCTGCCCGGCATGGCCTTTCCCGGCGATCCAGACCGCTACTCGCACCGCGACGAGGTCGTGGCCTACCTGGCCCGCTACGCCCGCGAGCTCTCCCGCCTGGGCGCCGAGATCCGTACCGGCGCCCGCGTCGTCGCCGTGGAGAGCAGCGAGGAGGGCTTCACGGTACGGCTGACCGAAGGCACCGTCCTGACCGCGCCGGGCGTGATCGCCGCCAGCGGCTCCTTCGACAACCCCCACCTGCCCCTCCTACCAGGCCAGGCCGACTTCACCGGTCAGATTCTGCACACCGCTGCCTACACCAGCCCCCAGCCGTACGCGGGCAAGCGAGTCATCGTGGTCGGCGCCGGCAACTCCGCCGTCCAGATCGCCTACGAGCTCGCGAAGATCGCCACGGTGACGCTGGCCAGCAGGGAGCCGGTCCGCTTCCTCGAGCAGCGCCCGCTGGGCAAGGACGTGCACTTCTGGTTCAACGTCACTGGCTTCGACCGGCTCCCCGCCCGGCTGGTCAGCAGCCCGCCCACCAGCCCGGTCCTGGACGCGGGCATCTACCGCCAGGCGCTGCGGGACGGCCGCTTGGAACGACGCCCGATGTTCACCCACTTCGACGGCGAGGCGGTCGTGTGGCCCCACGGCGTCCGCGAACCCATTGACGTGGTGCTGCTTGCCACCGGATACCGGCCGAACCTGACCTACCTGGACGGGCTCGGTGCCCTCGATGACAACGGCTACCCGCGCCATGATCGGGGCCTGTCCACCACCCATCCCGGACTTGGTTTCCTCGGCCTGGAATGGCAGCGCAATCCGGCCTCCAACACCCTGCGCGGAGTCGGTCGCGACGCCCGCTACCTGGTCCGCAAGCTGAAGAGCCACCTTGACCTACGCCGCTCGCCAGCGAGCGTGTAGGGATGGACGGCGATCCGAAAGCTTTAAGGGTTCACGTGACCCTCTTTCACTCGGGATGGCCAGAGTCGGACGAGACACCCTGTATGCCAACCAACATAGGTGCGCGGATACCTGGCGATCCTCGCATTACCCCCTGAGAAAGCGTGTCGACGCTTGGTCACACGTCTGCACCACGGCGCCAGTGGCCAGGTCGCTTCAATCGACTCGGGCGGGCCCGGCGTGCTCTCCAGGCGTAGGCGACGTGAGGCCCTGCACGGCCGGTCCGTATCGGGGAAGCGTGATGAGGGAGTAGCGGCACGAGCGTGAGCGCGGACCTTCCTACTTATCGTGCTGTCGGCGCACCATCTCGGTGATCCAGATGGGCGCGAACGGAGATGTGCAGCCCGGGGAAGTCGGGTAGTCCTTGAGCACCTCCAGGCGCTCACCGATGTCGATTGCACGGGCGCGGTGCTCGGCGTGCTCGATCCCGATCTGAGCCAGGCAGTGGTTCATCGCCCACTGCAGGCGATCCGGGGCGCCTTTCATCTCCGCCTCGATGACGTCGAGCAGTCCTGCGAGGTCGAGGCACTCGGGCTTCTTCGATACGCGTTCGGCGGTCAGCGCCCAGCCGGCACTGGCGACGACTGGATCCGGATCGGCGGACCAGGCCAGGCGCAGCTCTTCGGAGTGCGGGTTCTTCTTCACCACATAGTTCACGAGCCAGTCGTGCACCTTGGGTGTGCGCGCCTCGCGCAACATGATGTCCAACTCGTCACGCTCGAACGCTTTCGGGCGGCAGATCAGGATCGCCAGCAGTCTCGCCGCGGTGTCATCCGTCGCCCAGAGCTGGCGCGCGAGTTCCTGCTGCGTCTTCAGCCGCTTCGCGAGCGCGCGCAGCTTGCTGAGGTTCACACCGTGATCGTCACCGTGTTTCTCGTTCACCTCACGTGTCTTCGGGTCCTCGAGCTCGGCCAGCTCGGCCATCACCTCGGCCACCATCGTCGCGGTCAGCGTCGTCTCGGCCACCTCAGCCTCCTGTCCATCACGTGCGAGGTGCAGCCTACGACGGAAGGCTCATGGCGTGGATCGTACGCCTCGAATCGGCGGACCCCGGCAGGAATCATCTACGAGGATGACGGACAGGTGGTCGTCGTTCCTCGCGAGATCGGGTAGGCGTGCTCCGGCTCGTGCCGGTCGGCGGGCAGGAGAACCTCCACGACGGCGAGCAGTCGGCCGGAGGCATCACGGACTGCGCCGAAGACGCCCAAGAACGGGACGTTCTTGGGCATTCCCAGTTGCTAGACCTCGTCGGCCGACGGCATAGGGGCAGTGATCTGCTCCACGATGTGATCGAAGCGCGCACCCTTTCGCGCCTGAAGATACTCACGGAAACCCTGGCGCAACGGCACACCGCTGGTGAGATCGGTCCCTTCGGACAGTTCCAAGGGGAGCCAGAGCGACACCACCTCGGTCGGCTCGCCGTCACGCGTGGTCAGCCGCCGCCGTACGAACGCCTTGCTCTTGGGCCGTACATCGAACAGAACGGCAAGGAGCTTGGGCGCGGCCACTGCGGCCACCTCGACGATCTCACCCGTCGATTCGGTCTCTCGCCGAGTGAGATACGCCTGGCGGGGACGCTTCTGTTCCACAGAGGCCATGGCCGGCCGCCCAGGCACGAAGCGACCCTTGCCCTGCTAGGACTCGATCCCCCCTTGCTCACGCAGCACACGCAGCACACGCATGGTGGAGACCACGGTGGGACGGGAGACGCTGAACTCCTGGATGAGCTGGTTCTCGCTGGGAAGAAGCGTGCCCGGCGAGTACTCTCCCGACTCGATGCGCCTCTGAAGAGTCATGGTCCCCACCGCCGCCGGAGGGGACCGGCGCGCCTCGCCGCGCCCATCTCACCTGGTCATGTATTCGGCCAGGACGTTCGCCAGCGCCGTCGAGCGCCCTTACCCTGGCTCGCGCGACGATCGAGGCACTCACCGGGGCGTCGCACCACATCAGGGCGAGGGTGCTTCGCCAGATCGCCTGATTACTCGCCACTTCGAACGAGAACTTACAACGATGTCGCGCATCCGTGCCTCGGGGCGCGGGCGATCTTCACCATCATGCCAGCGTGCCAGTGGATGGCTGACATTGCCGGCATCGGACTTCGCTTATGGCCCGGTCAGCGTGAGCGCTACAGCAACCTGCGCAGGGCCGGCAGGGAAGAAACTGCCCGGCCGGCCCTGCCGCGTCAGGTGCGCAAGGGGCCGGGCGTTCCCGTCAGCCGTCCAGGAGCTGCAGGTCGAGCCGTTCGAGGTGACCGGGGTCAGCGAGAATGTCGATTGCGGTGATCTTCCCGTCGGTGATGGTGAAGCCGAACACGACGCGGGGTTGTCCGGCCGGGGCCCACACCAGTCCGGGCGCGCCGTCGATGAGGGCCAGTCGCGCGGCCTTTGCGCGTCCGGCGAAGCTGCGGGCCACGGCGTGTGCGCCGCGGGCTGCGTCCGCGCCCGACTGCGCGGCCGTGGGGTCGCTGCGCAGCACGGCATCGGAGGCCAGCAGCGCGACCAGTGCGTCAAAGTCGCCGCCACGTGAGGCAGCCAGGAAAGCCGCGACGAGCCGGCGGTGGCGGGCGACGTCGGGTTCGCCGGCCGCTGAGGCTCCCTGCACTCGGCGGCGGGCGCGGCTGGCGAGCTG
>NZ_QNFZ01000992.1 GCF_003313395.1 Nonomuraea lactucae | reverse complement strand
GGCCGCTGCGACGGCGCCGAACGCCTGCCGGGCGGTCGCGCTGGCGTCGCGTCCGGGCGGCGGCGGCACCAGCACGGTGAGCGTCGACAGGCCGGCGCGGATGCCCTCGGCGTAGGCCGGATGGCGCCGCTCTATCAGCGGCCACGCGATGTCGAAGGCCGCCTGCCAGGCGGCCGCCTCCGCGCCGGTCAGCGGGGAGGCCACTGGCCACTGGTGGCAGTCGCGGTAGGGATCGGAGTCCTCCAGCAGGATCTCGAACGTGCCGGACCGCAGCGTGCGCGCCGGACGCCGTCCGGGGTCGCGCCGGTCGAGCAGCAACCGGCCCGCCGCGGCGGTCAGCACGGCCGTCTCCCCCTGGACCGGCCCGAGGGTCGCCACCGTCGGCAGGTGCACCGCGCCGTCGTGCGCCAGCACCTCCAGCTCGACGTCCACCCCGCCGCGCAGCGCCGCCGCGGCGGCGACGTTGGCGAGGTAGCGGGCCGGGCTCTCCCCCTTCACGCAGCGCACCGCCCAGGCCCGGACGTACGGGTGCGCGAGCACCCGCCGCAGCTCGGCCGGCGCTCTCGACTCCAGCCCGACCAGCACCTCCCACGCGGCGCGCGCCTCCGCGCGGGTGCGCAGGCTGGCGATCAGGGCGAGCAGCACGCTCCGCTGGGAGGCGGCGAGCCACTGGACGTCGCGGGCGCCGCCCAGGCCGTCGCCCAGCGCGTCGAGCGTGCTCTCCGGGAGGACGTGGCGGTGGATCTTCGTCGCCCCGCGCACCTCGGTGATGAGTTCGTACAGGTCGTCGCAGTAGACGCTGGGGTTGGCGAACCCCGAGCCGGCGCGGTGGCGGTGCGGGTAGAGCCCCCCTCCGCAGCTGTCGACCACGGCGCAGTCGCGGCAGATCTCGCTCAGGCCGGCGAGCCCCGACTGCCGGGTGACCACTCCGGGGTGCCGGGCGACCTCCTCCAGATCGTGCCTGAAGACGTCCATGCCGGTCGCCGGAGCGCCCTCGTAGGCCACCTTGAGCGAGTCGACCTGCTCGTACGAGCCGTCGGTCTCGATGACGACCAGGGTGCTCGGCTCCAGGCCGATCGCCTCGGTGAGGCTGGACCTGCCCAGCGTGGTGCGGATGATCGATTCGAAGAGACGGATCTGGACCGGCCTGCCCTCCGCCTCCCAGCGGTGGAAGATCGCCAGCAGCCAGTCGGCGTAGGCCGTCGGCCGTCCCGGCGGGCGCTCGGGCGGCGAGTCCCAGGTGGCGTGCGGGAGCAGGAAGTCTATGCGGGGCGGCCGCAGGCCGGTCAGGGCCTCGTAGACGGCCAGGGGGTCGTTGTCGAGGTCGATGGTGCAGAGGATGCCGCCGTAGAGCTCGGGCCTGCTCCTCAGCAGCTCCACCGCCGCCAGGACCTGGTCGTGGCTGCCGCGCCCGTCGGCGTGGCGGCGGTGCCGGTCGTGGGCCCGCCGGTCCCCGTCGACCGACACGCCGACCCGGACGCCGTGCTCGGCGAACAGGTCGCAGAACCGCTCGTCGAGCAGGACGCCGTTGGTGTGGACTCGGATGTCGGGCACGCAGACGCCGGACAGGGCGTCCCGGAGCGAGGACAGGACCCTGCCGAGCCTGGCGGGACCGGCGAGCAGGGGCTCGCCGCCGTGCAGGACGATGTGGACCCTGTCCAGGCCGTGCAACGCCGCGTGGGCGGCGATGCGGGCCGCGGCGCGGTCGACGGTCTCGTCGGAGATCACGCGCGGTCGCGATCTCCAGGACTGATCGGCCTTGGTGTACACATAGCAGTAATCACAGGCGAGATCACACCTACTGTGCACTTTTACGATAAATTGTGAAAAAGGAGCGGTTATGTCACGCATGGCCGTGGTGTCCGATATTAGATGGACGAGCTGAAAGCGGCCACAGGCACTCGACGACCCTTCCCGGCTTCGGGCATGATGCGGCTCAGCACGAGAGCCAGCTCCGCCTCCCCGACGGACTCCATCTCGGAAAGCGGCAGATCAGCGAAGTCCGCCAGATCCGAGATGAGGCCGCCTTGTGAGCGGTCGGTTGTCGTCATGGTCTCAACCTTCGAGGAGTCATATTGAGGTAGTGCCCCTCAGGGAGTCTAGTGGCCGGCCTTTTGCAGGCACGTACCCTTGACCGTTTGTCCTGGTCAATGTATTTTAACCGTCCGAAAAGCAGCCCCCGACACCAAGTCAAAGATCCGATACCAAACTGTGAGACGCGGCCCAGAGCATGTGCTCCCGGGAAATGGTCTCCTCGGCCTCGTCCACGAAATGCGCCCATTCCGGCTCCGACACCGGCCAGTGGTCCTCGTTGGCGACCGTGCCGAGTTCGAAGGCGGCCAGCGCGTACGACTGCGCTAGCTGGCGATACTGCCTGGTCTGCGTCCACGCGATCCCCGCCGCGGCCAGCGCGCCCACGATGCCCGGAACGTCCAGGTCGATCACCCGCGCCGCGCCGAGCACGGCCGCGATCAACCCGATCGCCTCGATCGAGGCCAGCGCGACGGACCAGCCGATCGCCCGGTGCTCGTTCGTCAGCGCCCTGCTCCGATACCACAGCCGCTGGTCCTGGATCCGCCCGCGGCGGTAGAGCTCCTGCCGCTCGGCCAGGGGGAGCCCCCGGATCCGCCGCATCTCCGCCGTCACGGCGTGGCTCTCCTCCTCGAACGGCACGGGCGCGAAGCCGCGCATCTGCCGGACGATCTGCAGCATCCGTCCCAGCAGCAGCCGGTCCGGGTCGTCCGGCCCGCCGTTCAGGTCGAACGGCTGACCGCCGACGGCATAGCGCCAGGCCAGCGTCTTGGCCGACTCCGCGGCCGCCCTGGCCTCGAACCAGTGCCTGTCGGGCCGGGCGGTGAGCAGGTAGACCTCCACCACGAGCGCGGCCGCCAGGGCCGAGCCGGTGATCAGTGCCGCGATGTCCACCTTGCCGCTCTCGATGCTGAAGGTGCCGAAGACGGCGGCGGTCGCCAGTGATCCCAGCCGCAGCACGGTCGTGACGAAGAACCGGCGTTGACCGATCATCGCGCTGCGATCCGCGAGGCGAAACAGCCCTGGATAGTGCGCTTCTTCGTCCACGATTCCGAGAGGAACCCGGCACGTTCGCCGTGTCAAGGCACGCGCAGGGCACCCTCCGGCCAGATCACCCGCACCTCCATGCCCCTGGCCCTGGCGTCGCGCACCGCCTCGGCGGTGCCGCCCGCTCCCCTGGGCGGCCGGCCGTCCCACACCGCCAGCAGCAGGTCGGCCCCCTCCAGCAGCAGCCCGTTGGCCGACGCGTACGCCCGCGGCGAGGGCAGCTCGAAGGGCAGGCTCCGCACGCTCGCGGCGTGCCTCAGCCGGCGGGCGTAGGCGGACCTGTGGGCGGCGGGCAGCCGCCGCCCGTACTGGCGCGCGGGCACCACCACCTCCAACCGGCCGCCCAGCTCCACCACCACGTCGGCGAAGATCTGGTCCGCGCCGGGAGCCAGGCACGACACCCCCACCAGGTCCGCGGTGAAGGGCTGGAGGATCTCGCGGATCGCCGAGCGGACCAGGCCCGCGGTCTCCCTGCTCAGATCGCGGTGCCCGCTGATCGCGATGCGCATGCGTCCTCCTGCTCCGGCGCGTGGAACGGCTCCCCGGCGGAACCGCCTCCCCTTGATGTGTCCCGCGTCCAGGCCGCGGGCACACCCCGACCGGCCCGCGTTCGGGTGGCGGCGCGATTCAGGTGGCGGCGCCGCCGAGGTAGAGGCGGCCGAGCCGGGGGTCGGCGGCCAGGTCGCGGGCGGGCCCGGAGATGTGCACGCGGCCGAGGTCGAGGACGCAGCCGACGTCGGCCGTCTCCAGCGCCCGCCGCGCGTTCTGCTCCACCAGGAGCACGGCGACGCCGGTGCGGCGCATCAGGTCGATCTGGTCGAAGACGACCCGCGTGGCGCGCGGGTCGAGCCCCATCGACGGCTCGTCGAGCAGCACCACCTTGGGCTCCAGCATGAGGGCGCGGGCGAACTCGACCTGCTTCTGCTGCCCGCCGGACAGCAGCCCGGCCATGCTCCCCCACCGTTCGGCGACCACGGGGAACAGCTCCTTGACCGCCTCCACCCGCTCCGCCAGCCTCGCCGGATCGCGCACGGTGTACCCGCCGAGGCGCACGTTCTCCGCCACCGTCATCTCGCGGAACACGCTGTGGCCCTGCGGCACGTGGGCGAGGCCGAGACCGAGCAGCCGCTGCGGCGACAGGCCCGCCACGTCCCGCCCGGCCAGCACGACCCTGCCGGAGCGGGGGGCGAGCAGGCCGCTGGCGACCTTGAGCGCGGTGGACTTGCCCGCGCCGTTGGGGCCGACGAGGCAGACCACCTGCCCCGCGCCCACGGTCACTGACAGGCCGCGCAGCACGGGCGCCGCCCTGCCGTACCCGGCCTCGACGTCCTCCAGGGACAGCACCGCCTCAGACACCGAGATACGCCTCCAGCACGCGCGGGTCGCTCCGCACGATCGACGGCGGCCCCTCCGCGATGGGCGCGCCGCGGTCGAAGACGATCACGTGGTCGCACATGCCCATCACCATGTCCATGTTGTGCTCGACGACCAGGAACGTGTGCCCTTCGGCGTTCAGGTCGCGGACGAGCGTGACGAGCCGGTCGATCAGCGCGGGGTTGACGCCGCCCGCCGGCTCGTCGAGGAGCACGAGCTCGGGTTCGGCCATGAGGACGGCGGCCAGTTCCAGCAGCTTCTGCTGCCCGTACGACAGGTCACGGGCCTCGGCCCGCTCCAGGTGGTCGATGCCCATGCGGCGCAGCCAGTGGCGGGCCCGTTCGACCTCGCCCCTGTCGTGCAGGCCGGCCAGCAGCTCGCGCAGGCGGGTGCGGCGGACGGCGACCAGCATGTTCTCCAGCACCGACAGGCGGGGGAAGATCCGGCAGAGCTGGAAGGTGCGGCCGATGCCCGCCTGCGCGACGCGGTGCGGGGAGTGCCGGGTGATGTCGCGGCCGCGGTAGGACACGCGGCCCGAGTCGGGCCTGATCATGCCGGTGATCAGGTTGAAGAACGTGGTCTTGCCCGAGCCGTTCGGCCCGATCAGGCCGTTGATCCCGCCGTCGCGGATCTCCACGGTGGCCCCGTCGACCGCCAGGACGCCGCCGAACGCCTTCGTCAGCCCTTCGGTGCGCAGCGAGGTCATCGCGCCACCCCCTGCAGCCGCTGTCCGGCGCTCTCCTCCGGGATGGACGGCGCTCCGGCGCGCCTCCCGGCGAGCCTGGCGATGATGCCCTCCGGCATGAACAGCACGACCAGCACGAGTAGCACCCCGGTCGCGGTCAGGTGGATCTGCGTCTCGCCCAGCGCGATCAGGAAGTACTCGCCGGCGGGCGCGATGATGAGCGCGCCGAGCAGCGGCCCGAACAGGTGGCGGACGCCGCCGAGCAGGCTCATCAGCACCATGTAGGAGGAGGTCAGGATGGAGAAGACGAAGATCGGGTCGAGGCTGCCGAACCAGAGCGCGTACAGGCCGCCCGCGAGCGCGACGAACAGCGCCGACAGGGCGAAGGCGGCCACCTTCAGCGCGGCCGTGGGCACGCCCAGCGACTCGGCCTTGTCCTCGTCCTCCCTGATCGCCCGCAGCCCCGCCCCGAACCGGGACCGGCCGATGAACCACCAGGACAGCAGCGCCAGGGCGAGCAGCGCGAGGAAGAGGTAGAAGAACACGATGTGCCCCTGCCCGCGGTGCAGGCCGGGGAAGGGCGAGGGCACCTGCAGGCCGGTGGAGCCGCCGGTGAGCGAGCGCCAGCCCTGCACGACGAGGTTGGTCATCGACACCAGCGCGATCGACACGATCACGAACGACGCGCCCCTCACGCGGACGGCCGCGATCCCGACCAGCACGGCGAAGGCCGTGACCAGCAGCGCCGAGGCCGGGAGGGCGGCGGTCCAGGGAAGGTCCCACCTGGTGACCATCAGGCCGGTGCCGTACGCGCCGAGCCCGAAGAACGCCGAGTGGCCGATGGAGACGTAACCGGTGAAGCCGCCCAGGATGTTCCAGGAGGTGGCCATGGCCGCGTACATCACGGTGAGCGCCCCGGCGTACACGAGGTAGTAGTTCGGCACCATCCACGGGTAGCCGGCCGCCAGGACGGCGGCCAGCACCAGGAGCCCTCTAGAAGCGATGCGCAAGCCGGCCTCCGAAGAACCCCTGGGGACGTACGAGCAGGGTCAGGAAGAGGAAGACGTAGAACATCATGGTCGCCCAGGTCGCGTCGATCGTGACCAGCACGAGCCCCTCGACCACGCCCAGGACGACGGCGGCCAGCGCCGCGCCGGCCACGCTGCCCAGCCCGCCCACCACGATGATCGCCATCAGCTTGCCGATCCACGCCCAGTGCGAGGCGGGCAGGAACGGCGTGATCAGCGCCAGCACGGTGCCGCCGACGGCCGCGGTCGCCAGGCCCACGCCGAACCCGTAGCCGGCGACCCGCTCGGTGTGGATGCCGACCAGCCTGGCGGCCTCCCGGTGCTGGATGGTCGCGCGCAGCGCCTGGCCGAACCGGCTCCTGATCAGCACCGCGAACAGCGCGGCGAGCGTGATCGCCGCCACCAAGAAGGCGATGATCTTGTCGTACGGCAGGTGCACCCCGCCGACGGTGAGCGACCGGGTGGCGTAGTCCATGCTGATCGACTTGTAGGAGCCGGTGTAGACCGTGCCCAGCAGCCCCTCGATGGTGAGCGCGATGCCGAACGTCAGCAGCACCGACATCATCGCGAGGTTGTCGGGGGCGAGCCGGGCGAGCAGCAGCCGCTGGACCGCCACGCCCAGCGCGAAGAAGACGGGAACGGTCACCGGCAGCGTCAGGAACGGGTCGGCGGCGAAGGCGGTGTGCATCGTGTAGGCGAGGTAGGCGGCCAGGAACAGGAACGCCGGGTGCGCCACCATGACCACCCGCATCACCCCGAAGTACAGCGACAGGCCGGAGGCGAGCAGCGCGTACAGCCCGCCCGTCAGCACCCCCAGGGCCAGCCCCTGCAGGAGGAGGCTCACCATTCCTTCTTGGGGTAGACGAGCTTGGCGGTCTGCGCCTTCGAGCCTTCGGGCAGCACGATCTCCACCTTGCCGTCGACGTACTGCTGGATCATGTGCGCCTGCTCGGGCCTGCCCTTGTCGTCGAAGGAGAGCGGGCCCACGACCGTGTCGAACGTGCCCTGCCTGATGTGCCGGGCGAGTTCGTCCTGGCACTCCTTGGTGGGCTCGGCGCACTTGACGGCGTTCACGGCCGCCTCGACGATCTGGCCGACCGTGTAGCCGTTGGCCGCGTCCTCGTTGGCCTCGCCGCGGAACATCTCCCTGTAGCGCCGCACCATCTCGTCGTTGCCGGGGAAGCCGGAACGGGCCGACCAGCCGACAGGCGAGACGATGTGCTCGGCCGCGCCCTTGACGGCGGCGGGGAACTCCGCGAGCGTCGGGCCGGTGGAGAAGGCGGCCAGCTTGGGCTGCACCTTGAGCTCCTGCAGCGCGCGGACGAGGCCGACGGAGTCCTCGAACTGGGTGCCGCCCACGACGATGTCCGGCTTGGCCGCGGCGATCTTCGCCGCGATGGGTGCGAAGTCCGTCGTCTCCGGCGGGTACACCTCGTCCACCACTGTCCTGACGCCGGCGGCGGCGAGCCTGTCCCTGAGCCCGTAGGCGGTGCCCTGCGCGAACGGGTCGTCCAGGCTGGCGTACGCCGCCGTCTTCGGCCGCTGGCCGGCGGGGAGCCTGGCGATGTGGTCGGCCAGGTAGTTGTAGTGGTCGCTGGCGATGGCGGGCGCCGCGTAGAACAGCCGGGTGAAGCCCTGCTCGAAGACCTCCTTGGCGGCTCCGGCCGGCTCCACGAACAGCATGCCGTACGATTCGGCGACCTTGGCCGCCGGGATGACCAGGCGTGAGGAGAACGGGCCGAAGACCAGGTTGACCTTGTCCTGGGTGATCAGCGACTCGTAGTCGGAGCTGACCCGGTTCGGGTCGGAGGCGTCGTCCCGGAAGATCAGCTCGACCTTGCGGCCGAGCAGCCCGCCCTTGGCGTTGACCCGGTCGGCCCAGACCTGGTAACCCTCCTGGATGCCCTTGCCCGGTTCGGCGAAGTCGCCTGTCAGCGGGAGCGAGATGCCGATCCTCACCGGCCCGGGCGGCTGCCCCGCCTGCTGCTGCGTCGCGCCCGGCTCGTCCGTCTTCGCGCACGCAGCCAGTCCTAAGCTGCATATCGTGAGGATCGCCAGGCCCTTGAGAACCAATGCCATCGAGAGGACCTCCGTCGAGAGGCAGCGCGTAAGCGCTTTCGCAAGCGCTTTCGGTTACGATTGCACGTGATCCAGCGGCGGACAAGGGGTGCGCGCGCATGACTGACCGACCTTCCCCGCCCCGCCTCATCGACGTGGCACGGGCCGCCGGGGTGTCGCTCGCGACCGCCTCGCGGGCCATGACCGGCAGCACCGGCGTGAGCGCCTCGCTCGCCGCGCACGTCCAGGCGGTCGCCTCCCAGGTCGGTTACGTGCCCAACAGCCACGCCAGAGCGCTGGCCGGCGGGCAGGCGTCCATGGTCGGGCTGATCGTGCACGACGTCGGCGACCCCTACTTCGGCGAGATCGCCCGGGGCGTGCTGCGCGAGACCGAGAGCCGCGGCTACCTGGCGCTGATCAGCCAGACCGAGCGCGACCCGCGCGCCGAGCTGGCCAGGATCCGCGCGCTGCGGGCGCACCGGGTCACCTCGATCGTGCTGGCCGGATCCGGCTACGTCGACGCGAGCACCGAGACCGACATCGCCGCCGAGGTGCGCTCCTTCACCGCCGCGGGAGGCCGGGTCGCCGTGATCGGCCGCCACCACCTGCCGGTCGACGCGGTCCTGCCCGACAACGTGAACGGCGGCGCCACCCTGATGCGGCACCTGCTCGACCTCGGCCACCGCCGCGTCGGCGTCCTCGGCGGCCCGGCCAACCTCACCACCGTCGAGGACCGGCTCGCCGGCCTGCGCCTGGCCGTGGACGCTGCGGGGCTCGACTGGCGCTCGATCCCGGTGGTGCACGGCGACTTCACCCGCGAGGGCGGCGCGGCGGCCACCGCCCGGCTGGTGCGCGCCCACCCCGAGCTGACGGCGGTGGTGGCCTTGAACGACCCGATGGCGGTGGGGGCGCTGTCGTGGCTGCTCAACAGCGGCCGGCGCGTACCGGAGGAGATCTCGGTGGCGGGGTTCGACGACATCCCGGTGGCTGGCGACGTCTATCCGGCGCTCACCACGGTCCGGCTGCCCATGGTGGGCATGGGGCGGCAGGCGCTGGAGCTGGTGCTCAAGCCCCCGGCCTCCCGCCCGCGCCGCCGCCGCACCCCGCACGAGCTCGTCATCCGCGCCTCCACCGCCCCCGCGCCCTGACACCCCGCCTTTCAGGGAGTGGCGGGTATTGACAGGACGATCTCCCGGGTTACGATGCGCCGGAGGCCACGAAAGCGCTTTCGGAAGCGCTTACGACCACGCGCCGGCCGGAAGGACCCCGGATGACAGCCCTCCGCACCCTCACCGTCGCGGCCGTCCTGGCGCTGGCCATACCGGCTCCCGCCCAGGCCACCGGCCCCGTCCCCGCCACCTGGACCGGCCAGGACACCCCATCGGCCCACGACGGACAGCCGGGCCCGCCCGCACAGCACACCCCGCACCCGCGGACCACCCCGGACACGCAAGGCAGGACGGACGCGCAAGGCAGGACGGACGCGCAGGGCAGGACGGACGCGCAGGACAGGACGGACGCGCAGGACAGGACGGACGCGCAGGACAGGACGGACGCGCAAGGCAGGCCGGACACGCACGGCATCCCGGACGCACGGAGCAGGCCGGACGGGCACGGCATCCCGGACGCGCACGGCGACACGGGAGTGTGGGGGAGCGGGGACGGGCGGGAGGGCGCCGGGGGAAGGGGATCCCCAAGCGGGCCGGGGCCGGAGGAGCGGGGGGTGTGCGGGCCGGGGCCGGTGGTGGTCGGCAGGGTGGAAGCCGCCCGGAACTGGGCCCCCGTGACACCGGCCAAGTGGCGTTTCCCCGGCCACCAGGTGATCCTCGCCGAGCAGGGGGTGGCCAGGCCGGGGCCGCGCAGGCCGTTCGAGTACGCGGTGCTGAGGACGGGCCCGGTGTTCGGCTCGGCCCAGATCGACGCCGAGGTGCGCCTCGACACCCCGACCAGCGTCAGCGACCGTGACGTGATCGTGGTGTTCGGCTACCGGTCGGACACCGAGTTCTACTACGTCCACCTGTCCCAGGACAACACGATCTACCCGCACAACGGGATCTTCGTGGTGGACAACGCCGACCGGCTCCGTATCGACGACCAGTGGAACGGGCGGGTGGGCGCGCCCCCAGCGGTGACAGACGCGAAGTGGCACCGGGTCCGCGTGCGCCACTGCGCCGACACCGGCCGCATCGAGGTGTACGTGGACGGCTCCCCGACTCCGCTCATGACGGCCACGGACCGCACGTTCGGCTCGGGCCGCGTGGGGTTCGGCTCGTTCGACAACGTCGGCAGGATGCGCGGGCTGACCGTCAGCGGCACCCCGAACGGCCGTGACCGCCCGCCGCGAGCACGGCCCGCTGACGCCCCTGGCTGAAACCGCTCGCCCGACCGGCGAGCGCCTAACCCGAACCCCGAGCCCCTGGTGGTGGACAGGATGCCGAACCTCTTGAGGCCCCTGGGCGCCGCGCTGCTCGCGATCGTACTGTGGGCGCCGCAGGCGGTCGCGCGGGACGTGGCCCCGATCGACGATCCGATCCCCGAGAAGCCGACCCCGTCGAACCTCACGCTGACGCTGGAGGAGTTCGCCTCGTTCCCGAAGACGGAGACGACGCCCACGCCGGTCGACCAGCGGCTGGTCCGCTGGGCCAGGATCAACTACCTCGGTGAGCTGCCGGACGGCTCCCGGCGCCTGTTCACCAACGACCTGAACGGCAAGCTCTACCTCTACGGAAAGGGTCGGCAGCCGCGGGAGTACCTCGACGTCGCGGCCACGTTCGCGCCCGACTTCGTGTCGGGCAGGGGGCTCGGCAGCGGGTTCGGCTTCGTCGCCTGGCATCCCGACTTCGCCAGGAACGGCAGGTTCTACACAGTGCACACCGAATGGGGCGCCGCGCTGACCACGAAGACCCCCGACCTCACCCCGCAGCCCGACACCCGCTTCCACGGCGTCGTCACCGAGTGGACGGCCGCGGACCCCCGGGCCGACACCTTCAGCGGCACCCGCAGGGAGGTGCTGAGGCTCGGCTTCTCCGGCCAGATCCACGGCATCCAGCAGATCGACTTCAACCCGGCGGCGCGCCGCCACGGCAAGGACCACGGCCTGCTGTACGTCGCGGTCGGCGACGGCGGGCGGGGCACGTCGAGCGACGATCCGCAGAACCTGGCCGTGCCGCACGGCAAGATCCTCCGGATCGACCCCCTCGGCACGGACGGCGCCAACGGCAGGTACGGCATCCCGCCCGGCAACCCGCTGGCCGGCAGGCCGGGCGCGCTCGGCGAGATCTACGCGTACGGCATGCGCGACCCGCACCGGTTCAGCTGGGACCCGGGCGCGGGCCACCGGCTGTTCCTGGGACACATCGGCGAGCACGCCATCGAGGCGGTCTACGAGGTGCGGGCCGGTGACAACCTCGGGTGGAGCGAGCGGGAGGGCCCGTTCGTGTTCGACAGGGCCGACCGCTGCCACCTCTACACGCTGCCCGACGACGACGCGCGGCACGGCTACACCTACCCGGTGGCCGCCTACGATCACGACCCGCCGCCCGGTCACAGCTGCACCGCCGACAGCGGGCACGCCGTCGTGGGCGGCTTCGTCTACCGGGGCCGGCGGCTGCCTGCGCTGCGCGGGCTGTACGTGTTCGGCGACATCGTGGACGGACAGGTGTTCTTCACCAGGGCCGCCCTCATGCGGCGCGAGCTGCCGGCAAGGGCCACGATCTTCAAGCCGAAGCTGGTGGACGGCTCGGGCAGGCCGGTGACGATGGCCGAACTGGCCGGGCACGCGCGGGTCGACCTGCGGTTCGGCGTGGACGGCGCGGGCGAGCTGTACGTGCTGTCCAAGGCCAACGGCAGGATATGGAAGGTCACCGGAGCCCGCTGGAGCCGGTCATGAGGGCCCGCGGCCTCGTGCCCGCCGTGGCCATGGCGTCGGCGCTGACACTCCCACTGGCACCGGCCGCGTCGGCCGCCCCCGCGCCCGCCGTCGTCGCGGCAAAGCCCGCGTCGCCCGCCGCCG
>NZ_QNFZ01000991.1 GCF_003313395.1 Nonomuraea lactucae | reverse complement strand
CCGCCGCCGCCCCCGCCGCCGCCCCTGATGGCGCCCTCGACGCCGCCCTCGACGCCGCCCCTGATGGCGCCCTCGACGCCACTCCCGATGCCCGCCTCGGGTCCGCCCCCGGCCCCGCCGGCGTCGCGTCCGGCCGCGACGTGGCGGTGCGCGGTGCTGTAGGACTCGCCGGTCTTGGACATCCGGTCACGGACCCGGCGCTTGAGATGCTTGTGCTCGGTCATCGCCTGCTCCTGCGGCGGCACGCGCGCCGGGACCCACGCTCCGGGGCACGCTCCGCCGTCGGGCCGACGCGATCACCGGTTGGCTCGGCGCCCCGAGGACATCGATCCCCTCTGCCTCCGCGGGGCCGCGCGGCGTGGGAGCGCGGTCAGGAGGTCTGGCGCGGGACGGCGCCGTTCTGACGATACCGCCACCGGGCCCCCGCGAACACACCCCGTCCCACGCACCCGGAAGATCGCCCATTGCATAGGAAACTTTCCTAATAGATACTCCTGGTTGAGTGCCCCCGCCCCCACCACCACCCCCACCACCATGGAGTCCCCATGCTTCGTCGCGGCCTCATGCTGTCCTCCGTCACCCTCGCCACCCTGCTCGCCGTCGCCGTGCCCGCCCAGGCCGCAGAGGTGGACGTCACCTTCGGCCCGACCTCGATCGGCGACTACTGCGCCGCGAAGGTCAGCTCGTCGGCCTGGATCGGCTTCTACGAGGCGGGCGGGCTGCGCTGCTACTCGGGCGGCCCCGGCGGGAACCTGCGCTACGCCGGGTCCGGTGACCCCTACCTGGCGTGCAAGCACCTCACCACGGACGTCGTGATGAGCGCCCGGCGCGGCCCGTCCGACTCCCTGGTGTGCCGGGTCATCCGCTGAACGAGGGGGCGGGGGCGGAAACGGGTCCGCCCCCGCCCGCTCAGGTCCCCGAACGGGTCTCGGCGAGGAGGAGGTCCACCACGTCGGTCATCCGGCCCCGGCGGGCGAGGGCCCGGCGCTGGCGTTCCGCGGAGCTGCCCCTGGCCAGCGCGTCGCAGACCAGGCCGGAGACCAGCTCCCAGTCGCCGGTCGCCTCCAGCCGCGGACGCAGCCCGGCCACCATCCGCCCCACCACCTCCGCCGCCGGCCGGGGCGTCCCGTCGTCAGGGTCGACGAGCTCGCGCTCCAGCCCCGAACGGGCCGCCTGCCACGTCGCGGCCCGTACCGGTTCGAGCGGCACCTCGCGCTCCCGGTCCCGCCGCGCCGCATCGAGCTCCCGCGCCACCAGCGCGCGGAACAGCCCCGCTATCAGCACGATGTCGTCCACGCGCGGGCAGGAGTCGCAGACCCGCAGCTCGACGGTGGGTACGTGCGCGGACGGCCGGACGTCGAAGTAGATCATGCCCGGGTCGCTGATGACGCCGGACCTGACCAGCCCGGCCACCATCCGCCCGTAGTCCGCAGCGGTCCCGTACCACGCCATCGGACCCGAGGTCGGCCAGCGCCGCCACACCAGGGTGCGGTAGCTGGCGTACCCGGTGTCGGCCCCCAGCCAGTACGGCGAGCTGCAGCTGAGCGCGAGCAGCGGCCCCAGCCAGGGAGCCAGGCGGTGGGAGACCAGGACGGCCAGGTCGGGGTCGTCGATCTCGGCGTGCACCTGGGTCCCGCAGATCAGCTGCTCACGGGTGAGGTGCTGGTAGTGGTCCAGCATCTGCTCGTAGCGGGGGTCGGGCGACACCTTCATCCCCTCGACCTCGCCCAGCGGCACGCTGCCCGCCGCCACGATTCCCAGGCCCAGCCCCTCCGCCGCGGTGACCAGGGTGCCGCGCAGCCCGGCCAGGTCGCGGGCCAGCGCCCGCAGCGTGGTGTACGGCCTGCTGTTCGCCTCCACGGCCGAGCGCAGCAGCTCCTGCCCGAACCGGTCCTTCGGCAGTCTGCCCAGCAGTTCGCCCGATCGGAAGGCCAGGTGCCGGGTCTCGGCGTCGATGAGGTGGAACTCCTCCTCCACTCCTACCGCGATCGCTTCCGTACGTCTCGTCATGGGGCTGCTCCGGGGGGTCGCCCTACTGAGGTGTGTGGAGCTCTCTCCCCCCGAGTATCCGCTCTCGAACAGGACCGGGTGTCACTCGGGTCCCGGGACCGTGCCGTACGAGGGACGCCCCGCGGCCTCGTAGGTCTGGAGCAGGACCCCGGTGCTGGTGGCCTTGGAGTCGATCAGCTTGAGACCGGTCGGGATGATGTCGTCGAACAGCCGCTTGCCGGTGCCGAGCACGACCGGGAAGATCAGCAGGCGGAACTCGTCGACGAGGTCGGCTCTGATGAGCGTCTGGATCAGGTCGAGGCTGCCGTGCACCTGGAGCTCACGGCCGGGCTCGGCCTTCAGCCGGGTGACGGCCCCGGCGACGTCGTCGCGCAGCAGCGTCGTGCCCTCCCACTCGGCCTTGTCGAGCGTGCGCGAGGCGACGTACTTGGGGAGGGTGTTGAGCTTGGTCGCGACCGGGTCGTCCGGGTCGGTGACGTGCGGCCAGTGCGCGGCGAAGATCTCGTAGGTCTTCCGGCCGAGCAGGAAGGCGTCGGCCGGGGCGAACCAGCCGTCCATCGCGCGCCCGAAGTCCTCGTCGAGGTGGGGGACGAGCCAGCCGCCGTGCTCGAAACCGCCGCTGCGGTCCTCGTCCGGGCCGCCCGGCGCTTGCGCGATGCCGTCGAGGGTCATGAACGTCGTCACGGTGAGCTTCACTGGTGTTCCTTTCGTGCCGCGGCCATCCCATCGGGTGCCGTCCCATGGTGATGGACCGCCGGACGGTGCGAAACTCATCGCGACTCATTCACGGCGGGCGCGCCGGCTCGCCCGCCGTCGCGCCGCGGAAGGGGATCGCCGTCAGGCGGCGGTGACCGGCGCCCTGGGGTGGGACCCAGGCGTGTGGAGGTGGTGGTCCAGTCCGGCGGCGGTCAGCAGCCGCTCGGCCAGGGGAGAGAGGTTCACCAGGTCCAGCGTCCCGCCCCGGGCCTCGATGGCCCGTTTCACGCCCACCAGCACGCGCAGCCCCGAACAGTCGATGAACGAGACACCTTGGAAGTCCAGATCCAGCGTGTTGACGGCCGGATGCTCGACCGCGCAGTCGAGAGCGCTCTTGAGGGCTTCGGCGGTGGCGATGTCGATCTCGCCCTGCAGGTGCACCACGGCGTGCCGCGCCTCTGTCTCGACGGTGACGGTCAGCGGCTCCATCGCAATCCTCCAGAGGGTCGGCAGCGCTAGGAACTCGCAAATACGGCGATAGCACGCAGGCCACCATATTTGCCACCTATGTATCGCCCCCTCCCGCGTAAAATCTGCGTCTCCGAACAGCGGCACTCGGTAATCCGGCAGGCCGGGCCAAGGGCGTTTCAGCGGCGTTCATGCAGGTAAGAGTGCCTTCATGGGGGTTTGGGGGGCATAGTGCCGCTCTCGGCGCGCGTTCGCCGAGGGCCTCCCACACGGCAAACAGCACAAAACCACGCAGTGACAACATTTACCTCAGTAAGAGCCTGAAACGCACCCATATCAGTACTGTCTGGAACATGGTCGGCTCATCACCGCATCGCACGAGAGCGGGTCGTGAGCCCGTCTTCCAAGGAGATACGCCATGACCTATCAAGCACGGCAGCAGCACGTAACCGGCTGGGTCGGCTGGGTGTGGTTCGCCGGCATCATCATGATCCTGGCGGGCCTGTTCAACGCCATCGCCGGCTTGTACGCGATCTTCCAGCGTGACGTCTACGTCGAGACGGCGGGACGCCTCCTGCTCTTCGACGTCTCCGGGTGGGGCTGGATCCATCTCCTGTTCGGCGCGCTGCTCGTGGCGGTGGGCATCGCGGTCAGCCTGGGCCAGACCTGGGCGCGGGTGGTCGCGGTCATCCTCATCATGCTCAACGCGCTCACGCAGCTCGTCTGGATCTCGGTCAACCCGTGGTGGTCGCTGGCGGTCATCGCCTTGGACGTCGTCATCCTGTACGCCCTCGTCGTGCACGGCGGCGAGGCCAAGGAGGCCACCGGCTGAAGGCGCCCGTCGCGGGAGGGCGGTGGCACTCTGACCACGCCCTCCTCACATGCCCGCCGGTCACGAGGCGCCCGCCGGTCACGAGGCGGCGGGCTCCTTCCGGGCGGCGACGGCCAGGCGCGTGTCCTCGGCGACCAGGTCCGCGTTGATCGCCGCCGCCGCGCGCACGCCCGCGGCGGCCGAGCCGATGACCTGCTCGGTCGCGTTCGCCACGTTCCCTGCCACCCACACGCCCGGCACCCCGGTCTCCCCGGACGGGCCCGCGGCGATCTGGGTGGCGATCACGCGTCCGCCCATCTCCAGAGGGGTCGTCTCCAGGCCGAGCCCGGCCAGGACACCCGCGCGGGCGGTGTACAGCGGGGCCACCACGAGGACCTCGCACGAGACCACCCGGCCGCCGGCCAGCCGCACGCCGCCGAGCCGATCGCCCGTCGCCTCCAACCCTGTCACCGGCCCCTCCCACACGGGGATGTCGCGGGCGGCCAGCTGCTCGCGCTCGCCGGGATCGAGCTCGGCGCCGGAGTGCAGGACGAGCGTCACGTCGCCGCTCCACTGCCGCCACAGCAGCGCCTGGTGAACCGCCAGCGGCCCGGTGGCGAGGACGGCGATCGGCCGGTCGCGCACCTCCCAGCCGTGACAGTACGGGCAGTGCAGCACGTCCCGCCCCCAGCGCTCCGTGAGGCCGGGCACGTCCGGCAGCTCGTCCACCAGGCCGGTGGCCACCAGCAACCGCCGGGCCACCACCGTGGAACCGCCACCCAGCGCCACCCGGAAGCCGCCGCCCTCGCCGACGGCACCCTTCACCTTTTGGCCGTTCACCGGGCCGTTCACCGGGCCGTTCACCGGGCCGTTCACGGTGGACGCGCCGAGGCGCTCGACCGCCACGACCTCGTCCGTCACGATCTCGCCGCCGTAGCCGGTCACCTCCTCGCGCCCCGCCGCCAGCAGCCGGGAGGGGGGCTCGCCGTCACGCGAGAGGTAGCCGTGCATGTGGGCGGCCGGAGCGTTGCGCGGCTGCCCGGAGTCGACGACCAGGACCGAACGGCGCGCCCGCGCCAAGGTCAGCGCCCCGCTCAGCCCGGCCGCTCCGCCACCGATGACCACCGCGTCGTAGCGGGACTGCACATTGTCTACTGCGTCTGCGCTCATGTGGTGGAGGATGCGTCTGGGCCGGATCGTTTGACAAACTCTCTTGCCGGACCGGCAAAATGGCCGGATGGCAGACGACGACCTCGCGAACGTGCTGACCGCCGTGGGCCCCCGCCTGCACGTGCGCGCCCGCCCCGCCGCGCGCGAGAGCACGGCGTGAACCCGGCGGCGTGAACCCCGGCGCCCCCGGCGCGAACCCGACCGCCTCCTCCTCCGACTGAGCAGGGTGACGGGAGGACGAGATGACCGATGAGCTGCTGGTGGTGCGCGCGCAGCTCGGCGAGCGCGGCGCGCTCGCCGAACTGGTGCGGGCCTGGCACGGACCGGTGTGGACGTACGCGCGGCGCATGCTGGACGCCCAGCGGGCCGACGACGTCGCCCAGGAGATCTGGCTGGCCGTGGTCCGCGGGCTGCCGCGGCTGCGGGAGCCGGGCCGGTTCGCGCCCTGGCTGTTCACCATCGCGCGGCGCGCGGTGACCGACCGGCTGCGGGAGGAGTACGGCAGGGCGGAGGCGTCCCGCGAGGGCGAGCCCGTCATGGACGACCCGGCCGAGGCCGCGGTGGACCGGGCCGGTCTGGTCGCCGCGCTGTCCGGCCTGCCGGTGGTGGAGCGGGAGGTTCTCGTCCTGTTCTACCTGGAGGACCTGTCGGTGGAAGACTGCGCCGAGATCTGCCGGGTGCCGCCGGGCACGGTGAAGTCCAGGCTCAGCCGGGCCCGTCGCCTGCTACGTGACCGACTGGCGGAGGAGGAACCGAGGCTGTGAACGACGACGAGCGCCGCATGCCGGCGGAGGAGATGATCGGGCGGCTGACTCCCGTGCTGTCGCCGCGGGTGCGGGTCCGTGCCGTGACGGCGCTGCTGTCCGGGCTGGCGGGGGCCGCCTTCGTCGCCACGCTCTGGGCGAGTGAGCCGGGGCCGCTGCCCGGGAGGACCCGGGTGGCGTTCGGGCTGTTCATCGTGCTGGGGCTGGCGTGGGCGTGCTACGGAGGCTGGCTGATCACGCGCCGGGCACCGCTGTTCGCCAGGGACCGGGTGATCGCCGCCTGGCTCGCGGTCGCCGCCTCCGGCGCCACGACCGCGCTCATGGCGGCGGTCGCCGTCCAGCGCGGCACCGGGCTGGGGGCGGCTCTGGCGGGCGGAAGCGGCTTCGTGGCGCTCGCGCTCGTGCTGGCCGTACGGGCCCGTGCCCGCCACAGGCACCTGCTCCGCCAGAGGGACCGGCTCAGCCGCGAACGGGGCTAGCGGCGGCCTCCTCCCGGCTGGGCGGGCGCGGATGCGGTGCCCAGCGTGGCGACCAGCTCGTGGTCGCGCACCTGGACGTGGGTGCCCAGCTCGGCGCAGGCCTCGGTGAAGCGGTCGCGCACCTGCCGCCAGTCGTCGCCCCGCGCCAGGCGGGTGCGGGTGTAGTCGAGCTTCAGGGGTACGGCGCGCAGCCGGGCCGGGCCCGGGGGCTCCAGGGTGACCAGCCACAGCATGCCGAGGTCGTTGCGGGCGGACGGGTGCACGGCGTAGTCGTCGATGAAGTCGCCCAGATCGAACAGGACCCCCGGGGCGGCGCCGTGGAAGACGTGGGCGGAGTGCCCGGCCACCAGCGTGGCCCCGGCCTTGACCAGCGCGTCCGCCGCCCTGCGGACGTAGGGGAGAGGCCGGCGGACCATGTTGGGACCCCAGTGCGGGGTGGCCAGCACCACGTCGTCCCGCTCGCGCAGCGCCGCGATCGTCTCGCCCACCCAGGCCGGCACCTCCCTCGTGAGGTCGGCATGGGCGATCCCCGGCCGGCGGGAGGTGGCGGCGAAGTCGCTCGGGTGGTCGCTGAAGGCCACGATGCCCACGCGTACGCCGCGCACGTCGACGTCGGCCGGCCGTCGGGCCCGCGCGGCGTCCTCTCCGGCGCCCAACCATTGGATGCCCGCGCGCCGGAGGTGCTCGCAGGTGTCCCGCAGGGCCTCGTAGCCGTAGTCGAGGGCGTGGTTGTTGGCCAGGGTGACGCAGCCGACGCCGAGTGCGGCCAGCAGGTCGGCGGCCTGCGGCGGCGCCCTGAAGTGAAACGGCTTGCCCGGGGCCCGCCACGGGCTGCCTCGCGCGGAGAGGCAGCATTCGAGGTTCAGCAGGAAGAAGTCGGCCTCGGCCAGGTGATCGCGCACCTCGGCCGAGAAGAAGTCGTCCACCTCGGGGTGGCCGGTGAAGCGCTCGGCCACGCCGCGGCCGAGCATCGTGTCACCGGCCAGCGCCACTGTGATGGCGGTCATCGCGGTCACCCCCGAACTGCCCTCCCTGGTGGGCCATACCCAGGAATGGCGATGTTTGCGGTGAAACGGTGGTGAGGTTAGAGTTGGCGCCGTGACTGCCGGGTCGGCCATGGGCCAAGAGCGAGTGAGGCACCCGGCCACGGCTTGAGCGCGAGGCGGGCGAGAGGCCCGCCTTTTCCCTCTCTCCATGAGCCGCGCATTCGGCGCAGCCATTTCGTAATTTCCTCCCCCTTTTCGGGGTTTCCGCAGCTCCGGACGTACGTCGCGTCCGGCATGCTCCCTTTTTCCTGACCCGCACCACGGTCGCGGCAGCGCCCCGTGGTGATTTCGCCATGCCCGCGAACGACCCGCGGGCCCCAATGTGTTCGGAGAGAAGAACAGACGATGCCCCTTGATTTCAACCAGCAGATCATCGAGGAGTTCCGCGCGAACGGCGGACGGCTCAGCGGCCCGTTCGCGGACGCCCGGATGATCCTGCTGACCACTACCGGGGTCCGGTCGGGCGCCAGGCACACGGCCCCCGTCGGCTACCTGCCCGACGGTGAGCGGATCCTCGTCATCGGCTCGGCCGGTGGCTCGCCCCGGCACCCCGACTGGTACCACAACCTGGTCGCCTACCCGCGCGTGACGGTCGAGGACGGTGTCTTCACCTACGAGGCGGAGGCCACCGTCCTCGACGGCGCCGAGCGCGACCGCCTTTTCGCCCGCGCCGCCGAAGCGGACCCCGGATGGGCCGGGTACCAGGCCAAGGCGGAGCGCGTCCTGCCCGTGGTCGCCCTGCGGCAGGTCGCCGACGGCCCGCCGAACATCAACGCGACGTCGTGGGGTGCGGGGCTCAAACTGGTCCACGACGCCTTCCGGCGGGAGCTCGGGCTGATCCGCAAGGAGATCGCCGCGTCGGGTCCCGGCCTGGGCGCCCAGCTCCGGGTGAACTGCCTGACCGTGTGCCAGGGGCTGCACCACCACCACACCGCCGAGGACGCCGGCATGTTCGGGTCCCTCGCCCATCGCCATCCCGAGCTCGCCCCCACCATCGACCGGCTCCGCCGGGAGCACGAGAAGGTCGCGGTCCTCCTGGACGAACTGCAGGCGGCGATCTCCGGTGAGGGCGCGGACCGGGTGCTGGTGCTCGCCGAGGTGGAGCGGCTCAGCGACGAGCTGGAACGGCACCTGGCCTACGAGGAGGAGCAGCTCCTCCCGATCCTCGACGGCATGTCCGGCTGACCCCGCCGGGCGTCCACCCTTCGCTCCGGGGCGAAAGGCCGGCGGGTTAGGTTCGGCCCTATGGCAACCTCCTCGGGCACCAGCCGCCGCGACGCGCGGCTCGCCCTGGTCGCGGCAGGCGTCACCGTCGTGCTGTGGGCCTCCGCTTTCGTGTCCATCCGCAGCGCCGGATCGGCGTACTCGCCGGGCGCGCTGGCGCTCGGGCGGCTGCTGGCCGGCGGCCTGGTGCTCGGGGCGATCAGCCTGGTGCGCCGCGAAGGGTGGCCGCCGCGCGCCGCCTGGCCGGGCATCGTCTGGTCGGGCGTGCTGTGGTTCGGCGTCTACATGGTCGCGCTCAACTGGGCGGAGCGGGAGGTCGACGCGGGCACGGCGGCCATGGTCGTCAACATCGGGCCGATCCTCATCGCGCTGCTCAGCAGCAGGCTGCTGGGGGAGGGGCTGCCGCGCTCGCTGCTGGCGGGCATGGCCGTGTCGTTCGCGGGCGCGGCGGTCGTGGGGGTGTCGATGTCCGGCGAGGGCCGCGCCTCCGTGCTCGGCGTGCTGCTCTGCGTGCTGGCCGCCGCCGGGTACGCCGCCGGGGTGGTGGCCCAGAAGCCCGCGCTGCGGCACGCCGGGGCGCTGCAGGTGACGACGTTCGGCTGTCTCGTCGGGGCCGTCGCCTGCCTGCCGTTCGCCGGCGTGCTCGTGTCGGAGTTGGCGCGCGCCCCGATGTCCGCGACGCTCAACATGATCTATCTTGGCGTCTTCCCGACGGCGCTGGCGTTCACGACCTGGGCGTTCGCCCTGGCCAGGACGACGGCCGGCCGGATGGGCGCGACCACGTACGTGGTGCCGGCGCTGGTTGTGCCGATGTCCTGGCTGGCGCTGGGCGAGGTCCCCGGGCTGCTCACGATGGCAGGCGGGGTGCTGTGCCTGGCGGGGGTGGCCGTGTCACGCCGCCCGTCCCGCACGGTGGCGCGGTCAGCTCGGTGATCTACGTTGTAAAGGCGCCGGGCACGTTCTCAGTCCTCAGAGCGTGACCGATCGCCTCCTGGATGTCAGAGCCGACGCTCTCCGCGAGCGCCGCCTGGTAGTCCACCTGCCCGAGGGCTCCGATGGCCTGCTCCTCGCAGGTGACGTGGCAGTCGGCCAGCGGTTCGAACGCGCCGATGGTGGTGCCCGTCCTGCGCCAGACGGCGTTCGCCGCCCCGATCAGCCGCGCGGCCTCGCCGAACCGCCCTTGTGAGGCGGCAATCCAGGCCAGGAGCTCGATCGCCATGGCGGCGCCCACGCCGTCGTTGAAGCCCTGTTGGATCGACAGGGCCTGGCGGGTCAGATCGTCGGCCGCCGGGAGGTCCCCGAGTCTCCACATGTCGTAGCCCAGCGACCACAGCAGGTACGAGCGCCGGCAGTGCTCGCCGCACTCCCGGCTGACGGCCAATGCCTCCTCCGCCGTCGCCGCGGCGTGTTCGCCGTCCCCCAGGTGTGAGAGCGCTCTGGCCAGGATGAACATCGACAGCAGCAGGCCGTCCGTGTCGCCGGTCCGGCGATGGGCGGCGACCGCCTGGCGCGACCAGGAAACGGCGTCCCGCAGCTGGCCCTGGGCCAGCGCGTCGTTTCCGAGGAGGGTCATCAACTGGGCCTGGGCCGCCGTGTCGCCGGTCCGGGCGGCGAGCCCGGCGCATTCCCGTATCCGCTGGGCGGCCGCGGCGTGGTCGCCTTGCAGCACCGAGACCCACGCGGCGACCCACAGCGCGCCCGTGCGGGCGGGTGTGGCGTCGTGGCCGACGGCCAGGGCCTGGTCCAGCCACCGGCGTCCCTCGCCGAGGTACCCGCCGATGCACCAGTGGTAGCGGAGCGCCGCGCCGAGGGCCAGGGCTCGCTGGGCCCGGTCGGGTTCGGCCGAGGACCATTCCAGTGCCGCCCTCAGGTTCTCGTGGTCGGCGCGCCACCTGGCCATGGCCGCCTCCTGCCCTGGGCCGCACCACTGCCGGAGGTGGCGTTCGGCCAGGTCCAGGTGGAAGTCGCAGTGCCGCCGCTGCACCTGGTCGGCCTCTCCCGACTCGGCGAGCCGGTCGCGCCCGTACTGGCGGATCGTCTCCAGCATGCGCATGCGCAGGCCGTCGTCGTGTTCGGTACGGACGAGGATCGACTGGGACACCAGCGCGTCGATCAGATCGACGATGTCGTCGAGGGGGAGGTCGTCGCCGGCGCACGTCCCCTCGGCGGCGTCCAGGTCGAAGTCGCCGGGAAAGACCGAGAGCCGGGCCCAGAGCAGTCTCTCCTCGGCCGAGCAGAGCCCGTGGCTCCAGTCGATCATGCCGCGTAGCGTCTGCTGCCTGGGCGGCGCGTTCCGCCTGCCGGACGTCAGCAGCCCGAACCGGTCGTCCAGCTGCTCGACGAGCTGTCCGAGGGACAGCGAGCGCAGGCGTGCGGCGGCCAGTTCTATCGCGAGGGGGATGCCGTCCAGCCGCGCGCAGAGCGTGGCCACCAGCCGCGCGTTGTCCTCGGTCACCGAGAAGCCGGGGGAGACGGCCTTCGCCCGGTCGGCCAGCAGGGCCACCGCCTCGTACTGGTTCACGGCGGCGAGGCTCACGGCGGCCTGGTTCGCGGCGGCCTGGTCCGGGGCGGCCTGGTCCGGGGCGGCCTGGTCCGGGGCGGCCGTGGAGAGCTCCTGGCCGGGGTCCGGCGCGGACAGGGGGGCGACGGGGAACACCTGCTCGCCGTCGATGCCCAGCACGGTCCGGCTCGTCACCAGGAAGTGCAGGCCGGGGGCGCTCTTGAGCATCTGGTCCACGAACACCGCGCACGCCTCCAGCAGGTGCTCGCAGTTGTCCATGACGATCAGCAGCCGGCGGTCGGCGAGGTGGTTCGCCAGGTGCGCCGGCAGCGACTCGGCCGACCGGCTCTGCAGGCCGAGCGCGGTGGCCACTGTCTGGGCGATCAGCTCTCCGTCGTCCACCCTGGCGAGGTCGACCAGGTAGAGCCCGTCGCGGAAGGCCCGCCTGGAGGCCGCCGCGACCTTCAGCGCCAGCCGCGTCTTGCCGACACCGCCCACGCCGGTCAGGCTGACCAGGCGGGATCTGGACAACATCGCGCGGGCCTCGGCTATCTCCCACCGCCGGCCGATGAATCTCGTCGCGGTGGCAGGCAAGGCCTCCCGCCGACGCCGCGAGGACACCATAGCCGTTTCAGGCTAATCAGGTCATATCCCCCGTAGGGCCACATGGAAGGTAAACGTTCGGTCCGCGGACGGCCTGGGCGGGGGAGCCGGACGTTGGTGTCATCGTCGGCTTGCTTTGGTGTCACAATGGAGCCATAGTGGTGTCATGGAGCTTTCCCCATACGTCGACAACCTCCGTCGCGAGCTCGCCGCCGCCGCCGAGGCCGGTGGGGAGGACGTCCGGGCCGTCGCCGACCGCCTGGCCGCGTCCATCGAGTCGGCCACTCGGCTGGCGCTGCTGGAGGCGCTGTCCGCCGCCGCCGACGAGATCACGCGCGAGCTCGCGCCCGGCTCGGTCGAGGTCCGGCTGCGCGGGCGCGATCCCCGGTTCGTCGTGACGCCCCCGCCCGCGGGCCCGCCGGACGAGGGAACGGGGGAGGGGGGTGGCGCGCAGG
>NZ_QNFZ01000993.1 GCF_003313395.1 Nonomuraea lactucae | reverse complement strand
GGTGATGACCGGGATGTCGGCGCGGTGGGCGTCGTCGTAGTGCCACGCGATGAGCTGGGTGACATCGAAGAGCCTGGGATCCACCTGGCCTTGTGCCACCAAGGTCGCCGCATCCGAGGGCAGGACGTACAAGTGGCCGTTACGGTTCTCGGTGTAAAAGGCCGTCTTCTCGCGCCCGGGACCTCGCTCGATCCGCACGGCCTGCGGCTTGCCCGGCACCTCGGTCACGATCACCCGGTCGCCCGTCACCAGTGTGACCTGCCCGGACGCGCCATCCGCCGGGGCCGCGGCCTGTGCCTGGGGTGCAGGTGCGCCAGGAGTCGGTCCGGTGGCCGGGTCCGCCTGCGCGGTGGCGGGCACTGCCACGCCGCTCAGGGCCGTTATGGCCACTGTCACGGCTAATGAGACATTCCGCTTCATCAGACCTCTCAATAGTTGACTGGCTGTCAATCAAGAAGTCTGCGAAGACGGCCACCGATTTCAGCTCTCCAAGGGAATCCTTGTTTTTCGGCTGATCTGGCGAAAGATCCCGCCCCCGGTGGGCAATGATCGCCGATGGATCGGGAGGGGCCTGATCAAGATCTGGTTCGGCGCAGCGCCGAAGTGGGCAGCGGGATGGCGGGGAAGGGGTTGTCGGGCAGCAGGATGACCCGGCGCGCCTGGTCGGCCTGTCCCGCGGCGTCCAGGTGGAGCAGCGCCGCGCCGATGCCGGCGGCGCCCACCATGTAGCCGGTGTCGGCGCTGACCTCCTCCGGCCGGAGCCGCCGGTAGGCCTGGTACCAGCGGTAGCCCTGCCCGTCGTGGCCGCTCGCCCGGCCGATGAGGTGGCCGGCCAGCGCGCGGGCGAAGTCGAGATGGGACTCGCGCCCGGTGGCGGCCCACAGCCCGACGAACAGCTCGATCAGCCCCGCCGCCCCGCAGCACTGGCAGGCGGTGTTCCAGTAGCCCTCGGTCTGCCGGTACGGCACGCCCACCCGGACGATGCCGCGGGCCAGCCGCTCCACCCAGTCGAGGTCGCCCGGGTCCCCGGCCACCTGGTGCAGCTCGTAGAACATCCGCGCGACCCCGGCCGAGCCCGAGCAGAACCCCAGGTAGTGCAGCCCCCGCGCCTGCGGGACGTGGTGCGGCACGGCGGCGCACCTGCCGGTCAGGAGGCTGACCTCGCGGACGAAGTCGGCACCGCTGCGCGCGGCCCGCAGGAAACGGTCGTCGCCGCTCACCCCGTACAGCCGGGCGAGCAGGAACGCGGTGCCGGCCGTACCGGCCAGGAAGCCGGGCGTGACCGCGTCCACGGGCAGGTCGGCGCAGTCGCCGAACCGGTGGCCGGGCACGGGCAGCTTGGCGATGCGCAGCCCCACCTCGACGGCGAGCTCCTCGTAGGCGGGGACGCCAAGGTGCGCCGCGGCCCGGAGCAGGCCGAGCACGATGCCGCCGTCGCCGCGCTGCGCGGGATCCGGCGACCAGCCGACGCCACCGTCGACGGTGCGCCTACTGCGGACGATCAGGTCCGCGACCGCCCTCGCCTCGGTCTCGAACCTCTCCTCGCCGAGCGCCCAGCCTGCCTCCATCAGAGCTACCATGACGCCTGTCAGCCCGTGGTAAAGGGACAGATCGCTCTGCTCCCGCCAGGTGGCCGCGAGCCGGCGCGCGCCTGCCCGCGCGTCCTCGAGGTACGCCTCGTGGCCGGTCGCGGCTGCCAGCTCCAGGAAGAACAGCACGATGCCGGCGGCCCCGGAGTAGAGGGACCAGGGCTCGGGGGTGACGGCCGACCTGCCGCGCGGATCGGGGTTGGCCTGCCAGTGCCGGCCGTGCTCGTCGTCGATCGCCGCGGTCCGGATCCACCTGCCGGCCAGGATCGCGGCGGTCAGCGGCGACTCGGCGCGCTCGCTCGTCGAGCGGGTCCTGTCCAGACTCATGACTAGATTATCCCACAGAGTTGGTAGGAAAATAAGGGTTCCAGAGGTGTGGAAGAGGAAGGACGAGGACATGCCGCTGCCCCACTTCCTGGTCATCGGTGCCCCGAAGACCGGAACCACGGCCCTGCACGCCGCGCTCCAGCAGCACCCCGCGCTTCACCTGTCCCATGTGAAGGAGCCCAAGTTCTTCCTCACCGACGGCCCGCCCCCCACCCGGGGCGGCCCCGGCGACCCCCAGACCTACCAGGAGCACGTCTGGCGCCGGGACGACTACGAGGCGCTCTTCGCCGGCGCGCCCGACGGCGCGCTGCTCGGCGAGGCCACCCCCTTCTACCTGTACGACCTGGACGCGCAGCGCCGCATCCACGCCGCCGTCCCGCACGCCCGGCTCATCGCGATCCTGCGCGACCCGGTCGAGCGCGCCCACTCCAACTGGACCCACCTGTGGTCCGCCGGGCTGGAGCCCATCGGCGACGTCGTGCGCGCGTGCGCCGCCGAGCAGCGCCGGATCGCGGCCGGGTGGGCGCACTTCTGGCACTACGTGGGGCTGGGCCGCTACGGCGAGCAGCTCGCCCACCTGTTCACCCTCTTCCCACGCGAGCAGGTCCTCGTCTTCAGATACCGGGACCTGGTCGACAGGCCGGCCGAGACGCTCGACCGGATCAGCGCCTTCCTGGGCGTGGAGCAGGGCCTCCTCACCGAGGTGCCCCGGGAGAACGTGACCGCCCATCCCGACGCGGGCGGGCGGCACAGACTGCTGTCCGCGGGGCTCAGGGCGGGCGCGCGCGCCGGTAGGTTCCTGCCGCACACGGTGGGGCAGCGGCTCACCGGGCACCTGGAGCACCTGCTCCAGCGGCGAGGCAACCCGCGCCGGCCGCTCACCTGGGAGCAGCGCCAGCAGCTCATCCCGTACTTCGCCGCCGACATCGAGCTCCTCCAGCGCGTCACCGGCGAGGACTTCGGTGACTGGCTGCAGCCCAGGGAGCGCTCGGGCGGGCTGGTCGGGGCCCGCCCGCCCGGCCAGCGCCAGTCGCGCAACGGCCGCGCGCGGCCCAAGTGATCACAGGGCGGTGCGAAGCTCGGTGCGCAGCTCGTGGGCGCCGTCCGCGCGCGTGTACTCGTAGTAGAGCCGGACGCCGCCCTCCGGCAGGTCGACGATGTCCAGGTAGCGCAGCCCGCCACCGGCGTGCGGCGAGGACGCGGCGGGCGCGCTGCCGTGGGGCGTCAGCGCCGCCGGGTCGGCCCCGGTGGCGATCCCCGTACGCTCCTCGTAGTTCTCGGCGGCGCTCGCCCGGCCGTCGTAGAACGCCAGCACGCCGTCCCCGTTGAAGCGCACGGCGGACACCCGGGTGCCACGCGAGTCCCAGGTCTCCGGGCGCCCGCTCAACGCGGTGCCGTGCCAGGTCCAGGCCAGCCCGTCGTCGCTGGTCGCGTAGTCGGTCACCATCTGGTCGGCCTCGTCGGGGTCGGCCAGCGGGTGGCAGGAGGCCCACAGATGCCAGGTGCCGTCCCGCCGTACGATCACGGTGTCCTTGACCCCCGTCTTGGGGTCGCCGGGCAGCACCGTTTCCCGGCTCGCCGGGTCGAACGCGGCGGGGTCGGCGGCTTCGAGCACCTCCACCCGCCAGTGCTTGGTGCCGTGCGTGGCGCAGCTGAGGTAGAGCCGCCAGCGCCCCTCCGGAGTGCGCACCAGCGACGGGCGCTCCAGCGACTCGGCGTTCATCTGCTCTCGCGTGATCGTCAGCAGGGTCTCGAAGCGCTCGCCGTCGGCCGAGCGCGCGACGACCACGGAGTGTCCGCGTCCCTCCCCGACCGGCCTGCGCAGGCGGTAGGCCAGGTAGATCGACCCGTCAGCGGCCACCGCGCTGGGTGCTCCCGCCCAGTGCCCCTGCCCCGCGACCTCCGGCACGATCGCGGTCACGGCATGGTCAGGAGCGGGTAGGAACACCCCGGCGTCGGGGTCGCTCCCGTCATTGATCGGCATGGTGACGACACTAGGTCGCGGGCCATCGAGATTCATGGAGGTTCCGCCCTTCAAGGTGTGGGGGTAGGGGTTATTTAACTATTCCATACATTTCCTATTGCTTTCATGGGGAATCTCGCGCATGATCGGGGTCGTGAGCACCTTCCTCGACATCAGACGTGCGGCGGGCCACATCGGCGCCGAGATCAAGGGCATCGACCTGTCCCGCTCGCTCGACCCGTCAGCCGTCCAGGAGATCCGGCGGGCCCTGCTCGCCCACAAGGTCGTCTTCTTCCGCGGCCAGACCCTGGACCACGCCGCCCAGATCGCCTTCGCCCGGCAGTTCGGCGAGCTGACGCACGCCCATCCGCACGAGGACGCGCCGCCGGACGAGTTCCCGCAGATCCTCACCATCGACCCGCGCCGCTACGAGGAGCGCTATGGCGAGGGCTACCGCGAGCTCTACCGCAAGCGGCAGTACTCCTACTACTCCGGCTGGCACACCGACGTCACCGCCGCCGTCAACCCGCCCGCCGCCTCGATCCTGCGGGCCGAGACCGTGCCCGAGTTCGGCGGCGACACCCAGTGGACCAACCTGGTCGCCGCCTACGAGGGGCTGTCCGGGCCGCTGCGCGACTTCGTGGACCGGCTGCGGGCCGAGCACCGCTTCCTCGCCGGCCACCAGACCACGGGCCAGGACGGGAAGCTGGTCAAGCGGGTCAACGACAACCTGCTCGTGTCCGTCCACCCCGTGGTGCGCGTCCACCCGGAGACGGGGGAGCGGGCGCTGTTCGTCAACCCGGGATTCACCGACCGCATCGTCGGCGTGTCCGCGCTGGAGAGCCGCCGCATCCTGGAGCTGCTGTACGAGCAGATCACCCGGCCCGAGTACACCGTGCGCTTCCGCTGGCAGCCGGGCAGCGTCGCGTTCTGGGACAACCGGGCCACCGCCCACCTCGCCCCGACCGACCTGGACCACCTCGACGTCCAGCGCACCCTGCACCGCGTCACCCTGATCGGTGACCGCCCGGTCGGTCCTGACGGCTTCGTGTCCGAGATCGTCGCCGGCCGCGAGTTCACCGCCGAATCGCTCGTCGTCGCCTGACGGGCCCACATGCACGGGCGGGGGCCGGCTTGGGGGGTGCTCCCGCCCGACTCTCTCTTGACCAGCAGAAAGGTGCTCCCATGGGGACGAACGAGGCCGCATCCGCCCCACCCCCGGCCGGCGAGGACCCTGCCGCGACCGGTGCGGCCTCTGCCGCGGCTGATGCGGACCGTGCCGCGACCACAGCCCCCACGGACGGGGCGAGCCGGGCGGCGATCGGCGAAGACTGGGCCGCCACCGTCGTCGGGCTCGTCCTGCTGGTGCTGGTGCTCACCCGCGTCATCCCGATCGGGCTGGTGCCGTGATGAGCACCGAGGAGATCACCCGGCCCGCGCCGGCGAGCACCCCCGCCTGGCCGTGGACCGCCCTCGGCGTCCTCGCCGTCCTCCTGCTCGGCGCCGCCACCAGATGGCTGGAGAAGGGCGTCCCGTCCTGGTTCGAGGGCTCCGGCCTGGCCAAGGCCATCGAGTTCCCGGTGTACGCCATCGCGCTCGGCCTGCTCGGCAACGCCGTACTGACCGTCACCGGGTTGCGGGAGCGGCTGGCCGGGGGCTTCCGCACCGAGTTCTTCATCAAGACCGGCCTCGTCCTCCTCGGCGCCTCGATCAACCTCAAGCTGATCGTGACGGCCGCCGGCCCCGCCGTCGTCCAGGGCATCGTGCTGATCAGCACGGTTTTCCTCTTCACCTGGTGGCTGGGCGGCAGGCTGGGCCTGGACGACAAGCTGCGCGCCCTGCTGTCGGCCGCCGTGTCCATCTGCGGCGTCAGCGCGGCGATCGCCGCGGCCGGCGCCGTACAGGCCAGGCGCGAGCAGCTGGCCTACAGCGCCAGCCTGGTGATCGCCTTCGCGCTGCCGTCCATCTTCCTGCTGCCCGCCCTCGCCTCCCTGCTCCACCTGAGCCCCGAGGTCGCGGGCGCCTGGATCGGCGGCAACATCGACACCACCGCCGCCGTGACCGCCGCGGGCGCCATCGTCGGCGAGGACGCCCTGGCCATCGCCACCATCGTCAAGATCACGCAGAACGCCCTCATCGGCGTCGTGGTGGTCGCGCTGACCGCCTGGTTCGCGTTCCGCGTCGAGCGGCGTCCCGGCGCGTCCCGTCCCGGGGTGGGCGAGCTGTGGCGGCGGTTCCCGAAGTTCGTGCTCGGGTTCGTCGCCGCCTCGGGCATCGCCACCTGGTACCTCACGACCGTGAGCGCGGGCGAGGGCAAGGCGGTGATCGGGGTCGCCAACGACCTGCGGACGTGGTTCCTCATCCTGGCCTTCGTCAGCATCGGCCTGGAGTTCCGGGTCTCCGCGCTGCGCGAGGCGGGCTGGCGTCCGGTGGCCGTGTTCGGCGCGGCCACGGTGGTGAACGTGGTGGTCGCCCTGGGGCTGGCCACCGCGCTGTTCGGCGCTCGGTGACGGCCCCGGCCGTCCAGACGGCCCTGGCCGCCCACCGGAGACGTGCTCAGGTGAAGCGGCGGAAGGTGATCGGCTGCCTCCCGGCCACCGACGCCACCGTCACCTCGGATCCGGGGCGCGGCGCGTGGATCATCTTGCCGTCGCCCACGTAGATGCCGACGTGGCCGGCCGGCTCGCCGAAGAAGACGATGTCGCCGGGCTGCGGATCGGTCACCGGCCGGCCGCTCCTCTGGTAGCCGGCGGCGGTGGTGTCACCGATCTTGATCCCGGCCTGGTTCAGGCTGTAGTAAACCAGCCCGCTGCAGTCGAACGCCGAGGGGCCGTTGGCGCCCCAGATGTACGGCTTACCGAGGTGCTGCCGGGCGGCCGCGACGATGTCGGCACCCGTGCCGTTGCCCCGCACGTACGGTATGGCCGGCGCGTCGCCGCCGGCCGGACCGCCCGTTGAGGCGTAGGAGGAGGCGGCGGGATTCTGTGCGCCGCCGCCGTCCGTGCTCGCCAGGGTGGTCTTCGACCAGTCGGGCACGGTCGTCGGGCGCCAGTCGTGCGTCTCGTCGCCCGGCGGCGTGATGCCCTCGAAGGTCATCTCCCTGCCGTCGAGCTTAAGCCGGATCTTCTTCTCGGCGTCGTTGACCGCCTCGTCGGCGTCCGCCAGGTGCTTCCGGGCGTCGGGGAGGATCTCGCGGACCAGGGGCGCGATCGCCTCGTCGAACTCCGCCTGCGTGGCCTTGGGGTTGTTCGTCCGGAAGGTGCGCACCTGGCCGAGAAGCGTGTCGCAGAACCCGCGCACCTTGGCCTCGGCCGTCTCCAGCGTCTGGGCCGTCGTCCTCAGGGTCGTGGCGGCGGTCTTCAGCACGTCGTGCAGCCCGTCGCCCGCCGTGCCGTAGTCGCGCATGTGGGTCACGAACGCGTCGGCGGAGGAGCCGTGCCAGGCGGAGTCGATGTTCTTGACCGCGGTGCGCAGCTTGCCGGTGTTCGTACTGACCTTGGTGGCCGTGCCCTCCCAGCGGGTGGCGATCCCACGGATGGTTTCGGGGGTGCCGTTGACCTTCCTCAGGATGGCCGCCAGCTCGTCGCCGCCACCGGGTAACCCCGCGAGCTCCTCCGCCATGTCCATCAGACGGCGGCCCTGTCGTCCGTGCCGTCGTCTCCTGCGCCGTTGGCGCGGTTGGTCCTGCGCACGACGTCCCAGACCTTGTCCAGCGTGCTCTCCACGCTCCGGACCCTGCGCTGGGCGAACCGCAGCTCGTCGCCGACCTCGGACTCGACCCTGTCGAGGAGCGCGGCCAGCGTGAAGGCGCCGTCCAGCCTGCCGAAGATCGTGGAGTCGGTGCCCTTCGCCGGATAGCCGCCGGCCAGCTCGGTGTAGTGCTTGGACAGCCTGCCGGCGGCGGCCTGACCGTCCTTCAGCGCCTGGAACTGGAGATAGAACCCTGCCATCGAAACCCGTCCACCCGAGATCGTCGAGACGCTCCCGCCGGGAAGATCCCCGTCGGGCACGCAACCGTCACGATAGCCGCGTGCCGGGGCCGGTGCGAGAGCCGATCACGGCGCTTCCTACGCCCGGGCCGGGCGCGAGCCCTTCCGGAACGTCATGAAACCGAACGTCACCACCGCCGCGGCCGCGGCGAGCGCCCCGATGACGAGGATTGCCTTGATCATGGTGCACTTCCCATTGAATCACGGAGAGTAACGACCTGTTACTGCTTGCAGTGTCCCCGGCTCTGACAGGTCAAAACGCCCATGACCGGGCGGTCAGCGCACCGCCGACTGGATCAGCCGCCTCCGGACCTCCGCCGCCAGCCTGGCGCGCCTGGTGGCGAGATCCTCTCCCAGCTCCCGCAGCACGTCTCCGACCCGGTCGGCGCCGGCGAAGGCGGTCTGGGCGTCGGCAGCCGCGGTGATCGCGCCGACCGCGTCGGCGTAGGCGTCGGCCAGCGCGTCGAGCGCGGCCTCCAGCCCGTCCTCCACTCCATCCGGTCGTGATCCGGGCACATCCGCAACAGCCATGAACGTGGACCCCTTCAGAGGTTCTCGGGGGACGACAACTTGGCCTGTACCCACAGGAGGCCCGGCCGATCCTCTTCGGCGGGAAGGCACGTGCGGGCTAGCCTGGGAACGTGAGCACCACCGCCGGCAGCCACACGCTGGGCCCCGAGTCCGGTCAGCTCCTCGTCGACACGACCCGCACCGGGCTGGGCGCCAAGGCGGGCCACGATCTCACCATCGAGGTCACCCGCTGGCACGGCGACGTCATGCTCGACCCCGCCGATCCGGCCCGCTGCTCGGTGACCGTCGAGGTCGACGCCGGATCGTTCGAGGTCCGGGAGGGCGTGGGCGGCCTCAAGCCGCTCACGAGCTCCGATCGCGGGGAGATCGAGAAGATCATCCGAGAGAAGATCCTGGACACCCGGCGTCATCCCACCATCACGTTCCGGTCGACCCGGGTCGAGGGCAGCGCGGAGTCGTTCCGCGTCGAGGGCGACGTCACCATCCTCGGCGTCACACGTCCCGTCGTCGTGCGGGGCGCACTGGACGAGGGGCGCGTACGCGGCTCGGCGGCCATCGTGCAGACCCGATGGGGGATCCGGCCCTACTCGGCGCTGTTCGGCGCGCTCAAACTCAGCGACGAGGTGGGAGTGCGGTTCGACGTCGCCCTCGTCCCATCCGATCAGCGATGATCTACGATCTTCCGCTATGTCCCGGCCCTCCCTTCCCCGCCAGCTCGCGCGCACCCGGCGCTTCACCCTCGGCGTGCCCCGCCACTTCACCGTCTCACCGGACGGCGGCACCGTCTTCTTCCTGCGCACCCGGGGCGGCGACGACCCCGTCTCCTGCCTGTGGGCGCTCGACCTCGCGACCGGGCGCGAACATCTGCTCGTGGACCCGCTCACCCTCCAGGCGGGCGCCGGCGAGGAGCTGTCGCCCGAGGAGTCGACCCGCCGCGAGCGCGCCCGCGAGCTCTCCTCCGGCATCGTCGCCTACGCCGCCGACAGCGCCTGCGAGTTGCTCGCCTTCGCGCTCTCCGGGCGGCTGTGGACGGTACGGCCCGCCGACGGCTCCGTGAACAGGCTCGCCACCGCCGAGCCGGTGATCGACCCCCGGCCCGACCCGACGGGGCGGCGGATCGCGTACGTCAGCGGCGGCACGCTGCGCGTGGTGCCCGCAGGCGGTGGCGGGAGCGAGGCGCCCGCTCACGGCGGTGACAGGGTGGTGGCCGCGCCCGACGGTCCCGAGGTCGGCTACGGGCTCCCCGAGCACGTCGCGGCCGAGTCGATGGCGCGGCACCGCGGCTACTGGTGGGCCCCCGACGGCCGCCGGCTGCTCGTCGCCCGGGTGGACAACGGGCCGGTGCGGCGCTGGCACGCCGCCGACCCCGCCGATCCGGCCGGGCCGCCGCACAGCTTCCCCTATCCCGCCGCCGGCACCGCCAACGCCGAGGTGACCCTCTGGCTCGCCACCGTGGACCCCGCGTCCGACCGCGCGGCACTCGTCCCGGTGGACTGGGACGTCAAGGCGTTCGAGTACCTCACCGCCGCCGGCTGGGACGGCACGGGTCCGTACGCCGCGGTGCAGAGCCGTGACCAGCGGCACGTCCAGGTCCTTGGCGTCGACCCCGCCACCGGCGCGACCGAGGTGCTGGCCGAGCAGCGCGACGACGCCTGGGTGGAGCTCGTCCCCGGCCTGCCCGCGAGGGACGCCGCAGGCGCCCTGCTGACCAGCGCCGACGAGGACGACACGCGCAGGCTGCTGGCCGACGGCCGGCCGGTCACCCCGCCCGGCCTCCAACTGGAGGAGGTGCTCGCGGTGGACGGCGAGACGGTCCTGTTCGCCGCGTCGGACGAGCCGACCCGGACACACCTGTGGGCCTACGATCGGGCGTCCGGACTCCGGCGGGTGAGCCGCGAGCCGGGCGTCCACAGCGGCACCTTCCGGGCGGGCACCACCGTCCTGCTCTCCCGCACCCTGGACCGGCCCGGCACCACCACGCTCGTCATCCGCGGCGAGACCTTCCGCCCGGGCCCCACGCCTGTGGAGATCGCCTCGTACGCCGAGCGCCCGGTCCTCGAACCCCGGGTGGAGATGCTCTCACTCGGCCCGCGTGAGCTGCGCGCGGCCCTGTTCCTGCCCTCCTGGCACACCCCCGGGCACGGCCCGCTCCCCGTGCTCATGGACCCCTACGGCGGCCCGGCCCTGCGCAAGGTGACGAGCGAGCGGGCGTGGTGGACGTACGTGTCGCAGTGGTTCGCCGAGCAGGGCTTCGCGGTGCTCGTCGTGGACGGCCGCGGCACGCCCGGCCGCGGGCCCGCCTGGGAACGCGAGATCCACCTCGACCTCGCGGGACCGGTGCTCGCCGACCAGGTGGAGGGCCTCCGGGAGGCCGCCACGCACCGCCCCGTGCTGGACCTGACCAGGGTGGGCATCCGCGGCTGGTCGTTCGGCGGGTTCCTCGCGGCGATCGCGGTGCTGCGCCGCCCGGACGTCTTCCACGCCGCCGTGGCCGGTGCGCCGGTCACCGACCAGCGCCTGTACGACACGCACTGGCGCGAGCGCCACCTCGGCCACCCGGACGAGCACCCGGAGGCGTACGACCGCAACTCACCGATCCTGGAGGCCGCGTCGCTGACCCGCCCGCTCCTCCTGATCCACGGGCTGGCCGACGACAACGTGGTCCCGGCGCACACCCTGCGCTTCTCGGCGGCGCTGCTGGCGGCGGGCCGGCCGCACGAGGTCCTGCCGCTGCCCCGGACGACGCACCTTCCCTCGCAGGAGGCCGTGGCCGCGAACCTGCTGGTGCACGAGCTCGGGTTCCTGCGCCGGGCCCTCGGACTGCCCCGGCGGGCCTCGACCTGACATACGGTACGAGGCCGTCATCTCGGGCCTCCGGTGCGATCGCGATGGGGTACGTTACCTGATCGTTGATCAGCCGTTCGCGTAGGTGCCGCCGCACCATCCGGCGTCCGCGAGCCGTCCTGGCTGGGAGGTCGAGGGTTCGTGAGCGCGGACGCAGGCGCGTGGAAGCAGCGCAGCACGGCACGGGTGGTCTGGCCCGCGCAGCCGCGCAAACTGGCGAAGGTGCCCTTCGTCGAGCTGGCGGACGGGCGGCTGCAGGGCGTCGTGTCCAGCGGTTCGGACATCGAACGGGTCTACGTCTCGTCGATCGCCGCCGGCACCCACACGTTCGACTGCAGCACCAACAACAACCGGCCGTGCGGCGGCCTGCACGGCTCGCCGTGCAAGCACCTGCGCGCGCTCGCCGACGAGGCGGTGATCCAGTACGGTCTCGACCGGGTCGCCGGCTACCTGCGCGTCGAGGTGGGCGATGACGGCGACCTGATCGGCTCCCTGGCCGGCGGGGTCGAGCGCACGCCGGCGGCCACCGTGTTCAGCCGGTACCTGCGCCACCTGGCCTACCTGGAACTGCCCGGCACCACGGCACCCCTGCCCGAGCTGCACTGGTTCCCCGCGACGGGGGCGGTGCGCTGATGCTCGGAGCGCAGCTCGCCGCGCTGCTCGACGGCGAGACGCCGGGGGTCGCGCAGGCGCTGGAGCTGGTGACGGGGTTCGACGAGGCTCTCACGCACGGGTTCGCCCGGCTCGGGGAGGAGCGGGCCGCGGCGCTGGCGGCACTGGCCGGCGCCGTCCCGGCCTCACCCCTCGGCGAGCGGGCGGGCGAGGCGGTGGCCAAGATCTCCGCCGGGTCGGTCGCCGGCGAGCACCTGACCGCACTGGCCGGCG
>NZ_QNFZ01000990.1 GCF_003313395.1 Nonomuraea lactucae | reverse complement strand
GGCCTGGCGGCGGCCGGGGTGCCGCTGGTCGCGGACACGGTGCCGCGCTGGGCGCACGGCCTGGGCGACGGGCTGATCGATCTGCTGACGGAGCGTCCCGACCTCTCGGACGAGCTGGCGCGCGAGGTGCACAGCGTCCGGCTGCGCCGCGAGGCGCTGCGCACCCACGGCGTGGCCGCCCGCTGGGAACAGCTCGGCGCCCCCGCCCCCGCTCCCCCGCTGACCTCGGTCCTGCTCGCCACCCGCCGGGCCGGCATGGCCGGCTTCGCCCTCGGCCAGGTCGCCCGCCAGCGCGGCGCGCGGCTGGAGGTCGTCCTGGCCCTGCACGGCGTGTCGCGGGACCATCCCGAGGTGACGGCCGCCGTCGCGGCCTTCGACGGCCCGCTGACCGTGTACGAGGCCGACGGGCAGCAGATCTTCGGCGAGGTCCTGAACAACGCCGCCGCGAGGGCGTCGGGCTCGTTCCTGCTCAAGATGGACGATGACGACTGGTACGGCCCCGACTTCCTGTCCGACCTGCTGCTGGCCCACTCCTACTCGGGCGCGCAGGTGGTGGGCACCGTGCCCGAGTTCGTGTACCTGGCGTCGATCGGCGTCACGGTCCACCGCAGCCAGATCACCGAGCAGATCACCAGCTTCGTCGCGGGCGGCACGATCCTGGTGGAGCGATCGGCGTTCCAGGCGGTGGGCGGGTTCAGGCCGCTGCGGCGGTCGGTGGACACCCAGTTCCAGGAGGCCCTCCAGGCGGCGGGTGGCCAGATCTACCGCACGCACGGGCTCGGCTACATCCTGCGCCGCGGCCCGGCGGCCGACCACACCTGGCGGGAGCCGATCGGCACGTTCCTGCGCCGCAACAGGCGCCAGTGGCGCGGCTTCCGCCCGAACGCCCTCATGGAGCTGAACGGGGGCCGCGCACCGTGACCACCGGCCACCGCCCCACGCCCCGCGGCGTGACGGGACCGCCCGTCCCGCAACCCCAGGTGGCGAGAGCCCGCGCGCATCGAGTCCGGCATCAGGACTTCGGCGGGCTGAGCCCGCCACCGCTCGGCGGCTGGACGCCCACGCTGACCGTGACGGTCGTCATCCCCGCCCACGGCCGCCAGGAGACCCTCGACCTCACCCTCGCGGCGCTCGCGGCGCAGACGTACCCGGCCGGCCTGACGGACGTCGTCGTGGTGGACGACGGCAGCGCGGTCCCCCTGCGCCTGCCGGAGATCACCCCCGCCCGGACCCGGCTGATGAGCGGCCCGCCCGGCGGCTGGGGACGCGCCCACGCTCTGCAGGCGGGCATCGAGGCAGCCACCGGCGAGGTCGTCTTCGTGCTGGACGCCGACATGGTGCCGCATCGCGGGCACGTCGAGGCGCAGCTCCGCTGGCACCATCTCGCCCCGTACCTGGTGACGCTTGGCTGGATCGACTTCACCTCCGGGGATCGCCTGCCGTCGCCTGCCCGGGTGCGCGCGGCCGTACGGGACGGGGAGGAGGGAAGCCTCTTCCCGCTCTCCCCGCTCCGCCACGACTGGGCGGAGAAGATCATTGACGATCACGACGGCCTGCGCGCCGCGCCGAGCTCGCTGGCCGGCCGGGTCCACGTCGGCGCCACCGCCGCCTACCCGGCCGCGCTGCTCCGGTCGATCGGCGGGCTGGACACGTCGCTGGTGCTGGCGGAGGACACCGAACTGGGCTACCGGCTCACCCAGGCGGGCGCCGTCTTCGTGCCCGACCCCGACTCGCGGGCCTGGCACGTCGGCCTCCCGACGGCCATGCGCGACGTGGCCGGGTTGAAACGGTTCAACGACCCGTACGTCGCCGACCGGGTGCCCTACCGCCGCTACCTGCGCGCGGACGCGGGCCGGCAGTGGCGGGTGCCGTACGTGGACGCCCGCGTGCCCGCCGGCTCCTACGAGGACGTCCGGGCCACGGTCGACGCGCTTCTGGCCGGAGGCGTTCCGGACATCAGGGTCACCGTCACGGGGCCGTGGGCGTCGCTCGACGCCGGCCGCCGCTCTCCCCTCCGGGACCCGGACCTTGACCTGCGCCTGGTCCACGCCACGTTCGCGCACGATCCGCGCGTCCGGCTGACCGACGCCGCCCCCTGGGAGCCCGCGGGCGACCCCGGCCGGCCCCCTGCCGGCACCCCGGTCGTGGCTCCCTTCCGCCTGCTGGTGCCGCCGGGCTGGGTCGTGGCGCGCGACACCGTGGAGCGCCTGGTCGGGCGGCTGGAGGAGCACGACGGCGGCGTCCTGTGCCTGGCCCTGGAGGAGACCCCGGAGGAGACAGTGGAGGAGACAGTGGAGGGGACGGCGGCGGGCGTCGTGGTGGCCCGCCTGGAACGCACCTCCGCCCTGTCGCGGGCCGCCCTGGTGGCGGAGCCGGGCGAGCACCCGGACGACGTCCTGGACGAGCTCTTCGGCCTCGAATGGCTGGACGGCGCGGAGTGGGGTTTCACCCGCAGGCCGCCCGTCTACCCGCCGCGCAGGCGCCCGCCCGGAGAGGCCGAGCGGCTGGCCGCGCGGCACCAGAGGGAGATCACCCTGCTGCGCAAGCGCACCGCCGCCCTGCGTGCCGAGGTCGCGCAGCTCCGCAGGCAGGCGGGCAGGAGCGAGCGGGCAGCCGCCCGGTGGCGGGAGAAGGCCGAGACCTGGCGCAGGGAGGCGGTGCGCCTGGCCCGCGCGCGGGAGCGCACGATCCTCAGACGAGCCGTGCGCCGGGTCCGCGGCCTCGCCTTCCCGGACCCCTGACCGCGCTTCCGGTGCTACTCGTCGCCCTCCACGCGCATCACGCTGGCCACCGCGCGGACGATGTCGAGCTCGCGCAGCCCCTCCATCGTGGCCGTGAGCGCCGCGTCCGTGGCCCGGTGGCTGACGATGACAAGCTGGGCGTCGTCCCCGTGCCCCTCCTGGCGCACGGTCTGGATCGACACGTCGTGCTTGGCGAACAGGTCGGCCACCCTCGCCAGCACGCCCGGCTTGTCGGCCACGTCCAGCGCCACGTGGCACCGGGTGACCGTGTCGCCCATCGGGTGCACCGGCAGCGAGGCGTAGGTGGACTCCTCGGGCCCGCGGGTCCGGGCAAGCCGGTTGCGGGCCACCGCCACCAGGTCGCCGAGCACCGCCGAGGCCGTCGGCGCGCCGCCCGCCCCCTTGCCGTAGAACATCAGCTGCCCGGCCGACTCCGCCTCCACGAAGACCGCGTTGTACGCCTCGCGGACCCCGGCCAGCGGATGGGTGCGCGGGATCATCGCCGGGTGCACCCGCACCCCGATGGAGCGGCCGTCGTCGGAGCGGGCGCAGATGGCCAGCAGCTTGATGACGTAGCCCATCGCCTTGGCCGACGCCACGTCGGTGGCGGTGATCTCGGTGATGCCCTCGCGGTGCACCTCGGCGGCGGTCACCCGGCTGTGGAAGGCCAGCCCGGCCAGGATGGCGGCCTTGGCGGCGGCGTCGAACCCCTCGACGTCTGCCGTGGGGTCGGCCTCGGCGTAGCCCAGCGACTGGGCCTCCTCCAGGGCGTCGGTGAACGACGCGCCCGTGGAGTCCATCTTGTCGAGGATGTAGTTGGTGGTGCCGTTGACGATGCCGAGCACCCGCTGGACGTGGTCGCCCGCCAGCGACTCGCGCAGCGGCCGAAGCAGCGGGATCGCGCCGGCGACGCTGGCCTCGAAATAGAGGTCGCCGTCGCCCGCCCGGGCGGTCTCGTGCAGGGTGGCGCCGTCCTCGGCGAGCAGCGCCTTGTTGGCGGTGACGACCGACTTGCCGCGCGAAAGGGCGGCGACGATCAGCGAACGGGCGGGCTCGATGCCGCCGATGACCTCGATGACGATGTCGACGTCGTCGCGGGTGACCAGGGCCTCGGCGTCGGTGGTGAACAGCGCCGGGTCCACGCTGACGTCGCGCTTGCGGCCGAGGCGGCGCACCGCGACCCCGGCGATCTCCAGCGGCGCGCCGATGCGGGCCGCCAGGTCGTCGTGCTGCTCGTGGACGAGGCGGATCACCTGCGAGCCGACGACGCCGCAGCCCAGCAGAGCCACCTTCAGCGGTTTCACAGCTGCCCCCTCAACAGGTCGTCCTCGGTCTCGCCCCGCACGATCACGCGGGCCTGCCCGTCGCGGACGGCGACCACGGCGGGCCTGGGCAGGTAGTTGTAGTTGCTCGCCAGCGAGCGGCAGTAGGCGCCGGTGGCGCCGACGGCGAGCAGGTCGCCGGGCGCGAGGTCGGCGGGCAGGAAGCAGTCGCGCACGATGATGTCGCCGCTCTCGCAGTGCTTGCCGACGACGCGGCTGAGCATCGGCTCGGCCTGGCTGTCGCGGCTGGCCAGCACGGTCGTGTATTCGGCGCCGTAGAGCGCGGTGCGTACGTTGTCGCTCATGCCGCCGTCGACGCTGACGTAGGTGCGCAGCCCCTCGACGTCCTTGACGGTGCCCACCTCGTAGAGGGTGACGCCGCCGGGGCCGACGATGGTGCGGCCGGGCTCCACGGTCAGCCTGGGCACGGGCAGCCCGGCGTCGGCGCAGACCTTGGTGACGATCTCGCTCAGGCCGTCGGCGATGCGCTTGATGTCGGGGGCCTCGTCGTCGTCGACGTACGCGATGCCGTAGCCGCCGCCGAGGTCGAGCTCGGGCAGCACCACGCCGTGCTGGTCCTTGATCTGCACGAGCAGCGTGGCCAGGCGGCGCGCGGCCACCTCGAACCCGGCCGTGTCGACGATCTGGGAGCCGATGTGGGAGTGGAGGCCGACGAGCTCCAGCGACGGCATCTCGAGGATCCGGTGTGCGGCCTCGGCGGCGGCGCCCGAGCCGAGCGACAGGCCGAACTTCTGGTCGTCGTGCGCCGTGGCGATGAACTCGTGCGTGTGCGCCTCGACGCCGGTCGTGACCCGGATCATCACCTTGGGCCGCTTGCCGTGCTTGTCGGCGAGGAACCCGAGCCGGGCGATCTCCTCGAAGGAGTCGACCACGATGTGCCCGACCCCCGCCTCCAGCGCCCGGGTCAGCTCCGCGACGGACTTGTTGTTGCCGTGCATGGTGACGCGCTCGGGCGGGAAGCCGACGCTGAGCGCCACGGCCAGCTCGCCGCCGCTGGCCACGTCGAGGCCGAGGCCCTCCTCGGCCAGCCAGCGGACGACCTCCTTGCACAGGAACGCCTTGCCGGCGTAGTGGACGTCGGACCCGGCGAACGCCGTGGCGTAGTCGCGCATGCGCGAGCGCACGTCGTGCTCGTCGAGCACGAACAGCGGCGTGCCGTGGTCGCGGGCGAGGTCGCGGACGTCGACGCCGCCGATCGTGAGCGCGCCATCGGCCCGGCCGGACGTTCGGGGCCAGATCGCGGGGTTGATCCGGTTGAGGTCGGCGGGCGGCAGCGGGGGCCGCTCGTGGGGCAGCATCTCGGCATGCCGGTCCCCTGCGGGATGGGCGAATCGACTCACCCGAACGAGGCTATCTGACGCGTCGTTCCTCTGGACCCGCTGCTCACGTATCGAGACACGATCACGCGCATTGCAGGGATATTTTAACGCTTGTTAACCTCTTTGCCGGATATTTTGTGATCGCTCAGATCCGTTCGGGGCCGGCGAGCACGTCGTGCACGGCCCGCGCCAGCCGCACGCGCGCCACGTGGACGGGCGACGGTCCCTGGTCTCCCACGGGTACGGCCGGCGCCAGCTCGTGGGCGTCGTGGTAGGCCGTCGCCAACCGCACCTGGAACGCCTCCCAGCCCGGAGCTGCCCGGCCCGGCGGCGCCAGCCGCCCCGGCAGCTCGGCCAGCACCCGGAGCACGGCCCGGTGGCAGGGGTCGTCGAGCAGTTCGGGCCGGAATCCCGTCGCGGGGACTCCCAGGTCGCGCGCCCACCGCCATACGGCCGCCGCCCGCGCGTGCGCGTAGCGGACCACGAACCCCGGGTTGTCCCACGTACGCGGGAAGTCGGGCCAGGGATCCGGCAGGCGCAGCGGCTCGATCTCCTCCACCAGCTCTCCGGGCGTCTCGACGACGACCCGCAGGAACCCGTTGGGCCGCGCCTCCACGGCCGAGACCCCGCTCACCGGCCGCAGCCGCTCCACCATCTCCTCAGCGGGCACGCCGCGGCGCAGCGCCGCCGCCGAGACGTAGACCGCCTCCCGCTCCCACGTGCCCTCCGGCGCCGGCGGCTCCCCCAGCACCTCGGCGAGCCGCCCAGGCCTCATGCCCCGACCCTACGCCGACCCGACCCGCACCCCGCCCGCCTGGTCAGATGAGCGCGTGCGGCTCGGCGGAGCCGTACTCGACCAGGTGGGCGGCCCCCAGCAGCCACCTGTCCTCGTCGCGCACGCGCACGTAGCCGAACCTGTCGGCCGAGAACACCTTCACCCCGTCGGCGCGGCACCGCCGCATGAGCACGTCGTCCCACCCCTCGGTGAGGTCGGCGAAGCCGATCTGCCGCAGCGCGTTGCGGCGGGCCAGCAGCGTCGCCCCGGCGATCTCCGGGAGGTAGGTGTATTCGGCGTCCGGCTGCTTGAGCAGCGTGGCCTGCGGCTTGCGCAGGTGGGCGTAGTAGGCCGCCTTGCCCACGATGTCGGCCGTGCTGAACAGGAAGGCCCTGCTCAGGTCGGCGAGGTAGTGCGTGCCGTAGACGTCTCGCGGGTCCATGACGGCCACCAGGTCGGCCTCGCACAGGTCGAGCCCCCGGTTGAGCGTCTCACCGGTGGACAGCGAGGAGTCGAGGTCGCGGAAGACCACCTCGACGTCAGGCACGACGTCGCGGGCGCGGAGCTCGGCGTCGGGGGTGCCGAACAGGACCAGCTGCGACACCGGCGCGGACTGCCGCGCGATCTGGGCCAGCGCGTGCTCCAGCAGCGAGCGGTCGGGCACGGTGAGCAGCACCGACACGTCGAGCGTGGCGCGGGCTCCGGGCAGGCCGATGGTCTCCAGCAGCTCGTCGATCCGCTCGGTCATGGTGCCGCTGTTGTAGGCGCGGCGCAGGGCGACGTGCGCGCGGCGCGAGTCGGGCTCGTCGCCGATGGAGGTGCCGCACGCCGCGAGCTCGGCCAGCCGCCACGGCGGGGTGCCCGCCGGGCACCGCACGGCCCCGGGCCAGCGGTAGGAGGTGAGCACGTCGGGGTAGGTGAGGTGGCCGGGCAGCAGCTGGTCGAGCGTGAGCACGCGGTCGATCCGGCCGCCCGACAGCGGGATCGGGTTGTGCACGCGCGGCTGGACGCCGAAGGACAGGCGCGGCCAGCCGGTGGCCGGGTCGGTGCTGAAGCGGTGCTCGAACAGCGCGGACGCGGCGGCGTAGCCGGCCGCGTCGCCCTGCGTGTGCCAGAACACCGTGCGGATGCCGCGATCGGCGCACCAGGCGAGCAGCGCCCTGAGGCCCTCGCCGGGCTCGCCGGTGATCTCCTCCGCCCACGGCCCCCGCGTGACGGACTCGACGACCAGCAGGTGGGGCACCTCCAGCGGCAGCACCCTGGCGAAGTCGCGCGGCGTGAACCCGGTCGTCTGCCGCCACTCGTAGCGCAGCAGCGCCTCGACGTGGGGGTCGGCGATCACCGCGGCAGTCAGGTGCGGGCGCGTGTTGGGCCCGGTGGGCACCCGGTACGGCTTGAGCTTGAAGGAGGCGCCCTCCAGGGTCCGGGTGGAGGTGGTGGCCTGGAAGGCGGCGCCCGGCCGCTCGTCCCTTGCCTGCTGGGCCTGCTTGGCCGCCACGGGCCTGCGCTTGGGCGCGGAGGGCCGCTTGACCGGCTTGGCCGCGCCCTTGAGGCCCTTGGCCAGGAGCAGCGGATTGCTCTTGCCGCTCTTGATGGCGTCGCCGAGGCGGCTCCAGCGGGCCACCTTGATGGAGGAGAGCTTCCAGTTGGCCACCTCGGCCTGGTAGCGCTGCTCGGCCAGCTCCTTGCGCAGCTTCTCGGCGGCGGCGCGCTCGTCCTCCAGCCGCTCCTCGGCGTCGGCCAGCCGCTCGGCGAGCACCTTGGCCTCGTCGGCGCTCCGCTCGGCCTCGGCGAGCCTCTCCTGCGCGTCGTCCAGCAGCCTGGCAAGCTCGGCCGCATGCTCGGCCTGGGCGATCGCATCACGCAGCGCGCGCCTCGTGCTCTCCAGCTCAGTGCTCACCGGCACCTCCGATTCCTAGCCCGGCAAAGGATACTCTTCACCGGGAAGCGTCTCGAAGGGATGAGATCCGGTGCAGTTCAATGTGCGGCCATACGTCTGCGGCGCTCTCGGCCGGATCGACACCGTCCTCCTGGGCAAGCTGACCGCGGCGGGCCCGCGGGTCAGGCCCGCGCTCCAGACCGATGGGGCCGCGCTGTTCAGCTCGGCGCCGCTGCCGCCCTACCACCGCGCCGGGGGGTCGTTCGCGTTCTCCTGGGGCGAGCGCAAGCCGCCCGGCCTCGACGCCTGGATGGCGGTCGCGGAGACGTACGAGACGCCGGGCCTGGTCGGCGACGGCGAGCGCGTCACCCTGCACGCGGGGGCCCTCGGGCTCGTCGACGTCTACTACGCGCGGCTGGGCGAGGCGGTCTACTTCTCGTCGCTGATCCAGCCGCTGCTGGGGCTCGTGCCCGCCGAGATCGACTGGGCGGCCTGGGCGTCGATCATCCAGGTGACCTTCCCGCTGGGCGACGCCACCCCCTACACGGCCGTCAAGCGGCTGCCGGGCTCCAGCGCCCTGGTGTTCGAGCAGGGCAGGCTGAAGACCGAGCGCAGGCTGCCGCGCTGGCTGCGCACCGAGCCGTACGAGACGTGGACCAGCCCGGCCGAGCTGCTGGAGATCCTGCGCGAGGTCTACAAGGACTACGAGGGGCGAAGGCTGCTGGTGCCGGTCAGCGGCGGCTACGACTCGCGGCTGCTGTGCTCGGTCGCCGTGGCCGGCGGCGCCGACGTGGAGTCGTGGACCACCAGCCCCGACGACGGCACCGACACCGACATCGCGTTCGCCCGGGCCATCACGCGGGAGCTGGGCGTCCACCACCGCGTGATCACCCAGGACCCGGCCGACTATCCGGGCGACGCGCAGGAGGTGGCGCGCAGGCTCGAATACCTGACGCCCCACCACGCCTGGTACGCGCCGTTCGCCAAGGAGGTGCACCGGGCCGGCCGGGTGCTGGTCGACGGTCTCGCGGGCGGGCCGCTGCTGAAGAACTTCATGGTGAGCGGCGCGGCGCTGGAGGCCACCTCGCAGGCCGAGCGGTCGGCCGCGGTGCTGAGCTCCCTCAGCCTGGGCGCTCCGTCGCAGCCGTTCCTGTCACCCCGGGCGCTGGCGTGGACCGAGCAGGCCGTCAGGGAGCAGTTCGGCGCCGCCACCTCGATGCTCCACGGGCACCGGGCCGAGCTGCCGCTGTCGGTGCTGCACACGCGCACCGTGCGGGGCATCGCCCGCTCGGCGGTCAACCTCGTCGGCCCCGAGGCGTCGTTCGCGGCGCCGTTCATCCATCCCGCCTTCTTCGACGCGGCGCTGTCTGTCGGCGTGGCCCGCAAGGACAAGGGCCGCTTCTACCGCGAGCTGCTCCACGCCGCCGACCCGCGCGTCGCCGCGCTGCCGTCCACGAACGTGGTCAAGCAGCCGCTGCGGAGGGTCCCGCTGCGCTCCACGGCCGCTCCCGCGCGCGTGTACGCGCACCAGACGCTCCGCGTCGTGGCCGAGCGGGTGCCGGGGCTTCTGTCGGAGGAGCTGCACGAGGTGCTGCGGGACGGCCCCGACGCCCTCACCCGGTTCAACGGCTGGAACGACCGCTTCTGGGTGCGCGGGCTGGTCCTCTTCGGGCTCTGGCTGAGCGACTTCGAGAACGACCTGCCGGACGTGTCGCTGCCGTTCTAAAATGAACTACGGGTAACGGGACGATTACGCAGCGATCTCCGGGGTACGACAAGATGCACAGCACAAGCGGGTTCCGGAAAGCCAACGGGCTGGTAGTGTTCGGGCCGTAAGCGCCGCATCGAGCGGGAACCACCGGATCACAAATCCGGTCCCGTCAAGGGCATGGGGATCGCAGGGATGACGACCCCAGGCGGCGCGGTCACCAGATGACAACGCCGGGGAACCGGTGACTCCGTCCTGCCCACATCTCCTTCTGTGAGCGACCTATGATCAACGCATCCCCATCGCCGGAGCCGATCTCCGAAGACTTCGTCTCCGAGGATCCCTCGTGGTACAAGCGGGCGGTGTTCTACGAGATTCTCGTACGGGGGTTCAAGGACTCCAACGGCGACGGCACCGGAGACCTCCGGGGCCTGGTCGAGAGGCTCGACTATCTGGAGTGGCTGGGCGTCGACTGCCTGTGGCTGCTGCCCTTGTACGAGTCGCCGCTGCGTGACGGCGGCTACGACATCTCCGACTACATGAAGATCCTTCCCGACTTCGGGGACCTCGGTGACTTCGTGCAGTTGGTGGAGGCGGCCCACGAGCGCGGCCTGCGCATCATCACCGACCTGGTGATGAACCACACGAGCGACAAGCATCCCTGGTTCCAGGCCTCCCGGCACGATCCCGAGGGGCCCTACGGCGACTTCTACGTGTGGTCCGACGAGCCGACCGGCTATCCCGACGCGCCGATCATCTTCGTCGGCGCCGAGGAGTCCAACTGGACCTACGACCCGGTGCGCAAGCAGTACTACTGGCACCGCTTCTTCCACCACCAGCCGGACCTCAACTACGACAATCCGGCCGTGCAGGAGGCCATGATCGAGGTGCTGAGGTTCTGGCTGGACCTCGGCATCGACGGGTTCCGGCTGGACGCGGTGCCCTACCTGTTCGAGCGGGAGGGCACCAGTTGCAGCGGGCTGCCCGAGACGCACGCCTACCTGAAGAAGATCCGCGCCGAGGTCGACCGCCTCTACCCCGACCGGGTGCTGCTGGCCGAGGCCAACGGCTGGCCCGAGGACGTCGTCGAGTACTTCGGCGACCCCACCACGGGCGGCGACGAGTGCCACATGGCCTTCCACTTCCCGCTGATGCCGCGCATCTACATGGCGGTCAGGAAGGAGACCCGCGAGCCGATCTCCGAGATCATGTCCCGCACCCCCAAGCTGCCCGACAAGTGCCAGTGGGGCATCTTCCTGCGCAACCACGACGAGCTGACGCTCGAGACGGTGACGGAGGAGGAGCGCGACTACATGCACGCCGAGTACGCCAAGGACCCGCGGATGCGGGCCTACCTGGGCATCCGGCGCCGCCTCGCGCCGCTGCTCGACAACGACCGCGACCGGATCGAGCTGTTCACCGCCCTCCTGCTGAGCCTGCCGGGCTCGCCGGTCATGTACTACGGCGACGAGATCGGCATGGGCGACAACATCTGGCTGGAGGACCGCGACGCGGTGCGCACGCCGATGCAGTGGAGCCCCGACCGCAACGCGGGGTTCTCGGCGGCCGACCCGGGGCGGCTCTACCTGCCGGCCGTCATGGACCCCATCTACGGCTACCAGTCGGTCAACGTCGAGGCGCAGCAGAAGCACGGGGGCTCGCTGCTCCACTTCACCCGCCGCATGCTGGAGATCCGCCGCAACCACCCGGTGTTCGGCACGGGCGCCTACACGGAGATGTGGTCGTCCAACACGTGCGTCCTGACCTTCATCCGGGAGGACCGCGACGACGTGATGCTGTGCGTGAACAACCTGTCGAAGTTCCCGCAGCCCGTGGAGCTCGACCTGCGCCGCTTCGCCGGGATGACGCCGGTCGAGGCGCGCGGCGGGGTGCGTTTCCCGGAGATCGGCGAGACCCCCTACCTGCTGACGCTGCCGGGCCACGGGTTCTACTGGTTCGCGCTCAAGCCCTGACCGATCGAGTCCGGGCGGTGCCGGCCCCACCGGCGGGCACCGCCCCTTGGTTCAGCGTGAGGTGACCGGCACCTGGGCGCGGGCCGCCCGGCGGGCGGGGATGAGCGCGACGGCGAGCGCCGCCCCGACGGCGGCGAGCACGGCGAGCGCCAGAGT
>NZ_QNFZ01000989.1 GCF_003313395.1 Nonomuraea lactucae | reverse complement strand
GCCAGCAACTCGGCGGGCACCCGGCGCCGCCGCCGCGCGAGCAGCCGCGCGGCGCGCAGGGGAGACACGCGGCGCGCGGACGAGGAGAGCAGTGCGACGGGGGGCGGTGCCACGGGGAGCGGTGCCACGGGGAGCGGGGACACGGCCAGGACCGCGAGGTCGCGCCACCGCCCGTGGTGGAGGACGGTGGGCGCGACGACGGCCTTGAGCGCCTGGTCGGCCATCTTCCACAGCGCCGCCGCCTCGTTGTCGATCAGCTCTCGGGCGCGCGCCGTGTCGCCGATCTTCACGTACGCCAGCAGCTCGCCACCCGAGTACGCCTCCAGGACCGGCTTGCGGTTGGCCCGGCGGGCGGGGCGTACGTGTGGCACGGTCTCCACCCGGGTCGCGAACACCTCGCTCAGGTGCGTCTCGATCGACCCCTCGACCGGCAGCATGACCGCGCGCCCGGCGTGCCACCACCTGCGCGGAGCCAACCGGCGCGGCAGCAGCGGATGCGGCAGCACGCTGTAGGCCCGCGTGGCGGTGTCACCGGTTCGGGGGTAGAGCAGGCGGACCGTGTCGTCGAGGTAGCGCAGGCGGGTCTTCGCGTCGTTCACGGGGAGTTCCTCCACAGGAGGGCGAAGGAGACGAGGTAGAGGATGAGCGGCGTCACCAGCCCGTCGTAGACGAGCATGTAGAGCAGCACGAGGCCCATCACCAGCACGCCCGCCAGCCCGATCGGGCTGCGGTCGGACCAGTGGCGGCGGATCGCGCCGAGGAAGAACGCCACGTAGAGCGCCGCCCCCGTGAACCCTTGCGTGATGATCAGCAACCAGAGCTGCCCGTCACTGCCCAGCGGAGGGTGGCCGCAGCCGGCGCACCACGGGGTCTTGCCGGTGGTGATCGTGCGGTGGTTGCCCATGGCGTTGCGGGTGTTGCCGTAGCCGATGACCGGGGAGTGGGCCGCCGCCCTGACGGTGGCCGACACGGTGAAGGCCCTGATGTCGTTGGAGTGGGGGTTGTCCAGGCGCTGCCCGACCAGCGCCGACAGCGGGCTGAGCGCGAACGCCAGCGCACCGGCCGCCGCCACCGCGCACACGACCGCCCGGGTCCTGCCCGCGACCCTGACGACCAGGTAGAGCGCGGCGAGCCCGAGCCCGATCCACAGGCCCCGGTTGAGCGAGTAGACGATCGGGATGGCGGCCAGGCCGATCAGCACCACGGCGAGGACCCTGCGCGTCCGCCCCCCGTACACCCACCAGCCGACCACGAACCAGATCAGCAGCACCGACACGTTGCTGCCCCACGCGTTGGCCCATTCGAACGGCGCCTCGGGCCGGGGCGAGGCGTAACCGAGCACCTTCTGCGTCTGGGCGGCAGTGGGGTGGATCAGGTTCTGGACGAACGGGTTGCCGGCGATCCAGTCGGGCAGCACCATCTCCACAGGCGAGGTGAACGCGAAGCCGGGCGCGAACACGCCGAGCAGCCCGCCGGCCACGGTGGTGACGAACAGCGCGCCCAGCATCCGTACGAGCCGTGCCTGCGGCAGCTCCCGCTCGGTCAGGTTGCCCAGGTAGAGCACCATGACCAGCAGCGACACGTAGAGCGCCAGCCGCATGCCGTAGCCGACGACGCGGCCCGCGCCCAGCTCCCCGTACGTGCCGGGCGGCGTCTCCGACAGCATGAGGGCGCTCAGCGCGTAGCCCGCGAGCAGCAGCAGCCACAGCCCGAACCCGTGCGGAACCCTGACCGGCCTGCGCCGCCACAGGATGACCGCCATCGGAGCCGCCAGCACGATCACCGACAGCCCGCCGAAGCCGAGCGCCCACCACACGGGATAGCCGACCAGCAGGGCGGCGATCGGCCAGGCGGGCCCTCTCGCGATCACGACGGTCTTCCGGGCGGATGGGACACCGCCTGCATCGGGGTGGTCTCCGACGTCACGCCGGAGCCGCTCGCGGAGCCGTACCCGTAGCCGGGCTCACTCGTGGAGGCGCTCGTGGAGCCGCTACCGGAGATCGAGACCTGCTCGGCGCCCGCGACGAGCTTGCCCAGCGGGGTGCTGGGGCGCGCGGGCACGGCCTGCTCGGGCGCCGGGGCGCCGGGCTCGGGCACCGAGGTCACCACTCCGAGGACCGGCACGTGCTGCCTGCCCAGGTGGTGCACGACCGCCGCCACCTGCTCCGAGGTGGCCCGGCCGAGCCCGACCACCAGCACCGCGGCGTCGGCCCGTGCCAGGTCGCCCACGTCGGAGCCGTCGAGCACCGACAGCGACGTGCTCGCCGCCAGCGATCCGGCCACGGGCGACACGCCGTGGCCGGTGGGCACGGCCCGGACGAGGAGCCGCTTGCCCGGGCAGGCGGCGATCACGGTGGAGGCCAGGTCGTGCACCACCTCCGCGGCGGTCGCCGGGCCCGTGGCGACGGCGGAGGGGGCGCCGGGCAGGGCGGCGATGACCGGGAGGCCGGTGAGGCGTTCCACGTCGGCCGGGGTGCGCAGCCGGGTGTCGAGCCGGTCGCGGACGGTGGCCGCCGCCGAGCCGAGGAGCAGCCCGAGCATGAGCCCGGTCCCCAGGTAGAGCGGCAGGCTGGGCGAGCTGGGCGCGCCCGGCGGCACGGCCTCGCTGATGACCGAACCGGGCGTCACCGTCGTCGTCTTCAGCGTGTCGTACTTCAGCGTGAGGCTGTAGGTCTGCCGGTTGAGCACGCTCTGCCGGTGCGCGGCGAGCGTGTGCGCGGCGGTGCCCTTGCGCAGCCCTTCGAGCTCCTTGGTCACCGCGTCGAGGCCGGAGTTGACCTGCCTGAGCTTGGCGAGCATGGCCCGCTGCTGCAGCGCGATGGCCGCCTGCGCGCCGGCGGTCCGGTTGGCGAGGTACGCCTCCGCGTAGGCGCGCGACTGGGCGGCGGCGGCCTCGGGTGCCGCGGCGGTGACCGAGATGGACAGCACCGCCGAGTTGGGCGGCACGGACACCTCGACAGGTGCCAGCACTGGGGCGTGGAGCAGCTTGGCGGCCCGGGCCGCGACCACGGCCGACTGCGCCACCTGGGCCTCGGTGTCGAGGTTGAGCGGCTCGCGCTGCCGGTTGGTGACCTGGTTGCCCTGCTCCTGCGTGCCGACCGCCGCCACGAGCACCTGCGTGGTCGCGGTGTAGGCGGGCGGGGTGAGCCGCAACAGCGCCAGCCCGGTCGTGCCGCCGGCGAGCGTGAGCCCGAGGAACAGGAGCCAGCGCCTGCGCAGCAGTGAGAGGTGCTCCCCGAGATCGGTGCCGGACCGGCGGGCCGGGGCGTCCGGCGGCAGGCTCATGAAGCTCCCTTGGAGTGTGTGCGCTGAGTCGCCCTCCGGCGACTCAGCGTCACGGCCGAGGTGTCCGCCCACTATAGGCGGGGCGAATGAAGCCATGGTCGAATACAGAAGATTTTCTGCCGCACGGCTCGCGATTCCGTGCCGCGATAATGCGAAATTCCGGGATATTTCCGGGGGCGGTGTACCCATTCCTACCAGCGAGAACGCCCGCACCGGCTGCGGTCATGGAAGCGGCGTGGCATGGTTCAGCTTTGATGACGGGGGCCACGGAAAAGGGGTTGGGCGGTTTTGCTGCTACCGGACATTTCACAAAAACGGGCCACGCCGGCGATCACGCCGCCCGTCGTGACGCTGGTCACGGCGACGGTCATCGCGGCGGTCATCGCGGCGGTCATGACGCTGGCCGGCTGCTCGGAGGCCGAGGGCTCGCGCGCGCGTCCGCGACAACCCGCGGCCCAGGAACGAGTCCCGCCGCCGGGGGAGAAGGCCCCGCCCGGGAGGACGCCGCGCGGCGAGGCCACGCCCGCCTGCGCGGTCACCGCCAAGCTGATCCCGTCCTGCGGCGCCTGGTGGGGCATGGCTCCGGAGATCTTCACCGGCGTGCCGGTGGACCGGGCGCTGAAGGGGGCGGAGTCCCGGATGGGCGCCCGGGCCGACGTGGTCCACGTCTACCACCGGGGCAAGGAGCTGTTCCCCACGGAACGGGAGATCGGGCTGGCCCGCGACCCGGCCGGCCCGAGGCTGCTGCTCGTCAACTGGAAGCCGTCGATGGAGCACACCTGGGCCGAGATCTCCGACGGCGCCGTCGACCGCCGGATCGACCGCCTGGCCGGCCACATACGGCGCGCGTTCCCGGAGCGGTTCTTCCTCACGATCCACCACGAGCCCGAGAACGACGTCGTCCCCGGCCCCGGCTCCGGCATGCAGGCGGCCGACTACGCGGCCATGTACCGCCACGTGGTGCTCCGGCTGCGCGAGGGGGGCGTGACCAACGCCGTCACGGTCATGACGTACATGGGCGCCCCCAACTGGGCGGCCAAGCCCTGGTTCGAGGAGCTGTACCCGGGGGACGACGTGGTCGACTGGGTGGCGATGGACCCCTACGCCGACAGCAGGGTGAGCGACTTCGACGGCCTCGTCAACAAGACCCGCGACGACTACGCCCGCTGGCCGGGGTTCTACCGGTGGACGCAGCTGCACTTCCCCGGCAAGCCGGTCATGGTCGCCGAGTGGGGGGTGTTCGAGCGTGCCGGCGACCGCTCGTTCAAGCGGGAGTTCTTCGAGTCCGTACGCGCCCGGATGCGCGCCTACCCGCAGATCAAGGCGCTGCTCTACTTCGACTCACCGCACGCGCCGCGGGGAGACACCGGCTTCGACACCGAGCCCTCGGCGGGCCGGGCGTTCAGCGAGCTCGCGCGAGACCCGCACTTCCGCTCGACTCGCGTGCCGCGGCCCTGATCCGCCCCGCCACGCCCTCGGTGAGGATCCGGCGATCATGAGGAGATCTGCCGTCAGCGGACCCAGCCTCCGTCGCGCAGGCCCGCCAGCACCTGGCTGACGGCCGCCTCGATCGAGATGCGCGTGGTGTCGATGACCAGGTCGGCGTCGTCCGGCTCCTCGTAGGGGTCGGAGACGCCGGTGAACTCGGGGATGAGACCGGCGCGCGCCTTGGCGTACAGGCCCTTGCGGTCGCGGCGCTCGCACTCCTCCAGCGGGGTGGAGACGTGGACCAGCAGGAAGTCGGCCCCGACCGACTCGACCATCTCGCGCACCTCCGCCCGCGTGGCCGCGTAGGGGGCGATGGGGGCGCAGATGGCCAGGCCGCCGTGGCGCGCGGCCTCGGAGGCGACGAAGCCGATGCGCCGGATGTTGAGGTCGCGGTCGCCCTTGGAGAACGTCAGGCCCTTCGACAGCAGGCTGCGCACCACGTCGCCGTCGAGGTAGGTGACGGTGCGGCTGCCGAGCTCCAGCAGCGCGTCGCGCAGGCCGCGGGCGATGGTCGACTTGCCCGAACCGGACAGGCCGGTGAAGAACACCACGAGCCCCCTCCGGTGGGGCGGGCCGGGGATGCTCACCGGCTCGGGCCCGGCCAGGTGCTCGGTCGCGCCGTAGGCGGTGGCGACGTGCTCGCGCAGTTCCAGGTCGATCTCGGGCTCCTCGCGCTGCGCGAGCGGGACGGGGACGACGAGCGTGCTCTCCGGCAACTGGTCCCTGGCCCGCAGCGCCGCCCGCACCACGGCGGGGCCCGCCTCGCCGTACGAGAGGGGGAGCAGCACGGTCACCGCGTCGAGCTCCTTGGCTGTGGCGGTGATCTCGGTGAGGTCGTCGAGCGGCGCGCGCATCGTGACGACGAGCGCCGGACGGCCGTCGAGCAGCTCGCGGACCTGTGCGGGGGTGCGGTGGAGCCGGGCGAACGGGCCGTGCTCGGGCGCGCCCAGAGCGCGGACCGGACCGGACGCCAGGCCCTCGGGCCCGCGCTCGGTCACGGTCACCACGGCGAGTGGCGCCCCCTCGGGGTCGAGCAGCGTGACCTCGTCGCCGGGGGCGGCCTCGGGCGGGAGGCGCAGCGTGACCGGCGCCGGCCACGGCGTGCCGTCGGCGAGCGTGCCACGCTCGTGCACCGCGTGCAGGTCGTCGTGGCCCAGGAACCCCGTCAGGGGCTGGAACGCTCCGGACAGGAGCAGCTCGAGGTCGGCCAGCTCCCGCGCGCCGGGGGTCCACTCCACGTTCCGCCATCCCAACTATTCCGATTGAATTGGTAGGAAAAGAGTCTAGCGACTGATATCAGTGTGTCACTAGATGAGCCGGGCGAAGTGGTTCTGCGGTTTCCTGATGACCATGGTGATCTCGTCGTGCGACGACGGGTAGCGGCCGCGGGTCAGCCTGTCGGCGAGCGCCACGGCGGCGCGGCCGGCCCGGCCCAGGGCGGGACCGCTCGTCGCCGTGCGATCGTCGGTGATCATGAGCCCGCGGCTCAGGCAGAAGGCGTGGATGCCGTCGTGCGAGGTGATCGGCTCGTACACGGCGGGCAGTGGGCCCGGTGTGCCCTCGGGCACGAGGCGGCGCCAGAGGAGCCGCCGCAGCCACGACGGCGTCAGGCGGTCGCACAGCCCGTAGGCCGACCGGCGGTCGCGCATCCGCAGCAGCACCAGCCCGCCGGGCCGCAGCGCCTGGAGGAGCCGGTCGAAGACCAGCTCCGCGTGGTGGATGCGCTCCAGCAGGAACGACAGCTGGATCACGTCGACCGACCTGGGGCGCACCGGCGCGGACCGCAGGTCCCCCAGCGACCACCGGGCCAGGTCGGCGCGCTCCTCGACCACCCTCCTGACCGCCGGCAGGTCCTCGTCGACGCCCATCACGAGGGTGTCGATCCGGTCGAGCGCCAGCGGCTCGTCGCGCGCGCACCCGGCCACCAGTACGTCGAGCCGCCGGCCGAGCTGCCCGGCCCACTGCTCGCGGACCCGCTGATCGAAGAGGTCGCCTCGCCGGGCGACCGACCGCACTTCAGACATGTGACTTAGCGTAGTCACTCCATGACGATACGTACGGGATTTCCCTGCTCGGCCACTTCAAACCGGCCGGAGACGCCCGGGGGCGCCGGGGGGCACCGCCGGGAAGTACGCTTGGGGGCTGAGACCCCCGCGACCTGACCCGGCCGGGGGTAATCGTGTTGCCGTCGTGGGGCTGTGGGCGTATCTGATGAGTCTTTCCGGGCTGCTTGACCTTGTTGCCGCCGACCCGAAGCTGACCGCCGCTCTCGAAGAGGGCGGCGACGTCGCGCTGGTGGCGCCCGCGGCGTTGCGGCCGTTCGGCGTGTCCGCGCTCGCCGGGCACGACCGGCGGACCGTGCTCGCGGTCACCGCGACAGGCCGTGAGGCCGAAGACCTGGCCGCCGCGCTGACGAGCCTCGTCGAGCCGTCCACGGTGGCCGTCTTCCCGGCGTGGGAGACGCTGCCGCACGAGCGGCTCTCGCCCCGCAGCGACACGGTGGGCCAGCGGCTGGCCGTGCTCCGGAGACTCGCGCACCCGGTCGCGAACGACCCGGCGGCCGGGCGGCTCGACGTGGTCGTCGCACCCGTGCGCGCGCTGCTTCAGCCGATCGTCGAGGGCCTGGGCGACCTGGAGCCGATCCGGCTGCGCGCGGGCGACGACGCCGATCTCGAGGAGGTCGTGGAGCGGCTGGTCGACAACGGCTACCACCGGGTCGACATGGTGGAGAAGCGCGGTGAGGTGGCCGTGCGCGGCGGGCTGCTCGACGTCTTCCCGCCCACCGAGGAGCACCCGCTCCGGCTGGAGTTCTGGGGCGACACGGTCGAGGAGATCCGCTGGTTCAAGGTGGCCGACCAGCGTTCGCTGGAGGCGGCGGGCGACGGACTGTTCGCGCCGCCCTGCCGCGAGCTGCTGCTGACCGGCGAGGTCCGCGACAGGGCGCGCGAGCTGGCCGAGCTCCACCCGGCGCTCGCCGAGGTGCTCGACCAGCTCGCCCAGGGCATGCCGGTGGAGGGCATGGAGGCGTTCGCGCCGGTCCTGGCGGGCGAGATGGACCTGCTGCTCGACCACCTGCCCGCCCGCTCCGCGGTGTTCGTCTGCGACCCCGAGCGCATCCGGGGGCGGGCCGAGGAGCTGGTGCGCACGTCGCAGGAGTTCCTGGAGGCGTCGTGGATCAACGCGGCGGCCGGTGGCGAGGCGCCGATCGACCTCGGCGCCGCGGCCTTCCGCACGCTGGAGGAGATCCGCGACCACGCCGACGCGCTCGGCCAGTCGTGGTGGACGATGGCGCCGTTCGGCGGCGGCATCGAGCTCGACGCGCAGGACTCCGAGGCCTACCGGGGCGACACCGCCAGGGCGCTGGCCGACATCAAGGGATGGCTCGCCGACGACAAGGCGGTCGTGCTGCTGAGCGAGGGCCACGGCCCGGCCGAGCGCATGGTCGAGGTGCTCAAGAGCGTCGACGTGCCGGCCCGGCTGCGGAGCCATCTCGACACGCCGCCCGAGCCGAAGGTCGTCCACGTCACCACGGGCCTGATCGAGCACGGGTTCGTCACGCCGGGCCTGGCCGTGCTCACCCATCTCGACCTGGTCGGCCAGAAGGCGTCCACGAAGGACATGCGCCGCCTGCCGTCCCGCCGCCGCAACATGGTGGACCCGCTGCAGCTCAGGGTCGGCGACCACGTGGTGCACGAGCAGCACGGCGTGGGCCGCTACGTCGAGATGGCGCGGCGCACGGTCCAGGGCGCCACGCGCGAGTATCTCGTCATCGAGTACGCCAAGGGCGACCGCCTGTACGTGCCCACCGACCAGCTCGACGAGGTCACCCGCTACGTCGGCGGCGAGGCGCCAACGCTCAACCGGATGGGCGGCGCCGACTGGGCCAAGGCCAAGTCCCGGGCGAAGAAGGCGGTCAAGGAGATCGCCGGAGAGCTCATCCGCCTCTACTCCGCCCGCATGGCCTCGCCCGGTCACGCCTTCGGCGGCGACACGCCGTGGCAGCGCGAGATGGAGGACGCCTTCCCGTACGCCGAGACCGGCGACCAGCTGGAGGCCATCGACGAGGTCAAGCGCGACATGGAGCGCGGCGTCCCGATGGACAGGCTGATCTGCGGCGACGTCGGTTACGGCAAGACCGAGATCGCCGTGCGGGCGGCGTTCAAGGCCGTGCAGGACGGCAAGCAGGTCGCGGTGCTGGTGCCGACCACGCTGCTCGTGCAGCAGCACATGTCGACGTTCACCGAGCGCTTCTCCAGCTTCCCGGTCACGCTCAAGCCGGTCTCCCGCTTCCAGAGCGACGCCGAGGTCAAGGGCACGCTGGAGGGGCTGCGCTCCGGGGCCGTCGACCTGGTCATCGGCACCCACCGCCTGCTCAGCCCCGAGGTGAGGTTCAAGGACCTGGGCCTGATCATCATCGACGAGGAGCAGCGGTTCGGCGTCGAGCACAAGGAGGCCATGAAGCACCTGCGCACCCAGGTCGACGTGCTGGCGATGTCGGCCACGCCGATCCCGCGCACGCTGGAGATGGGCCTGACCGGCATCCGCGAGATGTCGACCATCCTCACCCCGCCGGAGGAGCGTCACCCGATCCTGACGTTCGTCGGGCCGTACGAGGAGAAGCAGATCGCCGCCGCCATCAGGCGCGAGCTGATGCGTGACGGCCAGATCTTCTTCGTCCACAACCGCGTCGCCTCCATCAACCGGGTCGCCGCCCGCGTGCGCGAGCTCGTCCCCGAGGCCCGCGTCGCGGTCGCCCACGGGCAGATGAACGAGCACCAGCTGGAGAAGATCATGGTGGGCTTCTGGGAGCGCGAGTACGACCTGCTGGTCTCCACCACGATCGTGGAGTCCGGTCTCGACGTGCCCAACGCCAACACGCTGATCGTCGACCGGGCCGACAACTACGGCCTGTCCCAGCTCCACCAGATCAGGGGCCGCGTCGGGCGGGGCAGGGAGCGGGGGTACGCCTACTTCCTCTACCCGCCGGAGAAGCCGCTCACCGAGACCGCGCACGAGCGGCTGGCGACGATCGCCCAGCACACCGAGATGGGCGCGGGCATGTACGTGGCGATGAAGGACCTGGAGATCCGCGGCGCGGGCAACGTGCTGGGCGCCGAGCAGTCGGGCTTCATCGCGGGCGTCGGCTTCGACCTCTACGTCCGCCTGATGGCCGAGGCCGTGCAGGAGCAGAAGGCCAAGCTGTCCGGCGTGGAGGTCCAGGAGGAGCAGCACGACGTCAAGGTCGAGCTCCCGATCAACGCGCACATCCCGCACGACTACGTCACCTCCGAGCGGCTGCGGCTGGAGGCGTACAAGCGGATCGCCGCGATCTCGGCCGAGATCCACATAGCCGAGGTCCGCGACGAGCTCACCGACCGGTACGGCAGGCCGCCCGTCGAGGTGGACAACCTGCTGGAGGTGGCCCGTTTCCGCGTCAAGGCCCGCCAGGCCGGGCTCACCGACGTCACCCTGCAGGGCCAGAACATCAAGTTCGGCCCGGTCAGGCTGAAGGAGTCGCAGCAGGTGCGGCTCGACCGGCTCTACAAGAAGGCGATCTACAAGCAGGCCGCGGAGACGCTGCTCGTGCCCGTGCCGAAGACCAAGCCGCTGGGCGGGCAGCCGCTGCGCGACCTCGACCTGCTCAAATGGTGCGGTGACCTCGTCGAGGCGATGTTCCTCGAGCCCGCACGGGTAAGCTAGCCGCGGTTTTTGTCGGAAAGGGACGCACGTGAAGTCGATTCGAGTGGCTGTGGCCGCTGCCGCCGTCGGTGCGAGCTTCGTCGCGCTGACCGCCTGCTCCTCCCCCATGGAGGCCGGCGCGGCGGCCGTCGTCGGGAGCCGGCGCATCTCGGCCGCCGATCTCAACAGGAACGTCCGGGAGTACGAGGCCGCGCTGAAGAAGGCGGGCGTCCAGCCGTCACAGCTGCCGCTGCCGATGACCCAGTTCGTCCTGCTGCGGATGACCGAGCAGAGCCGCTTCGAGCAGCTCGCCAGGAAGTTCGGGGTGCAGGTCAGCGAGGCCGAGATCGACGCCGCCGCGAAGGACCCGGGCCAGGCGGGCTCGCCGGAGATGAACCTGCTCGCCAAGGGCGTCTCGCCGGGCAACGCGCGCGCCTTCGTACGCGCCGAGGTGGGCCTGACCAAGCTGGCCGACAAGTTCGGCGGGCGGCAGAACCAGCAGGCCATCGCCAAGCTGACCCAGGAGTACAACTCGATCAAGCCGGTCTTCAGCCCCCGCTACGGCACCTTCGACCAGCAGCGCGGGTTCCTCGACGCGGGCCGCTTCGGCAAGGCCGCCCCGCAGGACCAGCAGCAGCCGCAGGGCTGACCCATGCCGCTGATCGTCGTCACCACCTCGCCCCGGGTCCCGCCCGGCCTGCTGAGCCACCGGGCGTGGCGGGCGCTGGCGGCCGGTCCGGTGCTGACGGGCTCCGAGGACCATCCGCAGCTGCCCTACCTGGCCGAGGCCGGGGTCGAGGTGACCGTCGTGACGCCCGACGCCCGGCGGCTGGCCCGGGAGGCGGTCGAGGGCACGGTCGTCTGGCTCGGCGACGACGACGAGGACTTCATGCGCGCGGTCGGCCACGCCGCCGTCGCGCTCGACGAGCCGCCGGTCATCGAGGTGGTGCCCGGCTCGTACGACCTGCCGGGCGCCCGGGTGCTCGACCTGGTCGCGGTGATGGACAGACTCCGCGCCGAGTGCCCCTGGGACCGCAAGCAGACCCACGAGACGCTGGTCCCGTACCTGCTCGAAGAGGCCTACGAGGTGCTGGAGACGATCGAGCTGGGCGACTACCCGGCGCTCCGCGAAGAGCTGGGCGACCTGCTGCTGCAGGTGGTCTTCCACGCCAAGGTGGCCGACGGCTTCGACATGGACGACGTGGCGGCCGGGATCGTCGAGAAGCTGGTGCGGCGCCACCCACACGTGTTCGGCTCGGTGCGGGCCGAGAGCGCCGACGAGGTCAACGACAACTGGGAGGCCATCAAGGCCGCCGAGCGGGCCGCCAGGGGCGAGCAGCCGTCGGCGCTCGACGGGGTGCCGCTGGGCCAGCCCGCGCTGTCGCTCGCCGCCCAGCTGCTGCGCCGCGCCGAGCGG
>NZ_QNFZ01000988.1 GCF_003313395.1 Nonomuraea lactucae | reverse complement strand
GAGGAGGCTCGGTCACCGTGCCGAGTGCCGCCACGCGCTGGCGCCGGTCCGGCGCGTGGCCGACCAGGCCGGGCTGGGGGCGGCGCAGCGGACGGCCAATCTGGCCTCGTCGCTGGGGGTGGCCGGACCCGCACTTCCCGCCCGCCCCGTGGTGCTCGTGGACGACCTCGTGACCACCGGCGCCACGCTGGCCGAGGCTGCCAGGGCGGTGCGGTCGCGAGGCGGTGAGGTGCTGTTCGCGGCCACCGTGGCCGCGACACCTCGGAGACCGCGGGAGGTCTCAAACGCGACACGCCGGAGATCTTAAAAAGGATTACGGTCACGTTGGGTAAAGAAGGATGCGGCCGGCCGCGCTCACCGAAGGGTCACAACTCACTACCCGCTGTACAGGAGGAGACCAGATCAGGAGGGATCAGACACCCGGGCATAACGGTTGACGGACTCTTAACTGGGGCACCCTTCACCCCCGTAACACCGTAGCGAAATCACGGAAAGTGATCCTTTGGGCAATCCGCAAGCTGACATTCGGGTCCGATCCGGATAGCGTTCTGACATGGCACCCGTTCGGGTCCGTGGTTGCGCAGGGCCGGGAGTCCCGGCTCTGCTAGCCGATGCCAGCCGCAGGCGAAACGGCCCACGTAAGGCGACTCTTCGTCGACCGAGCACGGTGCGGCTTAGGGGTAAGTCCTGCCTTCCCGAGGGTCCAGATGTCCCTCGTCAGGAGAGAAGGTCAGTAGTGGCATCAGAGCTGCGAAATCCTCAGCAGGCGGATGTGGGGTCGAAGACCAGGTCGGCCGGGCGGGTGCCGCACGAGATCCCGGTGATGGACCTTCGGAGAGGGGAACGGTGACAGAGAGGAAGACAGTGAACCCCGCCCGGCAGGCGCGTCGTCGGGCGCTCTTTCTCAGTCGTTAGACGAAGGGGGGCTGTTGCATGGACATCATCGTCAAGGGCCGGCACACGGGAGTGAATGACCGGTTCCGCGACCAAGTGACGACCAAGCTGGCCAGGATCGAGCGTCTGGATAGCAAGCTCATTCGAGTCGATGTGGAGGTGTCGAAGGAGCGCAACCCCCGCCTCGCGGGACAGCGAGAGCGCGTCGAGCTGACCATTCACTCTAGAGGACCCGCCATCAGGGCCGAGGCCTCCGCCGACGATCGGTTCGTCGCCCTGGACATCGCCCTGGACAAGCTCGAAGGCCGCCTGCGCAGGCTCGCCGACCGGCGCAAGGTTCACCACGGCAACCACTGCCCGCCCTCCCTGGCAGAGCTCACCGCGACGCTACCCGACGTCGACCTGGCGCCCCAGAAGACCACGCTGGTCCCCGAGCCGGCCGAGGCCGAAGAAGATCAGCTGCCCGACGACACGCAGTACGACGACATCGTCCCGATCGAGATGGACGGCGAAGGGCCGCTCGTCGTACGGGAGAAGTTCCACAGAGCGGAACCCATGACCATCGACCAGGCCCTCCTCGAGATGGAGCTGGTCGGCCACGACTTCTACCTGTTCCGTGACAAGGAGAGCGGCCAGCCGTCAGTCGTCTACAACCGACGCGGCTACAACTACGGCGTGTTGCGGCTCGTCGAGCCCTGATAGCGTCTTAAAAGATCTTCTCGACCAACCGAGGACCGCGCCACCCGTGCCATCATGGCGGTCCGACGGCTCTGGCCCCCCGACGAGGAGGAGAGACGTGAGCGAGCTCAGTCAGGTGCACATGAGCGAGCGAAACGAGGTTGCGAGGCGCGCCAAGGAGGCTTCGTGACCGAGCCCGGCGAGACCGGCGCGCCAGGAGGCGAGCCGATCCGCGTGCTTATCGTGGACGACCACGAGCTGATCAGGCGGAGCCTGGCTCTGGCGTTAGCCGCCGAGCCCGACATCGACGTGGTCGGCGAGGCGAGCGACGGGCAGGAGGCGGTCGAGCTGGCCGACCGCCTCATGCCCGATGTCGCGCTGATGGATGTGCGCATGCCGCGCCAGGACGGCATCGAGGCCGCGAAGGGCATCAAGGCCTCGGTGCCGAGCACCCGGATCATCATGCTGACGGTGAGCGACGAGGAGGAGGACCTCTTCGAGGCCATCAAGGCGGGCGCGACGGGCTACCTGCTCAAGGACGTGCAGATCAACGATGTGCCGGCGGCGGTGCGCGGCGTCCACGAAGGGCAGTCGCTCATCAACCCGGCCATGGCCGCGAAGCTCATCACCGAGTTCGCCAACATGAGCCGCAAGGAGGCCGAGAGGCCGCCCCAGCTGCCGGTGCCGCGGCTGACCGAGCGCGAGATGGAGGTGCTGCGCCTGGTCGCCAAGGGCATGAACAACCGGGAGATCGCCAAGCAGCTGTTCATCAGCGAGAACACGGTCAAGAACCACGTCCGCAACATCCTGGACAAGCTGCAGCTGCACTCGCGCATGGAGGCCGTGGTCTACGCCGTGCGCGAGCGCATGCTGGAGATCACCTGACGGCCGCCTCCAGGTGGGCGGCGAGGTCCGGGTCGGCCCGCTCGACTCGTACGGCGTCGCAGCCCACCCACTCGGCGGCCGACCACAGGGCGTCGCGAAGGGCGTCGGCCCACCTGGCGGCGCTCAGCCCGGGCTCCAGGCTGAGCTGCCGCGCCACCAGCGTGGTGCCCTCGCGCGCGGGGTCCACCCGGCCGATGAGGCGGCCGCCTGCCAGCACCGGCATGGTGAAGTAGCCGTGCACGCGCTTGTGCCTGGGCACGTAGAGCTCCAGCTGGTAGGCGAAGCCGAAGACCCGCTCGGTGCGGCCGCGGTGCCAGATCAGTGAGTCGAACGGCGAGACCAGCGTGGTGCGGTGCCGGCCGCGCGGCTCCGACTCCAGCGCCGCCGGATCGGCCCAGGCGTTGGCCAGCGCCGCGTGCTCGGCGGCCCCGTCGCCGTTCGCTCTCCCGCCGTTCGCCCTGCCGCTGGTCGGCCAGCCGGCGACGGTCACGGGGACCAGCCCCGCCGCCCCGCTGAGCAGGGCCTGGTCGAGGATCGCCATGAACTTCCCGTTGAGCCGCAGGAAGTCGACCAGATCGCCGCGCGTCGCGACGCCCAGCGCGCGGCCCGCGATGCCCGCGAGCCGTACGACGCACTCCTCGTCGGAGAGGTCCTCGGCCAGGAGGTCGGCGGGGACCACGCGCTCGGCCAGGTCGTAGACCCTGCGCCAGCCCACGCGGCGCGTGCAGACCAGCTCGCCGATGTCGAGCAGCCACTCCAGGCCGATCTTGGAGTCGGACCAGTCCCACCACTCGCCCGCCCGCTCGTCGCCGGAGCCGCCAGGAGCGGCTCGAGCGGCGCGCGCGCCGCCGACGTCGGCGGTGGTCACGGGGCCGCTGTCGCGCACCTGCTGCAGCAGCTCGTCGACGTGGCCGGGCACCTCGTGCCAGCGGAATCGGCGCTCGCGGAAGGCGCGCCGCCTGAAGGAGTAGAGGGGCCAGTGCTCGATCGGCAGGACGCAGGCCGCGTGGCACCAGTATTCGAAGGTCTGGGCGGGCTCGTGCCAGTAGGCCCGTTCGACCTCCGCCCGGCCGACCGCGCCCAGGCGCGCGTAGGGGACCAGCTCGTGGGAGCGGGCGAGGACCGAGATCGTGTCGAGCTGCACCGCGCCGAGCCTGCGCAGCATGCCGCGGACGCCGCCGCGCCGCCCGTCCGCGCCGAGCAGCCCCTGCGCGCGCAGGACGATCCGGCGCGCCTCGTCGGCAGTCAGACCGGTCATGCCGGTGTCTCGCTGGTGTGGCTTTCCCTGGCATGGGGCGCTCTGGCACGGGTTTCGCTGGTAGGGCGGAGCATGCCGGGCATGCTAGCGCCGCCCACCGACAAAAACGCGCCCCGCCGACCGACAAGAACGCGCCCCGCCGACCTACAAGAACGCCCCCGCCGACCCACCAGAACGGGCCGCGCAGGGAAGTCCCCGGGCGTGCGGACGGCGGGCACCGTCAGGGGATCGGTGCCCGCCGCGCGGCCGGGTCAGCGGTGGTCTTCGACGGACATGCCGACGCGGGGCGCGTCGATCACGACGTCGGAGAAGATGTCGAAGACGAGAGCGAGGATTCCGCCCACGACGAACAGGCCCACGCCGACCCAGATGAGCGCCCAGTTGGCCATGGTCAGCCCGACTCCGCCCAGGATGAAGCCGATCAGCATGACGGTGACCGCGAGCCACGAAGACGCGCGCCCGCCGTGACTGCCCAGATGCTCAGTCTGCTCCGACTTCGCGCCCTCAACCATCACAAAATCCTTCCCTTTGCCGGAATTCTCGCTTATTGGTGCGAACCGGCTGTCAACCGGCATAACCTCTGCCTGGATACCCATTCTCCCAGACGCGGCCGGCGGCCTCGCTGTCGCGGTGGCTGTGTCCGCTGACGGAACCGCCTACCATGGCAACGGGGAAGTTTGTCTCGGCCTCTCCTCCTGGCGGCGCCGCCGGGGTAGACCTGCGAGGAGCTTTACATAAAGTGGCAGCCATTCTCGACAAGATCCTGCGTGCCGGTGAGGGCAAGACCCTCCGCAAGCTGAAGAGGATCGCAGACCAGGTCAACTCCATCGAGGACGACTTCACGAGCCTGTCCGACGCGGAGTTGCGCGCGCTGACGGACGAGTTCAAGCAGCGCCACGCCGACGGGGAGTCGCTCGACGATCTGCTTCCCGAGGCGTTCGCGGCCGTACGCGAAGCGGCGCGCCGCGTCCTCGGCCAGCGGCACTTCGACGTCCAGATCATGGGCGGCGCCAACCTCCACATGGGCAACATCTCCGAGATGAAGACAGGCGAGGGCAAGACCCTCACCTGCACCCTGCCCGCCTACCTCAACGCGCTGACCGGCAAGGGCGTCCACGTGGTCACGGTCAACGACTACCTCGCCAAGCGCGACGCCGACACCATGGGCCGCATCCACCGCTTCCTCGGTCTCGAGGTCGGCGTGATCCTGTCCGGGCAGCAGCCCGACGATCGCCGCAAGCAGTACGAGGCCGACATCACCTACGGCACCAACAACGAGTTCGGCTTCGACTACCTGCGCGACAACATGGCCTGGTCGCTCGACGAGTGCGTCCAGCGCGGCCACAACTTCGCGGTGGTCGACGAGGTCGACTCCATCCTCATCGACGAGGCCCGCACGCCGCTGATCATCTCCGGCCCCGGCGAGCAGTCCGGCAAGTGGTACGCCGAGTTCGCCAAGATCGTGCCCCGCCTGCGCAGGGGCGTCGAGGCGAAGAACCCGGGCGAGGAAAGCACCGGCGACTACGTCGTCGACGAGAAGAAGCGCACGGTCGGCGTCCTGGAGGCGGGTGTCGCCAAGGTCGAGGACTGGCTCGGCATCGACAACCTCTACAAGCCCGAGCACACGCACCTGGTCGGCTTCCTCAACAACGCGCTCAAGGCCAAGGAGCTGTTCAAGAAGGACAAGGACTACATCGTCACCGAGGGCGAGGTCCTGATCGTCGACGAGTTCACCGGGCGCATCCTGCACGGCCGCCGCTACAACGAGGGCATGCACCAGGCCATCGAGGCCAAGGAGAGCGTGAAGATCAAGGACGAGAACCAGACTCTCGCCACGATCACCCTGCAGAACTACTTCCGCCTCTACCAGAAGCTGTCCGGCATGACCGGCACGGCGGTGACCGAGGCGAACGAGTTCCACAAGACCTACAAGCTCGGCGTGGTCCCCATCCCGACCAACCGGCCCATGATCCGTAAGGACCAGGCGGACGTCGTCTACAAGACCGAGGACGCCAAGTTCGCCGCCGTGGTCGAGGACATCAAGGAGCGCTACGAGGCCGGCCAGCCGGTGCTCGTGGGCACCACCTCGGTGGAGAAGTCCGAGCGGCTCTCCAAGGCCCTCAAGCGCCGCGGTGTGCAGCACGAGGTGCTCAACGCGAAGAACCACGCGCGTGAGGCCACGATCATCGCCGAGGCGGGCCGCAAGGGCTCCGTCACCGTCGCCACCAACATGGCCGGCCGAGGCACCGACATCATGCTCGGCGGCAACCCCGAGTTCCGTGCCGACCTCGAGCTGCGCCAGCGCGGTCTCGACCCGGTCGAGACGCCCGAGGAATACGAGAAGGCCTGGCCCGAGGCCCTGGAGAAGGCCAAGGCCGCGGTCAAGGCCGAGCACGACGAGGTCGTCGACCTCGGCGGCCTCTACGTCCTCGGCACCGAGCGCCACGAGTCGCGCCGCATCGACAACCAGCTCCGCGGCCGCTCCGGCCGCCAGGGCGACCCGGGCGAGTCGCGCTTCTACCTCTCGCTCGGCGACGACCTCATGCGCCTGTTCAACTCGGCCCGGGTCGAGATGATCATGACAAGGCTCAACATCCCCGACGAGCAGCCGATCGAGTCCGGCATCGTCTCCAAGGCCATCGCCTCCGCCCAGCACCAGGTCGAGCAGCAGAACTTCGAGATCCGCAAGGAAGTCCTGAAGTACGACGAGGTGATGAACCGGCAGCGCAAGGTGATCTACGCCGAGCGCCACCGGGTGCTGGAGGGCGCCGACCTGCACGAGCAGGTGCGCGGCTTCGTCGCCGACGTGATCGACGGCTACGTCGTCGGCGCCACGTCCGAGGGCTTCGCCGAGGAGTGGGACCTCGACAAGCTGTGGAAGGCGTTCGGCGAGCTCTACCCGGTCAAGGTCACGATCGACAACCTCGTCGAGGAGGCCGGCAGCCGCGAGGAGCTCACCGCCGAGCTCATCGGCGACAAGATCAAGAAGGACGCGCTGGAGGCGTACGACAGGCGCGAGGAGGAGCTCGGCGCCGAGGCGATGCGCGAGTTCGAGCGCCGCGTCATCCTGTCGGTCCTCGACCGCAAGTGGCGCGAGCACCTCTACGAGATGGACTACCTGCGCGAGGGCATCGGCATGCGGGCCTACGCGCAGAAGGACCCGCAGATCGAATACCAGCGCGAGGGCTACGAGATGTTCACCGCGATGCTCGACGGCATCAAGGAGGACTCCGTCGGGTTCCTGTTCAACATCGAGGTCGAGGTCCAGCAGAATCCGATCGTCGAGGAAGAGGACGCGATGGTGGCGGAGACCCGCTCCATCATCGCGCGCGGGCTGCGCGGCCCGGAGCGCCCGGCCGAGCTCGAATACTCGGCGCCGGGCGAGCAGGGCGATGTCGAGCACACCCGGGTCCGCACCACCCAGGCGGAGCGGGCAGCCTACGGCAACGTCGAGCGCAACGCCCCGTGCCCGTGCGGCTCGGGCAAGAAGTACAAGCGCTGCCACGGCGACCCGAAGAACACCCAGGCCTGACCCGAGACCGGGTCACCACCTGGCGGCGGCCTGACGGCACGTGCTTTCCACGTGCCGTCAGGTGCGCCGCCGCCTGACACCACGTCGGCCCCTTCCACACCGCCTGCGCCTGCCGACTTTCGGCCCTTTCTGCGCCGCCTGCGCTTGCTGGCTCGGCCTTCGCCGCGCCCTGTGCCTGTCGACCCTCGGCCCGTTCTGCGCCGCCTGCGGCCCGCTGGCTCGGGTTCTGGGCTGGCCGCGCCCGAGTCGCTTGTGCCAGGCCCAGTGGCCGGCGCTCACGGTCGGTGATCCGCGGCCGGTACTCTGCGGCCGGGTCGAGAGCGGCCGGGCCCATGGCTGTCCGACCACAGCGGGTCGGACACTCTGGACGGCCTCCAGGGGCCGGGCGACATGCCCGTCCGCCTCCGACCGGGAGCAGCGGCCAGGGTCTGCCTGTGGGCGCTGCCTGCGCCTGGCGACTCGGGCCGGTCGTGCCGGGCTTGGCTCTTCGCGTGCCTCCCGGAAGGCGCGGGCCTTCGGGTGCCGCCCGACAGCCCTGAGTCCTCGGGTGCCGCCCGACAGCCCTGAGTCCTCGGGTGCCGCCCGGCAGCCCTGGGTCTTCGGGTGCCGCCCGGCAGGCGCGGGCCTTGGGGCGCTTGACAGGTTGGGGTCTGCGCGGCGCCCTTAGCCGCGCGTGGCGGCTTGTGCGGGGGAGCCGAGCCTCCACGGGCCCGCCCTCGCCGCGCGCGCACGTCGGAGGCGGCTGGCTGCCGGGCCCTGCCCCGGGACCCGGTGTGGGTTCCGGGGCAGGGCCGGGCGCGGGCTGGTGCGACGTACCAGGCGGCACCAGCCCGCCCCGGCCAGGCCAGGCCAGGCCTGGTCACGCCGTTTCGAAGTCGGTGACAAGCCACTGGATGCCGCGCCGTTCGAGGCGGAGGGCGAGGACGTGGCTGCGTTCGCCGCAGTGGACGAGCAGGCACATCTCCACCGCCCCGTCCCTGGGCTCCTTCACGTGGGGGACTCCCGCGAACGGCGGGCGGGTGGCTTTGATCATCCGGCCCGCCCTCACCAGCTCCCGGTACGCCTGGTCGGTGAGCCGTTCGGCGACGGTTTCGGGAGGGCGCCGGCCCGTGAGGACCTCGGCCAGGGCCTGGCCCAGCAGGCGCAGCCTCCGTTCGTCGGGCACCGCTCCCGGCGGGCCCCAGACCAGGGGGCTCGGTTCGAGGGCGAGCGCGCCTCGGACCTCGGGGTGGACCGAAGGGGTGGCGTGCGGGTCGTCGTGCGGGTGGTCGTGCGGCGGGCGGGGGACGGGGTCGGTGCCGACGCGGCGAAGGGGGCGCATGGACGCTCCATGATCTTGGGGGGGCGATCACTGCGATCGATACAAAGAGGTTTCGGCCCCGCCCGGGGATACGCCGGCCGCCAACTTTCCCGGTTTCCCGGTCCTTTTGGCGGGAGGAGGGGGAGAAGGTCCTCGGGAGTTGGCGGGCGGCGGGACCGTTGGGGTGTCCGTAATCCCCGTCAGCCCTGTCTGGTGGAGGGCGACGTCGGCTCGCCCGCGTCCACGTCCGGCTCGGGTTCGCGGCCGGGTGTCATGATGTCCAGCCTGCGGATCAGGAAGCTGAACACCACGTAGTACACGACCCCGTAGACCAGGCCCAGCGCGAGGATGCCGGGCAGGTTGGCGGTGTTGGACTTGCTGGCGTTCAGCAGCATGTCGAGCAGCCCGGCCGAGAAGCCGAAGCCGAGCTGGCCGCCGATCAGCGTGGTGACGGCCATCGCCACCCCGGTCAGCACGGCGTGTACGGCGAACAGCAGCGGCGCCACGAAGATGAACGCGAACTCGATCGGCTCGGTGATGCCCGTGACGAACGAGGCCAGGGCGGCCGAGAGCATGATGCCGCCCACCGCGGGACGCCGGTGCTTGGGGGCGGCCCGCCACATGGCGAGCGCGGCCGCGGGCAGCGCGAACATCATGATGGGGAAGAACCCCGCCATGAACTGCCCGGACTGCGCGGCTCCGCCGAAGTAGCAGTTCCAGTCACCACCCAGGACCCGCCCACCCACCTCGCACTGCGGCACCACGTGCCACACGATCGAGTTGACGAAGTGGTGCAGACCCAGCGGGATGAGCAGCCGGTTGATCAGCCCGTAGAGCCCGGTGCCCAGCGGGCCGAGGGTGGTCAGCGCCTCGCCCGCCGCGCCGATCCATCCGCCGAGCAGCGGCCAGAGCCAGCCGACCAGCACGCCGAGCAGCATCGCCACGATGGCGGTGACGATCGGCACGAAGCGCCGCCCGCCGAAGAACGCCAGCCAGGACGGCAGCTTGATCCGGTAGAACCGCTGCCAGAGCAGGGCGGTGACGAGCCCCATCAGGATGCCGCCGAGCACCTTGGTGGGGTTCTGCATGCCGTAGTCGATGATCTCCACGATGCCCTGGTCCTCGACCTTGCGCAGCAGCACGGTGTCGCGGATCCCCGAGCCGAAGAACATCACCTTCGTCACCCGGTCGAAGACCAGGTAGCCGACCACGGCGGCGAGCGCGGTCGTGCCGTCGGACTTGCGCGCGAACCCGATCGCCACGCCCACGGCGAACAGCAACGGCAGGTTCTCGAACAGCGCCGCTCCGGCGGCGGCGAGCACTGCGGCGACCTGGTTCATCCAGGCGAACCCCGCCACGTCGGCGAGGCCGCCCGGCTCGGCGCCGTTGGAGCCGAGCATGTCGGGCTGGCCGAAGCGGAGGAGCAGCGCGGCGGCGGGCAGGGCCGCGATCGGCAGCATGAGGGAGCGGCCCAGCCGCTGGAGCACGCTCATCACTCGTGCGAACGGCGAAGGCCTGGCGGTGGTCTCGTTCACCGGGCGTTCCTCCGGGGAGTCGGGCCCCTAGCCCCGTCGTGCGGGCATTTCCAGGATGGTGCGGAGCTGGTAGCGGTCGGCGCGATACGTCGAGACCCCCAGCTCGGCGCAGACGCCGCCGGAGAAGGACCTGCGCTGCAGCAGCAGCACGGCGCCGCCGCGCGGCAGCTTCAGCAGGTCGGCGTCGCTCGGGTCGGCGATGCCACCGTCGATGGTGAGCTCTCCCGCGTCCATGACGAGACCGTAGCGGCTCTCCAGCAGTTCGTAGAGCGATCTGCCCGAAAGGTCGTGCTCGGCCAGGTCGGGTGCGAGTTTGACCGGGATGTGCGCCCGTTCGATGGACAGCGGCTCGCCGTCGGCGGTGCGCAGGCGCTCGATGAAGTGCACTTCCTCGCCGGGCTGGATGCCCAGCTCCTTGGCCAGGTGGGCGCTGGCACGCACGATCCTGCGGTCGAGGTCGCGTGAGCCCGGCTCCATGCCGCGGGCCCGCATGTCGTCGGTGAACGACGTGAGCTGGAGCGCGAGCTCGATCTTGGGCCTGGCGACGAAGGTGCCCTTGCCGGGCACCCGGTGCAGGCGCCCCTCGGACACCAGGTGGTCGACCGCCTGCCGTACGGTCATGCGGGACAGGCCGAAGCGCTGGCAGAGCTCCCGCTCGGACGGGATCGCCGCGCCGATGCTGAGCTCGTTGCTGTCGATGAGGTCCAGCAGGATCTCGCGTAGCTGGAAGTACTTGGGCACCGGGCTGTCCGGATCTATGTGCGCCACGGATCCTCCCCTCGATCTGACCTGGGCGATGAGCTATGGTTCGTACTGGTCTAGTCCGGACTAGACCACATGTCGCAAAACAGGGTCAAGCCCGAACGGTAACGATTGTGAGCCCGAGATGACCACCATGATGCGTAGCGAGATCGGTGAGCAGCCCGCGGCGCTGCGAGCCACGCTCGATTCCCTCCTCCCCCGGGTCGGCGAAGTGAAGGCGCTCGGCGACCAGACTCGTCAGCTGCTTTTCATCGCTCGTGGCACCTCCGACAACGCCGCAGTCTACGGCCGCTACCTCGTCGAGTCGCGCGCCGGGCGGCTGGCCGCGCTCGCGGCGCCCTCCGTGGCGACGACGTACCGGCGCAGGCTGGACCTCGACGGCGTGCTGGCCGTGGCCATCTCCCAGTCGGGCCGCACCGAGGAGATCGTGGACACGCTGGTCTGGGCGCGCGACTGCGGCGCCAAGACCGTCGGCATCACCAACGGCGGCCCGGACAGCCCCCTCGCGCAGGCGGCGGACGTGGCGCTGTGCACGGTGGCCGGTGATGAGAAGGCGGTTCCCGCCACGAAGACCTACACGACCCAGCTCGCCGCGCTGGCCGTGCTCGCGCTCGGTCTGGGCGCGGACGTGGACGCGGCGGACCTGCAGCGGGTGCCCGACGCGGTGGACAAGCTCATCGACGCCCCGGGCGACCTGGACGCGGTCGTCGAGGGCCTGGCCGACAAGCACGGCGCGGTGGTCTCCGCCCGCGGGCTGGCCTTCTCCACCGCGCTCGAAACAGCGCTCAAGCTCAAGGAGGCGTGCTACCTGCACGCCATGGGCCTGTCGTACGCCGACCTGCTGCACGGACCCATCGCGGTGGTCGACGCGGAGACGCCGGCGTTGCTGGTCGCCGCCGAGAACAGCCCGACGCTGGCCGGCACGGTCGCGCTGGCCGAGCGGGTGGTGGCGGCGGGCGCGGCGGCCTACACGGTCGGCGGCGGCGAGGCTCTC
>NZ_QNFZ01000986.1 GCF_003313395.1 Nonomuraea lactucae | reverse complement strand
GATCGCCGGAGCGGCGGGCGGCGGCCCCACCGGCCGCCCCTGCCCGGCGTCGGCCGGCGACGACCAGGGCGCGCTCTCCCCGGCGCAGGAGAGGGTGGTGGCCCTCACCCTCTCCCAGCCGCCGAACACCGGCTACAACATCCCGGTCCTGTTCGAGCTGCGCGGGGAGCTCGACGAGGAACGGCTGCGCCTGGCCGTCCGCGAGCTGATGCGGCGGCACGAGTCCCTGCGCACCTGCTTCCGCATCGCCGGCGGCAGGTCGGTGCGCGAGGTGACGGACGTGAGCGACATCCGGATCCTGAGATGTCACGACCTGCGGGAGGCGCTGGCGCCCTTCGAGCTGTCGCGGGCGCCGCTGTTCCGCGTGGCGCTGCTCACGGCCGGCGACGGCCGCCGCCTGCTGTTCGACTTCCACCACAGCATCGTCGACGAAGCCTCCCTCATGGTCGTCTTCGACGACCTGTCGCTCCTCTACAACCAGGCGGAACCGGGGGCGCCGGGCCCGCCGTACCAGAGCTTCGCCGCCGCCCAGCTCGCGCGGAAGGCGTCGCCGGAGTACGCGCGGCGGCTGGCGCGCTGGAGCGAGGAGCTGCGGGCACGGGACCTGGAGGCGCTGCGGCTGCCGTACGACCGCGACGCGCCGCGCAGGCCGACGTTCGCGGGCGACGTGGTCCGCGCCGGGCTGCGGGAGGAGCTCGCGGACCGGATCGGGCGGATGTGCCGGGAGCAGGACGTCACGCCGTTCGTGTTCTTCCTGGCGGTGTTCGGGCTGCTGCTGTACCGCTACACGGGGCAGCGGCGGGTCGCCATCGGCGCGCCCGTGTCCCAGCGGACCCCGGTCCACCACCGTACGGTGGGACTCTTCCTGAACCCCGTGCCGTTCGTCGTCGAGGTCGACCCGGACCGCCCCTTCGCCGAGCTGCTGGGGGACGTGCGCGCGAGCGTGGCCGGGGACCTCGCCGACTCCGTCGTCCAGTTCGAGGACCTGGCGCGGCGGCTGCGCGTCGACCGGCAGTACGGGGAGAACCCGCTGTTCAGCGTGGCGATCGCGATGCTGCACGGCGGCGGCCCCCGGCTCGCGTTCGACGGCGTCCAGGCCGGGCGGCTGGACGCGCACAACGGCGCGGCCAAGTTCGCGCTCACCCTGGAGGTGGACCTCGAACGGAGCGACCCGCGGATCGCGATCGAGTACGCGGTGGAGCGGTTCCGGCGCGACACCGTCGAACGCATGACGGCGAACCTCGTGGGCCTGCTGGCGTCGGTCTGCTCCCAGCCCCGGACGCCCGTCCGTGACGTCGCGCTGCTCAGCCCGGCCGAACGCGACACGGTGCTGGCGTGGGGGCGCGGCGAGTCCCACCGCGCCGAGGACCGGGCCGCCGAGCACGGGGACGCCGGACACGGGGACGCCGGACACGGGGACGCCGGACACGGGGACGCCGGACACGGGGACGCCGGGCACCGGGACCGGGACGGCGGCACCGTCGCCTCGCTGTTCGAGCACCAGGCGGCCATGCGGCCGGCCGGGGTCGCCCTCGTGCTCGGCGACCGCTCCCTCACCTACGGGGAGCTCAACGCGGAGGCCAACCGGCTGGCACGGCGGCTGCGCGCGGTCGTGTCGCCCGGCGACGTCGTCGCGGTCGCCTGCGGGCGGTCCATCGCCGCGATCGTCGGCATGCTCGCCGCGCACAAGGCGGGCGCGGCGCATCTGCCGATCGACCCGCGCACGCCCGAGGCGCGGATCCGGCAGTTGCTGGCCGACAGCGGAGCGAGCGCGGTGATCGTCAACGAGGCCGCCGAGGCATTCGCGGGCACGACGATCGTCGACGACGCCGCCGAGGCGTTCGCGGGGGCGGTGATCGACCTCGCGACGGAGGATCTCTCCCGGCTCTCCCCGCTCGACATGGAGCGGGTCGACAACCCGACCGGCGGCGCCTACGTGCTCTACACCTCCGGCACGACCGGCCGGCCGAACGGTGTGCTGGTGAGCCAGCGGGGCCTGGTCCGGCTCGTCCGCGAGGCGGGGGCGAAGTTCCGCGTCACCCCGTCCGACGTGTGGACCCTCTTCCACAGCCTGAACTTCGACGTGTCCGTCTGGGAGATCTTCGGCTCGCTGCTCCACGGCTCGACCCTGGTGATCGTTCCGGAGGACGTCGCCGTCGACGCGCGGCGGCTCCTGGCGCTGCTGGACAAGGAGAAGGTGACGGTGCTCTGCCAGACGCCCAGCGCCTTCTACCTTCTCGCCGACGAGGCGCTGCGGGACGCGGCGGGCCTGTCCCTGCGGCTGGTGATCCTTGGAGGCGAAGCGATCAAGCTGCGCCGGCTGGCGGACTGGCACGCGCGCCACGGTGGGTCCGTCGACCTGTACAACGGCTACGGCACCACCGAGACCACCGTCTACACCACGTACAAGCGCTTCGAGCAGCGCGACTTCGACACCGGGGTGGCGTACCTGGGGAGTCCCGTCGGCGGCTCCTACGTGTACGTCCTCGACCAGGACCGGCAGCCCTGCCCGATCGGGGTCGTCGGCGAGATCTACATCGGCGGCACCGGGGTGACGGGCGGCTACCTCCAGCGGCCGGAGCTGACCCGCGGCCGGTTCGTCCGGGATCCCCTGGATCCGGGCCGAACCGTGTACCGCACGGGCGATCTGGCCCGCTGGCTGCCCGGCGGCGAGCTGGAGTATCTGGCGCGGCGCGACCACCAGGTGAAGGTGCGCGGCCACCGCGTCGAACCGGCCGAGATCGAGCACCACATGACAGGCGTCCCTGGCGTGCTGGACGCCGTCGTGACGGCGCGCGAGGACGGGGGCGGCGTGCGGCTGACCGGCTACTACACCGCCGTGCCGGGCCTGGACCGGGCGGAGGTCCGCCGGCACCTGGAGGAACATCTCCCCCGCTACATGGTGCCCGCGGTACTCGTCCGGATCCCCGAGATGCCGCTGACCCGCAACGGCAAGATCGACCGTACGGCGCTTCCGGATCCGGCGGTCACGCCGGACGGAGAGGCGGGCCGCCCCGAGGCGGAGCTCGTCCGCGAGACGTGGGCGCACGTGCTCGGCGTGCCCGCGCGGAGCATCTCGGCGACCGACAGCTTCTTCGACGTGGGCGGCGACTCGATCGGCGCGAACATCGTGGTGAGCATCCTGGCGGGCAAGGGGTTCGCGCTGGAGGTCGTGGACGTCTTCGAGCACCCCACCGTGGCGGAGCTGAGCGCGCTGCTGGCCCGCCAGGCGCCCGCCGCGCGGCGCGAGAGCCGCCGTGAGCGGCTGCTGAGCGAGCTGAGCAGCCTCGTGGCCGACTATGACGACGACGAGCTCGAAAGCCTGAAGTCCGCCCTGCGCCGCGGGACGTCCATCGCGCCGCGCGTGCGCCACCCGGTCCGGCCGTACAACGAGGTGTTCCTGAAGGACTGCACCCATCAGGCCCTGGCGGCGGTCATGGCGTTCTACGGCCGCGATCCGGCGCTGCTGGCGGCGAACCTGTGCCCGACCTACGAGCTCGACGCCGGGAACCGGGCGGGAGTCGGCGTGCGCCACGCGTACGTCTCGGCCCTGCCGACCGAGGAGCTGCTGCGCCGGGCGGGGGTGGCACTGGAGACGGCGACCTCCTGGGCCGATCCCTGCGAGCACCTGGCGGCGGGCGCCCTGGTGATCGTCAAGGTCGACTGCTACCACCTGGAGAGCCGCCCGCACTTCCACGGCACCAGGCACGCACCGGACACCTTCCTGCTCTTCGGCTACGACCTGGCCGAGCGCCGGTTCGACATCGTCGAGAACAACTCCCTCGAATCCGGCCTCTACCGCACGGGGACGATCGGATTCGACGTCCTGCGCGCCGCGCACGAGGGCTTCCGCGAGCTGTTCGACCCCGCGCGGAGTCTCGTGGTCGCCTCCCGGGGCGAGGAGACGGGCGGGCTGGAGCCCGCGCGGCTCGCCCGCGACGGGATGCGGGCGGCGGACGGGGAGGCGGCCGCGGCGCTCGACCGGCTGGACGCCGCACTCCCCCGCGTCCTCCGCGACCGGGAGGAGTGCCGGAGGCGGCTGCCCCACCTGCACTTCCTGACCGGGGAGATCCTCCAGGGCCGGCGGCTGGAGGCGTTCCGGCTCCGCGCGATCCTGCGCGACGGGCCGGCGGCCGCGTCCGTGGAGGAGACCGTCGCGGATCTCGAACACGTCGTCAACGTATTGACCAAGATGAAGCTGGCGGACTCCTACGCCGCGGACAGCGTTCCCGGCCTGGTGGTCAGGCTCGGCGAAGTCCTGAGACGCGAGCGGGCCCACCTCGCCCTGCGCGTACGGCTGCGAGGCGGTCCGGATGCGTAGGGTCGCGCTCGTGAACATGCCCTTCGCGGGCCTGCACATCCCCTCCCTGGCCCTCACCCAGCTGAAGGCGGTGCTCGAACGCGACCTTCCCGGCGAGGTGCGCGTCGACGTCCACTACCTGAACCACGACGTGGCGCGGGCGATCGGCGCCGATGTCTACGCCGCGCTGAGCGACGACGGCGTGACGACGGTCACCGGCCTGACCGACTGGCTGTTCCGCCGCGCGGCCTTCCCCGACCTCGCGGACAACGCCGGCGCCTACCTGCGGCGCTATTGGCACTCGCTGGGGCGCGCCGGCCGCGTCGGAGCACGCCTAGACGAGCTGCTCTCGCTCCGCGAGCTCCTCGACGGGCTCCTCGACGAGCTGGTGGAGCGCCATGCGCTGGACGAGTACGACCTGGTCGGCTTCACGGCGATGTTCGACCAGACGGCGGCCTCGATCGCGATGGCGAGACGGCTGAAGTCGCGCTCGCCGGGGACGGTCACCGTCATCGGCGGCGCCGGCTGCGAGCTGTCGGCCGGCCGCGTCCTGGCGCGGAACGTGCCGGCCTTCGACTTCGTGTTCTCCGGACCGGCGCTCAGGTCGTTCCCGGCCTTCGTCCGCCGTCTCCTCCTCGACGACCTCGACGCCTGCCACGAGATCCGCGGGGTCTACTCCAGCCGCAACGTCGAGCGGCTCGGCGCGACGCTGGGAGCCGAGGAGGACCTCGATGTCCGGCTGCCGCTCGACTACGACGGTTTCCTCGCCTCGCTCCGCGCCAACTGCCCGGACGTCCGCCCCGAGCTGCTGTTCGAGACGTCTCGCGGCTGCTGGTGGGGAGAGCGGTCCCACTGCACGTTCTGCGGCCTGAACGGCACCACGATGAAGTTCCGCTCGATGGCGGGCGGGCAGGCCCTCGCCCAGTTCGAGGAGCTGTTCGCCCGGTATCCCGAGGTGTCCAGGTTCTTCGCCGTGGACAACATCCTCGACCCGGCGTACTTCGCGAGCGTGCTCCCGTTCATGCGCGCCCCCGCGGGCGCGAGCGTCTTCTACGAGATGCGGGTCCTGTCCAGCGCCGAGCGCCTGAAGCAGCTCGCCGCCGCCGGGGTCACCCGCGTCCAGCCCGGCATCGAGGCGCTCGCGACCTCGGTGCTGACGCTCATGGGCAAGGGCACCACCGCGTTCACCAACATCGACTTCCTGAAGAACGCAAGGGACGCCGGTGTGGAGGTGGACTGGAACCTGCTCATCGGGTTCCCGGGCGAGGACGCGGCGGTCTACGCGAAGTATCTGCGGGACATCCCCCTCCTGCTCCACCTGCCGCCGCCCGGGGCGACGTTCCCGGTGCGCTTCGACCGCTACAGCCCCTATCACCAGCACCCGGCGCGGTTCGGCCTGGAGCTGCGCCCGGCTGACTTCTACGAGCTGGTCTTCCCTTTCGCCGAGCCGGACCGCACGGAGTTCGCCTACTTCTTCGCCGACCACAACCACCGCGGCGGCTACGCGTTGAACCTCGCGCGGTGGCGGCGGCGCGTGGAGAGCGCGGTGGAGCACTGGATCGCGCGGTGGACGCGGCGCGACGGCGGTCTCGCGCCCGTGCTCCGCCTCGCCGGACGGGAGCACGTGCTGGACTCGCGCGGGGGCACGTGGGTCGGGCACGAGGTCTCGCCGCTCGGGGCCGCCCTGCTGGAGGCGCTGGAGCGGCCGATGGGAGTGGAACGGGCGAGCGGGCACCTGGGCGAACCGGAGGGCGCGATCGGGAAGGAGATCGAGCGGCTCGCCGGGCAGGGCCTGCTGTTCGAGGAGGACGGCAAGTTCCTCAACCTGGTCACGCTGGAGGCGTCATGAGCGAGCCGGTCCGCTACTTCCCCAGGGTCGCCGGTGAGGCCGCCGCGTCGCGGAGCCGTACGGTGCCGCCTGGGCCGATCGCGCTCTACGTGCACATCCCTTTCTGCGACCGGCGCTGCCACTTCTGCGACTTCGCGGTCGTCGCCGGCCGCCGGCGGGGCGACTCGCTCGTGGACGCGTACGTGGCCGCGCTCAAGCGGGAGATGGCGCACTTCCGCGACCAGCTCCGCGAGGCGCGGGTCGAGACCCTCCAGATCGGGGGCGGCACCCCGACCTTCCTGAGCGCGCGGGCCCTCGATGACCTGCTGAGCTTCGTGCTCGACGAGTTCGGCTGCGGCGCGGTCAGGGAGATCGTCGTCGAGGGCTACCCCTCGTCGATCACCGCGGAGAAGCTGGAGGTGCTCCAGCGGTTCCCGGCGCTGCGGCTGAACGTCGGGGTCCAGACCTTCCGGGACGACCTCCTTGACGGCGTGGGCCGCGGCCACAGCGGCGCCGACGCGCGGGAGGCCCTCGCCGCGGCCGGCGCCTCCGGGATCCGGGACGTGGGCGCCGACATCATCCTGGGCCTGCCGGGCAGCGACGTGGCCACCGTCGTCGCGGACCTGGAGGCGCTGTCGGAGGCGGGGGTCGACCACATCGCCCTCTACCCGCTCTGGGTGTACGAGGGGACCGCGCTGGACAGGCTGGTGCGTCGCGGCCGGGTGGCGGCGGCTCCGGCGCCACAGCACAGGGAGCAGCTCGCCGCCGGCATGGAGGTGCTCCGGGCATGCGGCTACGAGCGCTACTCGGCGTTCCACTACGCGCGCGGCGCCGCGGGCGGGCATCTCTACGGACAGTGGCAGATGCTGGCCAACGACTGGATCGGCTTCGGGATGTCGGCCATGAGCAGCATCGGCGGCACGCTCTGGTTCAACGACCGCAGCGTCAACGCCTACCTCGCCGCCATGGCGGCCGGCCGCTGGGACGGCGAGCGGGCGCGGCCCCTGTCCGACGCCGGGCACATGAGGTTCGCGTTCATGTACGGCCTGCGCCTCAGGGAGTTTCCGGCGGCCACGTTCGCCCGGCGGTTCGGCAGGCAGGCCGGCGAGGTCTTCGCCGGCCCGATCCGGTCCATGGCACGCCGGGGCTGGGTGGAGGAGAGCGGCGAGTCGATCGCCCTGACCCTCGACGGCATTCTCGCCCTCGGCGAGATCGAGGAGGAGGTTCGATGAGCGGAGTCGACCTGGGGCTCTTCGTCCCGCCCCTGCACCCTCCGGAGAGGAGTCCGGCGCAGTGCTGGGACGACGATCTCCGGCTGCTCGTGCACGCGGACCGCCTCGGCCTGGCGGAGGCCTGGATCGGGGAGCACTACTGCATCCGGTGGGAGAACCTGCCCGCGCCCGAGCTCCTGATCGCCAAGGCGCTGGGGCTGACCGAGCGGATCCGGCTGGGATCGGGCGTGCACGTCCTGGCCCACCACCACCCGGCCGTCATGGCGCACAAGATCGCCGCCCTGGACCACCTGTCCCACGGCCGTCTCATGCTGGGCATCGGGGCGGGCGGAACGCCGTCCGACTTCGCGATGACCGGCATCGACGCCCGCGCGAACGAGCACCGGCGGCGCATGGCCGAATCGGTGGAGATGATGCTCGCCCTGTGGGGCTCGACGGAGCCGGACACGCTGAAGGGCGAGTTCTGGGACCTGACCATCCCGGCTCCCAACCGGAAGACGGGCTGGGAGTACCATTTGCGCCCCTATCAGCGTCCGCATCCGCCGATAGCCGTGGCGGGGACCTCGCCCGCTTCCGGGACGCTGAGATGGGGAGCGGGCAAGGGGTTCATTCCCATCTCGGTGGACGCGGGCGCGGAGCTCGCCCGATCCCACTGGAGCACCGTGCTGGCCGGCGCCGCCGCCTCCGGCAGGGCCGCGAGCAGGAGCGACTGGCGGATCGCACGGGTCGTCTACGTCGCCGAGTCCGACGACCAGGCGAGAAGCGAGTTCCTGGAAAGCGCGATGCCGCGCGCTTTCATGGACTATTTCCGGCGTGTCCTGGCCCTGTTCGGCGGGCTGGCCGAGCTCAAGCACGACCATGCGATGCCCGACAGCGCGATCGACGTCTCCTATGCCCTGGACCATCTGTGGATGGTGGGCGGCGTCGCCACAGTCACCGACAAGATCCGGAAATTCTACGAAGAGGTGGGCGGGTTCGGCACCCTCCTCATGTCGCAGTTCGACACCGGCCCGCACCCCGGCCGGTTCCTGACCTCGATGTCCCTCATGCGGGAGGAGGTCGTACCCAGGCTGGCCGACCTGCGGCCGGCCGGCGAGTAGACGGAGAAACGAATCCGGAAGGAAGGCAATGAGGACGCAGAACATCTTCGGCAAGCGTGACTCCGCCCTGGTCGACGTCCTGGTGGAGAACAGGCACATCAAGATCGAGCGGATCATCGCGAAGGGCCAGGTCTCTCCGGACGGCGTCGTCTGCGAGCAGCCGGCCTTCGACGCTCTCATCCTGCTGCGCGGGGAGCTCACGCTGGAGTACGAGAACGAGGCCGGCAAGGTCTCCCTGAAGCCCGGCGACGTCATCACCACCGAGCCGGGTCAGGCCAACCGGGTCGACCACACCAGCCGGGCCGGGGAGACGGTCTGGGTGAAGTTCTCCTTCCAGGGCCCGCTGGAGGAAGGCGGCCGTCCCGGTCCGAACCTCTTCGAGCGCAAGGACCGGCGGTTCAAGAGCATCTTCCCCGAGACCCCGGCGGTGCTGCCCCTGGTCGAGACGCCCGACGTGCGCATCGACAGCATCGTCACCCGGGGCGAGCGGTCCGGCAAGGATGTCGATCTCGTCCAGCGTGACAACGGGTGCCTGCTGCTGCTCAAGGGGCAGGCCGTGGTCAGCGTCGGCGGCGAGAAGGGGAGGATGGCGCCCGGCGACTACGTGATCATCGGCCCGGAGACCGAGAGAAGCGTGGAGTGGACCAGCCCCGACGAGGAGACCGTGTGGGTCGTCGCGGGCTTCAGCGGCGAGCTGGGCAAGGACCGCTACCCGCTGTTCACCGGCTACTGAGCCGGGTGGCGACCCCGGTGGCGACCCCAGAGGGGAGCGCAGTGGGGACCGCAGTGGGGACCGCTGCGGCGGAGCAGCCGGCGGGTGTCTTCACGCGCCCTCCGTACAGCACGGACGGCGCGTGGAAACGCACGGTCTTCCGCGACCTCATCGTCTCGCTGACCGAGCACCACCGCGCGGGCTGCCCGCCGTACCGGCGCGTGCTCGACGCCATGCGTTTCACGCCCGGCCCGGAGGTCGAGCTGGAGGAGGTGCCGTTCCTTCCGGCAGGGCTCTTCAAGCGGCTCACGCTGGTCAGCGTGCCGCGGTCCGAGCGCGACCGGGTGCTCACCTCCTCCGGCACCGGCGGGAGGAACGTGTCGAGAGTCGTCCTGGACAGGACGACGGCGCTGCTCCAGATGCGCGCGCTGGCGACCATAGTCACCGGCGTCCTGGGCACGAGCCGGCTGCCCCTGCTGGTCGTGGACTGTCCACGGGTCACGGAGATCCCGGGCCGCGCGGTCGCCGTCCTGGGGTTCTCGATGTTCGGCTCGGGCCGGACGTTCGCCCTCACCGACGACCTGCGGCCCGACCTCGCGGCGATCAACGCCTTCCTGGACCGCACGGCGGGAGGTCCCTTCCTGGTCTTCGGCATGACGTCGATCATCTGGCGGCATCTCCTGACCCCCCTGCGGGAGCGTGGGACCCGGCTGGACCTCGCCGGGGCCACCGTGATCCACGGCGGCGGGTGGAAGAGCCTGGCCGGTGTCGGCGACGGGGACTTCAGGAAGGCGGCACTGGAGCTGACCGGCGCGCGCCGGGTGATCGACTACTACGGGATGGCGGAGCAGGCCGGCTCGGTCTTCCTGCAGTGCCCAGAGGGGTTCCTGCACTGCAGCACCTTCTCCGAGGTGTTCACGCGGCGGCCACGGGACTTCCTGCCCTGCGCGTACGGCGAGCCGGGGATCCTGCAGACCCTGTCCGTGCTGCCCAGGTCGTATCCGGGGCACAGCCTGCTGACCGAGGACGAGGGTGTGGTGTTCGGCGAGGACGACTGCCGGTGCGGCAGGCGCGGCAGGTACTTCGTGGTGACCCGCCGCCTGCCCGCGGCCGAGGCGAAGGGGTGCGGCGATGTCCGGTGACGGTTTTCCGGCGGCTGCCGGGCTCCGGCTGATCGTGGGCGGCCTTCCGGGAGGGGGCCTGCCCGCGCGCCCGGTCTTCCACGAGGAGGTCGTCGGGTTCCTCGACGCGCTCTCCGGGGCGCTGCTGGAGGGGGACGTCCGGCGGCACCCCGACGTGACGGCGTTCGCGCTCTGGTGCCGTCGCGCCGCGGTGGAGACGTGGCGGGCGAGGTTCGGCGATGGGACCCGCTGTCTCGGCAGGGGCCTGGTGTTCCACGTCTGCCCGGCGAACGTCCCGCTCGTGTTCGCCTACAGCCTGGCGGCGGGGCTGCTCGCGGGGAACGCGAACGTCGTCCGCCTGCCCTCGCGCGAGTTCCCCGAGGTCGCCCACCTGTGCGAAAGGCTGGGCGAGCTGCTCGCCTCGCCCGAGCACCGCGCCCTGTCCGGCTACGTGACGTGCGTGCGTTACGAGGCGGACGCGGCGGAGTGCACGCGGGCGCTCAGCGACCGGTGTGACGTCAGGGTGGTCTGGGGCGGTGACGACACGGTCGCCGCGGTCAGGGCGGTCCCGCTCCCGGCGGGGGCGCAGGAGCTCGTCTTCCCCGACCGCCGGTCACTGGCCGTCGTCGACGCCGGCGCGTGGCTCGCCTGCCGCGACCGGACACGGCACGTCCGCGGCTTCCACACCGACGGCTACGCGGCCGGTCAGCGGGCCTGCTCCTCCCCGCTCCTCGTGGTGTGGCTGGGGGACGAGGTGGAGGAGGCCCGCGCGAGCTTCTGGAGCCTGCTGGGCGAACTCGTCGCGGCCGGGCGGCAGGGGGCGTCGGTCGACGCGGTCAGGGGTCTGGAGTACGCCTGCTCCCTTGCCGCGCGCGGCCGGGCGTCGGCGGTGAGCCCGAGGCGCGACGGCATCGGCAGGGTGTGGTGCGACGAGCCGGCGCCGGATCTGCTGGACCGGCATCCGGGTGGCGGCGTGTTCGTGGAGACCCGGGTGAAGCGGCTGGCGGACATCGTCCCGCTGCTCGACCGGAAGGTGCAGACGCTCTCCTACTTCGGTGTCCCCCCGGATGAGCTCGCGGACCTGCTGCTGGACGCCGGGCCGCGCGGGGTCTGCCGGGTGGTGCCCCTGGGCCGCGCGCTGGACTTCAGCCTGATCTGGGACGGGCACGACCTGATCCGGGCGCTGTCGCGCCGAATCGACGTCGTTCCGGAGGTGAACGTGCGATGAGAGCCTTCTCGACGGGCTCGCCGGACGCGATCGCGATCGAGCACCGGGGCGAGGCCATCACCTATCGGGCGCTCGAAGGCGCCGCATCGCTGGTGCGGGACCGGCTGCGGGACGCGGGGATCGGTGCGGGCGCGCACGTCGGCGTGCTCGTCGCCGACCGGGCCCTCGTCGTCGCGTCCCTCCTCGGGATCCTGGCCCACGGCGGCGTCTTCGTGCCGCTCGACCCGGCGCACCCGGCGCGGCACCTGGCGGACCTCGCCCGCGCGGCCGGCCTGGCCTGCCTGATCATCGA
>NZ_QNFZ01000987.1 GCF_003313395.1 Nonomuraea lactucae | reverse complement strand
CGGAGCTGCGGGCCGCGCTCACGCCCGAGGCGCTGGTCGGCTCGCGCACCGGCCTGGGCGGAGCCGCGCCGTCAGCCATGATCCCCATGATCGAGAGCGTCCGCGAGCAGGCCGCCGAGCTGAGCGAGGACGCGGCGCGCCGCCGTACGGCGGTGCGCGCGGCGGAGGACGCGATCCGAGCCCGCGCCGCCCGCCTCGCGGGTCGATGAGCGGGACGGTGAGCGGGACGGTGAGCGGGACGGTGAGGAGGTGGCTACGTTGGAGGTTGTCAATCTGGGGCTACGGGCATTCGCCGACGCGGTGGCCGCGCAGGGCGCGGCGGTGGTCCACGTCGACGCCAGGCCGCCGGCCCGCGGCGATCCGGTGCTGGTGCGCGCGCTGACCGACCTGTATGCCACCGATCTGGAGACCGCGAACGCCGAGGTGGCGCGCAGGCTCGACCGGGAGGTTCCCTGTGTGGTTGATGTCCGCCCGGCGAGGGACGTGATCCCGGGGATCGGCGATCGCGTGATCCTGCACGCGGGGCCGCCGATCGCCTCGGACGCGGTGTGCGATCCGTTGCGGCGGTCGATGCGGGCGGCGGTCCTGGCCGAGGGCTGGGCGGACGACGTGGCCGGAGCGGACAGGATGCTGTCCGGCGGTGAGATCGACCTGGCCGCGGCCAACGAGCACGACACCGTGGTGCCGCTGGCGACGGCGCTCGGGCCGAGCATGCCCGTCTGGGTGGCGGACGATCCCGCGGGCGGGACGCGCGCCTTCGCGCCGCTGGGCCAGGGATCCGGTGACGTGGCCTGGCTGGGCAGGGAGTCGGCCGCGGCCGTCGACCGGCTGGTCTTCCTCCGTGAGGTGGCCGGTCCGATGCTCAGGGAGATCGTGGCGCGGATGGGGCCGATCGACACGTTCGCGATCGCCGCCCAGGGCGTGCAGATGGGCGACGACGTCCACATGCGCGTGCAGGCGTCGACCAACCTGCTTCTGCGTTCGATGCTGCCCGAGATCGCCGCGCTCGACGACGCGGTGCCGCTCGCGGCGTACCTGTCCGCCAACCACCTGTTCTTCCTCACGCTCGCGATGGCGAGCGCGAAGGCGCTCACGCTTTCGGCCGAGCGCGTCCCGGGCTCCAGCATCGTCACGACCATGGCGCGCAACGGCACCACGTACGGCGTCAGGCTGGCCGGGGACCGGCGGTGGTTCGTCGCGGACAGCCCGCCGGTCGAGGCCGCGCTGTTCCACGCCGGATACGGGCCGGGGGACGGCGCTCCCGACATCGGCGACAGCGCCGTACTCGAACTGGTCGGGCTCGGCGGCGCGGCGACGGCGGGATCGCCCGCGGTGGCGGCGTTCCTCGGCGGCTCGATGGCCGACGCCGCCCGCGTCACCGGCGACATGCGCCGGATCTGCGTGGCGGAGAGCACCAGGTTCAAGCTGCCCGCGATGGACTTCCGCGGCACGCCTCTCGGCGTGGACGTGCGCAAGGTCGTCGAGACCGGGATCACGCCGCGCGTGAACACCGGGGTCCTGCACGTCCGCGACGGATCCGGCCAGATCGGCGCGGGCGTGGCGACGGCACCTCTGGCGGCCTTCCAGGCGGCGCTGCTGGCTCTGGCGGAGGTCCGATGAACGCGCGTACGGCCCGGGTGGAGGTCCGATGAGCACGCGTACGGTCGACGCCCGGTGGCAGGGCGGATACCAGGTCGCCGTGACCGCGGGCCGCTTCCGGATCCTGGTCGACGAACCGGAGAGCGTGGGCGGCACCGACACCGCCCCCCAGCCCACGGACTACCTGCTGGCCGCCGTCGCGTCGTGCTTCGCGCTGGCGCTGGTGCACAGCGCGAGGAAGGGCGGTGAGGAGCCGGCCGCGGTGAGGGTGAGCGTCACCGGGACGTACGAGGGGACGCGCTACAGCGAGATCGCGATCGAGATCTTCTCTTCGCTCTCCGACGAGCAGGCGGAACGCCTCGTCGAGGCCGCGCGGCGGGTCTGTTACGTCACCAGGACGCTGCGCGAGCCGCCGCGGATCACGATCCGCCACGCCCCGGGCTAGCCGTTGCGCAGCGCGATCCAGATGGCCCTGGCCAGGTGGTCTCCGTCGTTGGCCCAGCGGTGCGGCACCTCGCCGGAGAAGTGCAGGGAGTCGCCCTCGGACAGCGGGAAGGTCTGATCACCCACGTGGAAGGTCAGCGTGCCCTCTGTGACGTGAACCAGTTCCTCGCCCGGGTGCTGCATGAGCTTGGCGCCGCTCGACGCGCCGGGTGTGACCGTGGCCATGGCCGCGGCCGTCTGGAACTGCCGGTAGGAGCCGGTGAGCCCGGCCAGGGCCAGGCCCTCGTGCGGCGTGTAGACGGTCGGGCGCCGATCGCGCGGGGTGTAGTGCACCGGCTCGGGTGGCTGCTCGTCCTCTTCGACGAAGTAACGGACGGGAACGCCGAGCGCCGTCCCGAGCTTGAGCAACGTGGTGATCGTCGGGACCATCCCGTTGCGCTCGATCTTGTGGATGGCGGCGGCGGACACGTCGCTGATGGCGGCCAGCTGTTGCAGCGAGTGGCGCTGCGCCGTACGGAGAGCACGCAGTTTCGGACCGATCTGGCTGATGATCTCGTCGACCTGCTGACCCTCGGTCATGAAATCCCCTCGTCATTGACAGCACGAAGCACCATGCAGGATAGTCAACGTGAAGTCCTCTATAATGTATGGATATTGTGCCGTACGGGCGGGAGCTGAGTCCATGGCACGGAGGATTGTCATCATCGGCGGCGGGGCCGCGGGCATCGGTGCGGCGGGGGCCGCGAAGGCCGCCGCGCCTTCGGCGGAAGTGATCGTCTACACCGAGTACGAGGACGTCGGATACAGCCCGTGCGGCATCCCGTACGTCCACGGCAAGGAGATCCCCGACTTCAGGGCGCTGTTCCTGGCCGAGAAGCAGGCCTACGCCGACGCGGGGATCGACGTCAGGTACGAGACGAGGGTGCTGAGCTTCGACCCGGCGGCGCGGACCGTCCAGGTCGAGGGTGAGGGCGAGGCCGGCTACGACGCCTTGATCATCGCCACCGGCTTCGACTACAAGCCCGCCGGCGTGCCCGGCGAGGGGCTCGGCGGTCTCTACTACGTCAAGAACATCCGCCGTGCCATGGAGTGGGACAAGATCCTCGACAGCGTACGGCACGCGGTGGTCGTCGAGGCCTCCCCTCTCGGCCTGGAGATGGTGACCGCCCTGGCCCATCGCGGCATCGACACCCACGTCGTCGATCCGCATCCGTGGGCGCTCGGCGAGCTGTGCGATCCCGACACCGTCGCGCCGGTCCAGGAATCGTGGGCCGAGATGGGCGTCACCACGCACTGGGACACCAGGCTCCAGGGCTTCGTCGGCGACCGTGAGGGGCACGTCAAGGCGGTGGCGACCAGTGACGGCGAGCTGCCCGCCGAGCTGGTCGTGGTGGCGACGCACAAGGTGGCGAACAACGCGCTGGCCGTCGCCGCCGGGCTCAGGTCCGGCTCCACGGGCGGGCTGGTCGTCGACGGCCACATGCGCACCTCGGCCCCGCACGTCTGGGCGGCGGGCGACGTCTGCGAGATCCCGCACGGCCTGGGCGGGCTGCCTTTGCAGGGGCTCACCGGCAGCCATGCCTACGCCCAGGGCAAGGTGGCGGGCGCCAACGCCGCGGGCGGAGACCGCGCGTACCAGCCGGTCTACGTGCCGTGGGGGATGGTCGCGGGCAAGTGGATGATCGGCGGGGCCGCGCTGGGCGAGGTGGCGGCCACCGCGCTGGGCATCCCGCACGTGACCGGCAAGGCCACCGGCATCTCCCGGGCGCGCTACTACCCCGGGGTCAGGCCGGTCACGGTCAAGCTCCTCGCCGAGCCGGAGACGCTGCGACTGATCGGCGCGCAGATGGTCGGCGGCGAAGGGATCAAGGAAAGGGCCGACTTCCTGGCGCTGGCGGTCAGGAAGGGCATCACCCTGCACGACCTGGCGTCGATGGAGAACGTCTACTCGCCGCCGATCGGCGCGCTCAACGAGCCCATCGTGACGGCCGCGCAAGCCGGGGTGGCGACGTGATGATCAGCCGGTGGCTGCGCGAGAACGCCCAGCAGTGCCTTCTCCGGGACGCGCAGGCGCGGGTGGCGCGCGCCCACGGCAGGACTCCGCCGCCGGTCCGCGGCTCGTTCTTCTGGCGCAGGATCTTCGTGCCGCTCTACCGGCTCACACCGTGGCCGGTGCGCCGCAGGTTGCTGGCCGCGATGCCCGGCAGCCACCGCCGTCACTGGCCCAGGCCGACGACGCCGGCCGGCCCCGCCGTCTAGTCCGTCCAGTTCAAGGAGGCCATCATGCCGAAGACCATCACCACCGAACTGCCAACCGAAGGCGAGACCCTGTACAACCCGGAGGAGAAGGTGTTCCCCGACGTCCGGGCCGAGCCCGGGGAGAAGGCGTACATCTTCATCCACACCGTCCCGTACGAGGGTTCGGTGGCCCTCGTCAACCTGCTCACCTCGACTCGCCTCGTGCGCAAGGGCTTCGACGTGAACGTCGTCCTGTACGGCCCCGGAGTGCTGCTCGCGTCCGGCACGCGCGGCTACCCCGGCGTCGGCCAGGAGGCGTTCCCCGGGCACCTCGCGATCAACAACCAGATCAAGACCCTCCTCAAGGAGGGCGCCAAGATCTACGCCTGCCGGTTCGCGATGGGCGCGCTCTACGGGTTCCGCGAGGACGACCTGATCCCGGGCGTGACCCCGTTCAACCCGCTGGACGTGCTCGACTCCGCGCTCACCGCGTGGCGGGAACGCGCGTTCCAGCTGAACACCTGGACGGTCTGAACGCCCGCCCGACGCCGGGTGAGGCGCGCGCTCACCCGGCGGGACGGCTGGGGAGGCAACGATGGACAAGGCCACCGGGATACACGACATGGGAGGCACCGAGGGCTGGGGGCCGGCGCCCGTCCCCAGGCCCGATGAGCCGGTCTTCGCCGAGCGATGGCAGGCCAGGGCCTTCGCGCTGGCCCTGCTGTCGATGCGGCTGTCCGGCACGAACCTCAACGCCTTCCGGCACGCGATGAACCGCCTCGACCGGCGGGACTACCTGGACGACGGCTACTACGGCCGCTGGCTGCACGGCGCGGAGAACCTGCTGCTCGACAGCTCGATCATCGCGCCCGGGACGGTGGAGGCGCGTGCCGCCAACCTGTCGGGGGCCTCGGCCGAGGAGCCCGCGCCGCCGGAGCCGAACAGGCCGGACTACGCCCCGGCCGCCGCGGGCTCCTTGCGGGAGGTGTCGTCCGAGCCCCGGTTCGCCGTGGGCTCCGCGGTACGCGCCAGGACCTTCGATCCGCCGGGGCACACGCGGCTGCCACGGTACGTCATGGGGCACACGGGCGCCGTCGTGATCGTCCAGCCCGCGCAGGTCCTGCCCGACACGAACGCCCACTTCCAGGGCGAGAACCCGCAGTGGGTGTACACGGTGCGCTTCGCCTCCGCCGAGCTGTTCGGCCCGGCGGCCGAGCCGTTCGCGCTCAACGTCGACCTTTGCGAGGACTACCTGGAGGAGGCGCCATGACGGACGAACGGGTGCCGATCGAGCTGCGCGTCGAGGCGCTCGAGCAACTGCTGGTCGAGCGTGGCCTGGTGGACTCCGCGGTCATGGACAAGTACATCGCGATGTACGAGACGGACGTCGGGCCGCTGAACGGCGCCCGCGTCGTGGCGCGGGCGTGGACGGATCCCGGCTACCGGGACCGGCTGCTCGCCGACGGCACGGCCGCCGCTGCCGAGCTCGGGTACAAGGGACCGCAGGGCGAGCACATCGTGGTCCTGGAGAACACGCCCGACGTCCACAACGTGGTCGTCTGCACGCTCTGCTCCTGCTATCCCTGGCCACTGCTCGGCCTGCCGCCCTCCTGGTACAAGGATCCCGCCTACCGGTCCAGGATGGTCCGCGAGCCGCGCGTGGTCCTGGCCGAGATGGGCCTGCGGCTGCCGGACGACGTCGAGATCCGGGTGTGGGACAGCAGTTCGGAGGTGCGCTACTTCGTGCTCCCGACGAGGCCGGACGGGACCGAAGGGCTCTCCGAGGAACAGCTCGTGCCGCTCGTCACGCGGGACGCGATGGTGGGCGTCGCCCAGGTGACGACATGACGCTCCCGATCCGGCTGGACGTCGGCACCCCGGCCGCACCGCCTCGCTCGAACGGCGAACTGGTGTTCGCCGAGCCGTGGGAGGGACGGGCGTTCGGCCTGGCCGTGGCGGCCGGCGAGGCGGGGGCCTTCGCCTGGGAGGACTTCCGCCAGGCGCTGATCGCGCGGATCGCGGCCGAGCCGGACGCCCGGTACTACGTCTGCTGGTTCGAGGCGCTCGAACGGGTGCTCGCCGTCGAGGGGCAGGTCAGCGAGCGGGCGGCGCTGCTCGCCGCCCGGCCCGCCGGGCACGGTCACGAGATCGACCGATAGATCTCGGCATGCTGGGCGGCGCAGGCCGCCCAGGTGAACCGCGGCACGACCATGCGGCCACCGGCGACGAGGGTGGCGCGCAGCTCCTCGTCGGCCATGATCCGCTCCAGCGCCGCCGCGAGCGCCACCGGATCGCCCGCGGCGGGCAGCAGAGCGTCCTTGCCGTGCGTGAGGAACTCCCGGAACACGGGCAGATCGCTGGCCACGACCGGCAGGTCGGACGCGTGCGCCTCCAGCGGGACCAGGCCGAAGCCCTCCTCGATCGAGGGGTACACCAGCGCGTCGGCACTGCGGTACCAGGCCGCCAGCAGATCCTCGGAGACCGTGCCCAGCTGCGCCACGTCGAGACCGAGGCCAGGCAGCAGCGCCAGCGCCTCGCGGCGGTACCTGTCGTAGTCGCGGAAGGACTGGCCGCCGAGGATCGCCAGCACCGGCCGCTCACCCCGCAGCAGGCCCAGGGCGCGGAACAGCGTCTTGCTCCCCTTGCGCGGCTCGATGCCGCCGACGGCGAGCAGCAGGAACCGGTGCTCGGCGCCCACGGACTCGCGCAGCGAGGCTCTCCGCCGGGCGCCGACCGGCGGGAAGCGGGCCGGATCGACGCCGTTGCGGACGACCCGGGCGGCGACGCCGTACTCCTGGAGCAGCACGCGGCGCCAGTGCTCGCTGACGACCAGCACGTGGCCGGCCTCCACGATCGCCCTGCGCTGGCAGTCGACGAGGGCCGGCGTCGTGAAGTCGTCGACGTGATGCACGGTGCGCACCACCCGTGCGTGCACCTGCGGTGCCGCGCGGCCCGAGATGCAGTCCTGAGCGTGCAGGACGTCGAACTCACCGGCGACCTCCGCCAGCCCGGCGAGCATGGCGTCCACCGAGGCGAAGACCTTCTCCTCCAGGGAGTCGCTCGCGACCGTGACGGGGAACAGCGTGAACGGCACCTTCAGCGGGCGGAAGAAGCCTTCGGCGCCGAGGGCGAAGACATGGACGTCCACGCCCAGGTCCGCGAGCGCCTCGGCCAGGGCGAGGGTGTGCACGACTCCGCCACGAGCCTTGGTGGAGTACGTGAGGAGGGCGACGCGGCTCATGAGGCGGCCTTCCGGGCGGCGATCGCCGCGGCGGCGAGCGCGGCGCGGGCGGCGGTCTCGGTGATCAGGCATCCGGCTTCCACCAGCTTGCGGACCTGGTCCCGGTATCCCTGTGGATCCAGCTCCGTGCCCAGCACGTACGCGACCGCCTGCGGGCCGTCCAGGCCGGCGAGCTCCGCCGCCAGGATCGCCGCGGGATCGGGATGCGCGCCATGGCCGAGCACCACGTCGAGCAGCACCACGGCGACGTCCGGCCCGGTCTCGCGGAGCAGCTCGACGCGCGTCTCCGGGTCGATCATCGGATGCGGCCTGCCTCTCGTGTACTCCTCCTCGCCCAGATCCAGGCAGACGTGGGAACGCGGCGGCGCCGGCAGGCGGAGGCGGGGGTCGATCGGTGTGTTGGACCAGACCGGACCCAGGGCGCGGCTCAGCACCACGATGGCCTCGTAGCAGAGCGTGCCGCCGGAGAACAGCCCCCGCACCGTGGTGCGCGCCGGCGCGACGCGGGAGGCGGCCTCTTCCACGCTCGGGCCGTGGCACCGGTCGAAGGGCGGCGCCGGCCTGCCCAGCAGTTCGAGCGCCTTGACCACGCCGCTTTCGAGCGTGTCGCCCTCGACTCCGGCGAGTGCCGTGACGAGCGGAGTCGCGCGGGCGGCCGTCACCACGCGCCGCACCACCTCCTCGTCCGCCGGCTTGGAGACCAGGAGGATCAGTTCCGTCGCGGGGTCGTCGTCGAGCGTCCGGACGGCCCGCAGCGCCATGCGCCCGCCGACCTCGGCGGTCAGGTCGCGCCCGCCCACGCCGACGACCTGCGACACGCCGACGCCGCGGCGATCGAGAAGGCACATGACCTCCTGAGCCCCGGTGCCGGACGCCGCGACGATCCCCACGGGGCCGGGACGCACCACGTTGGCGAATCCCAGCCCCACGCCCGCGAGCATCGCGGTGCCCGCACCCGGGCCCATGAGCAGCCGGCCCCGCCGCACGGCGTGCTCCTTGAGCGCGATCTCGTCGGCGAGGGAGACGTTGTCGCTGAACAGCAGCACGTCGAGGTCGTGGCTGAGCGCCTTGTGCGCCTCCAGGGCGGCATAGTCGCCGGGAACGGAGATGACGGCGACGCCGCTGCCCGGCTGCCGTCCCAACGCCTCCTCGATCGAGCTCGGGAGCCGCTCCGCCTGACCGCCCTCACGGGCGCCGAACATCGCCCGCTCGCCCTCCGCGAAGGCCGCCGCCGGATCGGCCGCCCGGACCGCGAGGATCAGGTCGGCCGGCGACGCCTCCGGAGGGTCGAAACCCTCCTGCCGCAGGGCGTCGACGTTGGCCGCCGTCGCCATCACGGCCGTCGCCCATTCCACACCCTCGGCGCCGCGCATCGCCCGCGCACCGAGGAGCTGAAGGACGGAGTCGAGGTAGGTGTCGCGCAGCACCCGTACGGCCTTGTTCACGGGGCCCACCCTTCGCCGTTCTGGCGAACCACCCGAATGCTGTCTAGGATCCGACTTATGACACTGACGATAGTGAACGACTGACGCCTTGCCAAGCAGTGGGATCCCTCGGGAGTACGCCGAGCTGGCCCGGCGGCTGCGAGCCGCCGAGGACCGGCTGTACCCGCTCGCGATGGTCGACGCCGAGCGCTACCAGCGAGCGTTGCAGCTCGTGGGCGCGCTCGCCCGCCGCCTGGCCGGCGCGGGTGACTACGCGGACCTGGCCGCCGCCGAGCGCGAGATGCGCGGCTGGCTCGACGAGGTGGGCGTTCCGCTGCACGGGCTCGACGTCCAGCTCGTGATCGAGGCCGCCATGTCGCAGCGGTTCCGCGAGCTTCTCACCTCGTCACGGGAGCAGGCGGTCGAACACGCCCGGGCCGCGGGCCTGGAATGGGCGGTCATCGAGGAGCCCGACGACGCGGCCTGGCGCGGCGGATCAGCGCGGTGGGTGGAGGTGCACCTGCCGAGCGGCAGCGTCATGGTCCGCTCGGTGGTCGCCGAGCCGGTCATCACCTACCGGCTCGAGGTGACCGGCGAGGCGGTCCGCGTGGAGGAGTTCACCTCGCGGGAGGCCTGGCTCGCCGCGATCGACCAGGCACGGCGCGCGCTCGCATCGGAAAGTTAACGCCGATCCTATTTTGGTAGACTCGAAGGGGTCTGGTCGTACGGCACGGGAGGTGCCTGTCGTGACGGCTACCGATGTGAGCGAGCTCATCCTCGACCTCCAGGCCCGAGGTCTGCGGCTCGAGGCGGAGATGGAGCGGCGAACGGGCGGCGCCGGTCCCACCGACTGCGGAATGCTCTGGGTGGACGGGCTTCCCGTCACGGCTCCCACCGAGGGAGTCGCCGAGCACTCCCCCTACGTCCTGCGCGCCGAGGACGAGGGGTACGGCATCTATCGGGACGGCGTACGGCTCGCGGACGCCTCCGCCCAGCGCCGCCCGCGCTTCTACGACCTGACCACCGCCGACGGCGTGCCGTACTGGCACATCGCCCTCCTGCACCTGGACTCCGTCGCGAGCACCGTCGTGCAGCACTGCGCCTACTGGGGCAACGACGACCAGTGCAGGTTCTGCGGCATCGGCCTCTCGCTGTCGGGCGGCCGTACCGTCGCACGCAAGACCCCCGAACAGCTCGCCGAGGTCGCGGTGGCGGCGCGCGACCTCGACGGCGCCGTGGACGCCACCCTCACGACCGGCAGCACGCGCGGCGCCGACCGTGGCGCACTGTATGTCGGGCGCTGCGGGCAGGCCGTCAAGGAGGCCAGCGGGCTCCCCGTCGAAGCGCAGTTCGAGCCGCCCGCGGACCTGGACGTGATCGACGAGGTGGGCGCCATGGGCGTCGACTCGGTCGGCATCCACGTCGAGACCTTCGACCCCGCCGTCCTGGCGCGCGTGGCGCCCGCCAAGGCGCGCACCGGCATCGAGGGCTACTTCACGGCGTGGGAACGGGCGGTCTCCGTCTTCGGCGCAGGACAGGTCTCCACCTACGTCATCCTCGGCATGGGCGAGGACCCGCGGGTGACGATCGACGGCTGCAAACGGGCCGTCGACGCCGGCGTCTACCCGTTCATCGTGCCGCTGCGCCCGGTCGTCGGCACACCCATGGCCGGCTGGAAGCCGCCGCCACGCTCCTACACGCGGCCGATCTACGCCGAGGTCCTCGCCTACATGGCCCGGCGCCGCATGACGCCCGCCACCGCCAGGGCGGGCTGCGCCCGCTGCCAGGCCTGCTCGGGGCTGAGCTCGATGGAACGCCTGCTCCACATCGGCCCGCGCCCTCCCTCCGCCTGAGCCCGCCATGCTGCGCGCACTCGGCACCGACTGCCACCCCGCCGCCACCGCGCGGGAGCTCGCGGCCCATTACGCGGTACGGCACCGCGTCTTCGTCGACGAGCAGCGCATCTTCCACGGCACCGACCGTGACGCCCGCGACGACCACCCGCTGACCATCCACGTGGTCGCCACCGCGGACCGGGTGATCGGCGGGGCCGTCCGGCTCTACCCCCTGGACGAGGACGGCGAGTTCTGGCAGGGCGACCGCCTGGCCGTCCTGCCGGAGCACCGCGCCCGCGGCCTCGGAACCCCGCTCGTGAGGTACGCGGTCAGGACCGCGACCGAGCGGGGCGGCCTGCTGATGGTCGCCCACATCCAGTTGCGGAACGTCGGCTACTTCCAGCGCCTGGGCTGGCGTCGCGACGGCGACGTGGAGCTCTACGCCGGCCTCCCGCACCAGCCCATGGCGATCGACCTGCGAACCTAGGCGGCTCACATGACCATCCCGACCACCGTTCCGTTTCCGCGCCTGCGGCCCTGGCTCCCGGCCGTACCGGTCCTGCTGCTCCTCGCCTATCTGGTGCTGATGGACAACGGGGCGGTCTCGCAGGCGGGCACCTACCTGCACGAACTCCTGCACGACGGGCGTCACCTGCTCGGCGCGCCCTGCCACTAGGGGATCTCGTGGTGGGCGCCCTGGTGGCCAGGGGGCTGCTCCTGGGGCTGCTGGCCGGGTTGGTCGCGGGCAGCTTCGCCTTCGTCGTGGGTGAGCCCCTGCTGGACACCGCGATCGCCATGGAGAGGCCGCTCGCCGGGGAGGCGCCGGTGGTCAGCAGGTCCGCGCAGAAGGCCGGCCTGTTCCTGGCCACCGGGCTCTACGGGCTGGCCGTGGGCGGGATCTTCGCGCTGGTGTTCGCGGGCCTGCGGGGGCGGGTCGGCCCGCGATCCGACGGCAGGCTGGCGGCGGCGGTGACGGCGACCGCGACCGCTCGCCGCGTCCCGGGCGGGCCATGGG
>NZ_QNFZ01000985.1 GCF_003313395.1 Nonomuraea lactucae | reverse complement strand
GCCCGCGGCTCGCCCGCTCCCGGGGCGGCTCACCCGCCCGTCACGCTCGCCCCCCGGGCGGCCCCAGGCCCCAGGGGCCCCTCAGCCCTCGCCGTGGGACGGCCCCAGTCGCCGCCCCTCAGCCCTCGCCTCCCGTGGACGGCTCAGTTGCCCGTGGCCCTCTCCCGCAGCACCCGGCGCTGCTGCTCCAGTGCCACCAGCTCGCCGAAGAGCCGGTTGTAGTCCTGCTGCTCGTCGACCGGGTTGAGCCGCTGGATGCGCGACTTGACCTGCGCGATGGCCCGGTCGACCGCGATGGCCTCGATGGCGGCGAGCATGGCCGCGCCGTAGCGCTCCTCGGCATGCGAGTCGGCCTGGATCGCCTCCACCGCGAACCGCGTCACCAGCACCCGTGCCGCCTCGTCGGAGGCGTGCTCCAGCAGCCGGTCCACCCACTCACGCCCGCCGTGCCCGGCCGCCGCCGTGCCGCCCGCCGAGGCGATCACCTTCTGCAGCGTCACATGGTCGGGCCCGGTGAACGCCTGGGGGTCGAGCGCGTCGAACCGCGGCCCGAGCAGCGCGGGCCGCTGCACGGCGAGCTTGAGCAACTCCCCCTCCACCCGCACGTGCGGATCGACCGGCACGGGCCTGGGAGCGCGCTGCGGGCGGCCGTGCTGGGCGCGGGCCACGTCGGCGATGCGCTGGATGACGAACCGCTCGTCCATGAACCCGAGCCAGCGGTCGAGGTCGATGGCGTAGCGCTTGCGCAGGCCGGCGTCCTTGATCCCGGCCACGATCGGCGCCGCCGCGTCGAGCGCGGCGATCTTGCCCTCGTTGCTGCGCAGGTCGTAGCGGCTGATCGTGCTGCGGATGGCGAACTGGAACAGCGGCTCGCGGCTGGCGATGAGATCGCGCACGGCCGCGTCGCCCTGCTTGACACGCAGGTCGCACGGGTCGAGGCCGTCGGCCTGCACCGCCACGTAGGTCTGGGTGACGAACTTCTGCTCGTCGGCGAACGCCCGGAGGGCCGCCTTCTGCCCGGCCGCGTCGCCGTCGAAGGTGAAGATCACCTCGCCCCGGAACTCGGCCTGGTCGAGCAGGAAGCGCCGCAGGATCTTGATGTGCTCCTCGCCGAACGAGGTGCCGCAGGTGGCCACCGCGGTGGGCACGCCCGCGAGGTGGCAGGCCATCACGTCGGTGTAGCCCTCGACGATCACCGCCTGCGACCGCCGGGAGATCTCCCGCTTGGCCAGGTCGATGCCGTAGAGCACCTGGCTCTTCTTGTAGAGCGGCGACTCGGGCGTGTTGAGGTATTTGGGGCCGTCGTCGGAGTCGAGCAGCTTGCGTGCCCCGAACCCGATCACGTCGCCCGTCGCGTCGCGGATCGGCCAGATCAGCCGCCCGCGGAACCGGTCGATCGGCCCGCGCCGCCCCTCCTTGGCCAGCCCGCCCTTGATCAGCTCGTCGGCCGTGAACCCGCGCCCCATCAGGTGGCGGGCCAGCGCCTCCCACTCCGCGGGCGCGTAGCCCACCCCGAACGTCTCGGCGTCGGCCCGCTCGAAGCCCCGCTCGGACAGGAACCGCCGCCCGGGGCCGGCCTCGGGCGCCATCAGCCGCTCGACGTAGAACTCGGCGGCGGCGCGGTGCGCCTCGATCAGCCGCGCCCGCTCCCCGTGGTCGCGGCGCGGCACGTAGCCGCCCTGCTCATATTGCAGCTGGATCCCGGCCCGCTGCGCCAGCCGCTCGACGGCCTCCGAGAACGACAGGTGCTCGATCTTCTCGACGAACGTGATCACGTCGCCGCCCTCCGAGCAGCCGAAGCAGAAGTACATCCCCCGCTCGGGCGTGACGTTGAAGGACGGGCTCTTCTCGTCGTGGAACGGGCACAGCCCCTTGAGATTGCCTCCGCCCGCGTTGCGCAACTGGATGTGCTCCCCGATCACCTCGGCGATGGGAGATCGCTCGCGTACGAGCGCGATGTCGACGTCACGAATGCGGCCGGCCACGCCGTGAGTCTATTGCGGCGGACCGACACTCCTCACCCCCACGGGACCGGGCGATGGAAAGGGTGATATCACCTTCAGGCGCGGGAAAACGGAAAACGTGTCCCCTCTGTTGCACGGTCGGCTACAAAGGGAAAGGCTGCGGTGGATACGGTGACACGGGTGGAGATCATGCGATCGGGGCGACTGGGAGGATGGGCTGTCGTGGCCGGCGCCCTGCTGGTGACCGGCGCGTGTTCCCAGCCGACCGGGGTGGCCGGAGTCAGCGCCGAGTCTCCCGTGTCCGTCCCGCCACCCGGGGCCACCCCCGTCGTCACCGCGACGATCCCCGAGCAGGCCCCGTCACAGGGAGCTCCGCCGCAGGAGACCCCTTCACAGGAGACCCCGTCACAGGAGCCCATGTCACAACAGGCCCCGTCGGAGCAGGTGAGCGTCGAGCCGCCCGAGGGCGCCGCCCCGGTCAAGGTGCCGCCGCCCAAGCTGTCCGGCCACTCCTACACCTTCCCGGTCCGGGGCTGCCGCGTCAGCTACCAGCGCAGGCTGCTGGTGCTGCCCAAGACGACGATCTGGACCGGCGAGGGGTGCGCGTTCGTGGCACCCGTCAGCGGCGTGGTGGACGAGGTCAACCCCAGGAACAGGTGGCTGCCGTCCACCGACCGGGGGCCCGACCGCGAGGGCAGGTTCGTCACGATCATCGGCGACGACGGTGTCCGCTACCTCGGCGGTCATCTGGATTCGATCGCCGGCGGCGTCCGGCCGGGCGCCCGCGTCGGCGCCGGGCAGCTGCTCGGCAGGGTCGGCAGGTCGGGCAACGCCCGCAGCACCGGCCCCAACCTGTACTTCGCGATCTCCTGGAAGGCCGGGCCGCGCTACTGGTGGGTCCGGCGTGGCACGGTGAACCCCTGGAGCTACCTCGACGCATGGCTGTCAGGCAACCGAACCCTCTCGCCGCGCGACGAGACGATGGCGCTGCGCTCCAGGCTCGGCGAGACGCCGCGCTGCTCGGTCCTGTGCAAGCCGAAGAAGGCACCCAGGGCGCAGCCGGAACGCGACGACGGGCAGCCGCCGGTGACGATCACCCTCAGCCCGTCGTGAGCTCCTTCGGGTCGACGGTGACCCCCGAGCGGATGAGCTCCCGGACGCGGCCGTGTACGTCCCACACGTTCACGTTCATCCCGGCGACGACCCGGCCCTCGCACAGCCAGTACGCGACGAACTCCAGGTCGTCCACCGACCCCCGGTACACCACCTCGTCATAGCCCGCGCCGCCGATGTCGCCGGAGAACTCCATCCCCAGCTCGAACTGGTCGGTGTAGAAGTACGGCACGCGGTCGTGCACGGCGTCCATGCCGAGCATCGCCCGGGCGGCCACAGGACCGCTGTGCAGGGCGTTGGCCCAGTGCTCGACCCGCAGCCGCCGGCCGTACAGGGGGTGGAACGGCTCGGCGACGTCCCCCGCGGCGTACACGTCGGGGTGGGAGGCACGCAGTGAGGCGTCGGTGAGGATGCCCTGGCCGACGTCGAGCCCGGCCTCGCGCGCGAGCCCCACCTCGGGCGCGGCCCCGACGCCGGCCACGACGAGGTCGGCGGTGAGGCGCTCGCCCGTGCTGAGCCGCACGCCGGTCCCGGTGACCTCGGCGGCCGCGGTGCCGAGCCGCAGGGAGACCCCGTGGCGGCGGTGCAGGCGGGCGAAGACCTCGCCCAGCTCGGCGCCGAGCACGCGGTGCAGCGGGGTCGGCTCGGGTTCGACGATGGTGACGTCGCACCCGGCCTGCCGGGCGGCCGCGGCGGTCTCCAGGCCGATCCACCCCGCGCCGACGACGATCACCGTCCGCGCCGCCGCCAGGCGCTCCTTGAGCGCCTCGGAGTCGTCCACCGTGCGCAGGTAGAACGCGGGGCCGGGCAGGCGCCTCGGCGTGGCTCCCGTGGCGATGAGCAGCTTGTTGTACGGCTGGCGGGAGCCGTCGGCGAGCCTGACCACGTGGCGGTCGAGCTCGATCCGGGTGGCCCGCAGGCCGAGCCGGAGGTCCACGGCGTTCTCGGCGTACCAGCCCGCGGGGTGGACGAAGATCTTCTCCCGCTCGCTCCTGCCCTGGAGGTACTCCTTGGACAGGGGTGGCCGCTCGTAGGGCCGTTCGCTCTCGGCTCCGATGAGGACGACCTTGCCGTCGAAGCCTTCCTCACGCAACGTCTGCGCGGCCTTGGCCCCCGCGAGGCCCGCGCCGACGATCACAAATGTGGCCATGGCCGCAGTATCCGCCCCCGGCGCTCGTCAGGAAAGACGCCCGGTCATCCGGAAAGGCGCCGGTGCCAGGCGACGGCGGAGGTGTCGGTGAGGGAGGCGATCTGGTCGATGACGACGCGGACGCGGGCGGCGTCGTCGGGCGCCTCCAGGTAGGCGGGCCGGAAGGCGGGCTCCAGCGTGCCCGGCGCGCCGAGCGTGATGAGGGAGGCCAGCTCGGTGATGAGCTCGCGCTGCCTGGCCTGGTTGGCGTGGTGGTGGTCGGTGGTCATGACGAAGTGGGCGGTGACGCCCTTGAGCACGGCGCACTCCAGCTTGGTCGAACGGGGCACGACGAGGTCGACGCGGTGGCGCGGCCCGTGGCGCCACCCGCTCGCGACCTCCGTGGAGGCGTCCTTGGTGGCGGTCTGCGCGGCGCGGCAGAACCGGCCGATGAGGCCGCTGGTCAGGGCCTTGAGCGCGGCCAGGTCGGCGAGCGTGGCCGCGAAGCCGCGCGGCCAGAGCGGGCCGGCGACCAGCCGGGCGAACACCTCCTCCAGCTCGGCGGGGTCGGCGTCCGGCGCGTACCAGGTGCGGGCCAGCTCGCAGACCTGCCGGCGCTCGACCGGCGAGAGGAGCGCCTCGGGGGTGACGTGGCCGGAGTGCAGCGCGTCCTCCAGGTCGTGCACCGAGTAGGCCACGTCGTCGGCCCAGTCCATGATCTGCGCCTCGAAGCTGACCCGGCCGGGCGGGGCGCCGTCCCTGATCCACTCGAAGACCGGCAGGTCGTCGTCGTACACGCCGAACTTCGGCGACCTGTCGCACGTCCATGGGTACTTGACGGCGGCGTCGAGCGCGGCGCGGGTGAGGTTGAGCCCGGCGCTGCGGCCGTCCTCGGTGATCACCTTGGCTTCGAGCCTGGTGAGCAGGCGCAGGCTCTGCGCGTTGCCCTCGAACCCGCCGCAGGTGCCCGCCAGCTCGTTCAGCGCCACCTCGCCGTTGTGCCCGAACGGCGGATGGCCCAGGTCGTGCGCGAGGCAGGCCGTCTCCACCAGGTCGGGGTCGACGCCGAGGGTGGCGCCCATCTCCCTGCCGACCTGGGCGCATTCGAGCGAGTGGGTCAGCCTGGTGCGCGGAATGTGCTGACCGCCGCCGAGCGTCTCGCCCGGCCCGACCACCTGGGTCTTGGCGGCGAGCCTGCGCAGGGCCGCGCTGTGCAGCACCCGGGCGCGGTCGCGCTCGAACGCGCCGCGCTCGGGGTTGCCGGGAGGCTCCGGCACCCATCGTTCCTGGTCGTGGTGGTCGTAGCGGGCCATGAGTGAAGTGATTTTATCCACTTTCGGGTCTCCGCTAGTGTCAAGTGCCGCGAGAACCCCCTTCCCCGGGAGCCCTCCTCCATGACCACAGCATTGCGCGCCCTGCTGGCCTTCGCCCTGCTGGCGGGTCTCTACGTGCTGGTCGGCCTGGTCGTCGCCGCGGCCCTCCTGCTGGACGTGCTGCTGATCCTCGACTTCCACGCCGACGCCCTGAAGACGGCACTCCCCCTCACCCTCGCCGCCGCCGTTCTCGTCCACGTGCTGGTGACGGTCAGCCGCCCCGTGGGCGGCGCGGAGCCGGGAGTGCCGGTCGCCCGCGAGCGGGAGCCCATGCTCTGGCAGGCGGTCGAGGATCTGGCCCGGCGGGTGCGCACCGCACCGCCCGACGAGCTGCGCCTGGTGCCCGAGGTCAACGCTGCCGTGTCGGAGGACACCCGCTTCCTCGGGCTGAAGGCCACCCGGCGGCGGATGTTCATCGGGCTGCCGCTGCTGCAGACACTGACGGTCGACGAGATGCGGGCCGTCCTGGGCCACGAGCTGGGCCACTACAGCCGCGCGCACACCCGGTTGGGCGCTCCGGTCTACCGGGGCCGGGTGGCGCTGGTCGCGACCGTGCGCAACCTCGGCCCGCACCGGCTCGTGCGGCGCCTGTTCGCCGGCTACGCCGGGCTCTACCTGCGCGTCTCCCAGGCCGTCTCGCGCAGGCAGGAGCTGGAGGCCGACGCGCTGGCGGTGGCCATCGGCGGACGGCGGGCCATGGCCGAGGCCCTGCGCAAGGTCCACTCCACGGGCGTCGCCTGGGACATCTACCTGCGCGACTACCTGTCTCTGACCGTCGCGGGCGGCTGCCGTCCCGCGACGGTCTTCAACGGCCTGCACGCGCTCATGAGCGACCCGGTCCGGCAGGCGGAGATCGCGCGGCTGGCCAGGCAGCCCCGTGAGACCTCCCCGTACGACTCGCACCCGGGCCTCGCCGCGCGGCTGGCCGCGATCGAGCTGCTGCCCGAGCCCGCGCAGGTGCCCGACCCGCGCCCGGCGCTCACCCTCCTGCGTGATCCGGCGACGGCGGCTCAGGAGGTCGAGCGGTCGATGTGGACGCCCCAGGCGCTGACGACCCTGCGGCCGGCGTCGTGGGAGGACATCGTGGCCAGGGCCGTGTACGCCGACCGCAACGCCGACGCGCTGCGCGACCTGGCGGTGGCGGGGCAGCGGGTGGTGGGGGCGAGCCGGCCGTACCTGGACGCCGCCTTCGAGGCCATCGCGCGGGGGCAGCGGGCGGCACTTGCCGACCGGCTGGCCGAGCTGGGGTGGAGCTCCTCCGACGACCTGGTGGCCGGGGTACTGGGGCGGGCTCTGGAGGGGGTGCTGATCGAGCACGGCCAGGCCCGGTGGACGCTGTCCTGGTCGGGCCCGGCCAGGCTGCTGTTCGACGACGGCGAGGAGGTGGCGCTGGCCGGGTACGCGGCCCAGGTCGCGGCCAGCCCGCCCGCCGTGCCCGGGCTGCGCGAGTGGCTGGGCGACCTGGGCGTACGCCACGACTACGTGCCGGTCCCCGAGGAGGACCGGCACGACCCCGCCGCGGGCGTCCCTGCCAGCGGGCGTGCCACCTCATCTGGCAGTGAGCTGAGATATGAGCTCAGGTGACCAAGGGGTGAACATCCCGTACGAGATGGAGCTCCCCATGTCTCCCATGACCTTCTGCGGCGAGGCGGCCCCCGCACGCGTCCCGTCCGGCCGCAGACCGGCGTCGGCCACCAACCCGGTGCCCAGGATGGCCATGGAGGCGACCTCGGCGCCTGCTGACACGACGGCGACTCCCCACCTCTTGGGGAGAGCCGGCATGGTCACGTTCTGCTCGACGGTCATGCCCGGCATGTCGGCCAGTGTCTGGAACAGTGCGGTCCTGGATTCCGGCGCCAGAAGCCGAGGAGGCAGCAGGCCGAACGCCCGGCTCCAGGCCACTTGACCGCCGGTTCGCCTGCCGTTCTGACCGCGGAACAGGTAGGCGCGCATGGACGCGGCGTCGGTGGGAGCCTGCGCCACGTACCCAGGCGGCGCGCAGTCCCCGGACGCAGGACGATCAGCCGAGGCGCACCGCCTGAGCGGGAAGGCGGTGAACCGCTCTTCGCGCACCGAACCCGTCATCGGCTCAGGCAACGGCTGTCCCGCCTCCTTGAGCTGCGCGGCGAGCTGTGTCAGGTCCACGGTCTGCCCGGCGACGCCGTCCTTGGATCCGTCCGCCGACAGCCACATCTCGGTGCCGCCCATGGAGAGACCCCGGTTCGTCTGGACGAACTTGGTGTACACGAAGGACGACGGGTCGGGTGGGCTGAATGAGGTCATGCTGGACTCCTTGGCTGCCGCGAGCAGGATCGAGCGCGCGGTCAGGTTCGCCTTGACGGGGGGCACGGCGGGACGCCACGCGAACTGGTCGATCGACCGCACCGCCACCGTGCCGGCGGCGGCCACCGTGATGGCTCCAATCGAGATCGCGACGCGAAGGCTCCGGCGACGGCGCCCACCCGTCACACCGCCGAGCAGGACACCGGCGGATCCGGGCAGGCCACCTCGACCTTCCGGTACCACGACCGTTCGACCCGCTTCCTGGCCGCGATCTCCCGGGTGGCGATGCCGGACAGCCAGGCCCGGGCTTCCTCCCGGCTGGTGTCGTACCTGCCCCGTGCCCGGAAGGCCGCCATGAAGGTCTCCGCCACGACATCCTCGGCCGCCTGCGGCCCCAGCCTGCGCGCGACGTAACCCTGTACGGCTGGCGCGTGGCGGCGATAGAGCCGATCTTGCCGGGCGGCCGGGCGGTTCGGGTGATCTCTCATATGGCTCACTTCCTCCTTGGGCTGCTTCCAGCCCTCACCTTCTATCGGTGTGGAGGCGGCATGGGGTTCGCTCCCTCGCCCGACTGCCGGACCGGAGCAGGCGCATTCAGTCCAGCAGTCGGGCGAGGGAGCGAACGCGGCGTTCCCTTCGCGGGTTCTCTAGCGGGTGTCGGAGTCGTTGTCGCTCAGGGCCGCCCGCGCGGCCTCCAGGCGGGCGACCGGGATGCGGAACGGCGAGCACGACACGTAGTCGAGCCCCGCGTCGTGGCAGAAGTGGACCGAGTCGGGGTCGCCGCCGTGCTCGCCGCAGATGCCCACCTTGAGGTCGGGCCTGACCTCGCGACCCTCCTCGGCGGCGAGCCGGACCAGGCGTCCGACGCCGTCGCGGTCGAGTGTCTCGAACGGGGACACGCCGAAGATGCCCAGCTCCAGGTAGCGGGAGAAGAAGGCGGCCTCGACGTCGTCACGGGAGAAGCCCCACGTCATCTGGGTCAGGTCGTTGGTGCCGAACGAGAAGAACTGGGCGGCCTCGGCGACCTGGCCGGCGGTGAGCGCGGCCCTGGGAGTCTCGATCATGGTGCCGATCAGGGCGTCCACGCCTGCCTCGGCGAGGATGGAGACGGCCTCCTCGCGGACGGCCTCCAGCTCCTGCACGGCGGCGACGAGCGGGATCATGATCTCGGGCCTGGCCCCGGGCACCTCCTTGGCGGCCTGGGCGATGGCCCGCACCTGCATGGCGAACAGGCCGGGGATCACCAGCCCGAGCCGTACGCCGCGCAGTCCCAGCATGGGATTCTGCTCGTGCAGCCTCTTGACGGCGGCCAGCAGCTTCCGGTCCTTGTCCGAGACCTCGCCGGAGCCGGCCTCGGCCAGCGCGACCCGTACGGACAGGTCGGTGAGGTCGGGCAGGAACTCGTGCAGGGGCGGGTCGATGAGGCGCACCGTCACCGGCAGGCCGCCCATCGCCTGGAAGATCCCCATGAAGTCGGACTTCTGGAGCGGCTCCAGCGCGTCAAGGGCCGCCTGCCGTTCCTCGCCGCCCGACGCCAGCACGAGGTCCTCGACGAGCTGCCTGCGCTCGCCCAGGAACATGTGCTCGGTACGGCACAGCCCGATCCCCTCCGCGCCGAACCGGCGGGCCCTGGCCGAGTCCTCCGGGTTGTCGGCGTTGGCCCGCACCTTGAGCCGGCGGACGGAGTCGGCGTGCCGCATGATCCGGTCCACGGCCTTGACGAGGCCGTCGTCCTGGGCGGAGCCGCGCTGCTCGTCCTCATGCTCGTGCCCGCCGGCCTCATGGTCGCGCCCGCCGGCGCGCGCCTCGTCCGCCCCGAGCGCGCCCCCGCGCTCGAAGTACTCGACCACCGGGGAGTCGGCGACCGGCACCTCGCCGAGGAACACCTCGCCGGTGGTGCCGTCGATCGAGATGACGTCGCCCTCGCCGACGACCACGCCGCCCGGCGCGGTGAACCTGCGCTCGGCGACCGACACCTCGAGCTCCTCGGCCCCGCAGACGCAGGTCTTGCCCATGCCGCGGGCGACGACGGCGGCGTGCGAGGTCTTGCCGCCGCGGCTGGTGAGGACGCCGCGCGCGGCGATCATGCCGGAGAGGTCGTCGGGGTTGGTCTCGCGGCGCACCAGGATGACGTCCTCGCCCTGCCCGGCCAGCTCGACGGCCCGCTCCGAGGAGAAGACGGCCTTGCCGACGGCCGCGCCGGGCGAGGCGTTCATCCCCTTGGCGATCTTGTTCTTGGTGGCCTTGGCGTCGAAGCGCGGGAACATCAGCTGCGCGAGCTGGTCACCGGTGACCCGCGTGACGGCCTCGTCGATCGTGATGAGGCCCTGGTCGACGAGCTGCATGGCGATGCGGAACGCGGCGGCGGCGGTGCGCTTGCCCACGCGGGTCTGCAGCATCCAGAGCCTGCCGCGCTCGACGGTGAACTCGATGTCGCACAGGTCTCGGTAGTGGTTCTCGAGCGTCTCCATGATCTGCAGGAGCTCGTCGTAGCACCGCTTGTCGATGCGCTCCAGATCCTGCAGCGGGATCGTGTTGCGGATGCCCGCGACCACGTCCTCGCCCTGGGCGTTCTGCAGGTAGTCGCCGTAGATGCCCTGCTGACCGGAGCCGGGGTCGCGGGTGAAGGCGACACCGGTGCCCGAGTCGTTGCCGCAGTTGCCGAAGACCATGGCCACGATGTTGACGGCGGTGCCGAGGTCGGCTGGGATGCGCTCCTGGCGCCGGTAGAGGACGGCGCGCGGGGCGTTCCAGGAGTCGAAGACGGCCATGACGGCCAGGCGCATCTGCTCGCGCGGCTCGGCGGGGAACTCCTTGCCGGTCTGCTCGCGCACGATGCCCTTGAACGCCTCGACGAGCCCCTTCAGCTCGCCCGCGCCCAGGTCGGTGTCCTGCCGGTCGCCCTTGAGGTCGTCGAGTGCCTGCTCGAAGTGCTCCCCGTCGATGCCGAGCACGGTCTTGCCGAACATCTGGATGAGCCGCCGGTAGGAGTCCCAGGCGAAGCGCTCGTTGCCGCCGGCCTGCTTGGCCAGGCCGTGCACGGACTCGTCGTTGAGGCCGATGTTGAGGACCGTCTCCATCATCCCGGGCATGGAGAACTTGGCGCCGGAGCGGACGCTGACCAGCAGGGGGTCGTCGGTCTGGCCGAGCCTGCGCCCCATCGCGCCCTCCAGGGCGCTCAGGTGCCGGGCGACCTCCTCTTCCAAGCCCTCGGGCAGCGCGCCCTCGGCCAGGTAGTGGCGGCACGCCTCCGAAGTGATCGTGAACCCGGGAGGAACCGGCAGCCCGAGGTTGGTCATTTCGGCGAGGTTCGCGCCCTTGCCGCCGAGTAGGTCCTTGAGATCCCTGTTGCCCTCGGTGAAGTCATAAACGTACTTGGCCACCACAGCTCCAATCAACGCCTCTGCCCGGGACTCTACCGGCGGGAATGATGAAGAAACTGCACTCAACGGTTAAGTCATCGTTTCCCCAGGTAAACCGACCCCTAGCGGTCTAATCCAATTTATAGTCCGCTGACCAGCCAATTGGTTTATACCAATTGGTTTACACCAATTTTTGAGTTACGTGGCGGGGCTCCGCCTTTCCGGATCATGGCCGTCGAAAGCCGTGGAACGCCCTCCGGAGGGAGGCGGGACGGCGGGGTTCCGGGGCCGCCGGGCGTAACGGATCGGCCGCCCGTTTCGCAACCGCACGGTAATCAGGCGCTGTCACGCTCTGTTGCATGCCACCCCCCGTTCGGCGGCGCACGACCTCGGCCGCCGCCCGCGTGGTCGCCGGCCTGGCCGCCTGCCTTGCCTGGGCGGTCGCCGCCTGCGCCCCCGGACCGGGCCTG
>NZ_QNFZ01000984.1 GCF_003313395.1 Nonomuraea lactucae | reverse complement strand
GGACCGGCCCTCAGGCCGCAGCCCGGCGCGCTGGCCGCCCGGAGCGGGCGGCCGCGCGGCGAGTGAAGCGAGCCCTTGAACCAGTAAAGAAACTCTGAACCAGTCATATCCGCAGGGCGACATACCCGTCTGCGTCGGCATCGCCTTCGACGGTGGCTGCGGCTTCGAACCGGTCGCCGGGTGCTTGGATCTCGGTGTACTCCAGGGGGCGGCCGTCGTGGCTGTGCATGATCCGCCGGACGACGAGCAGCCGGGTGCCGGTGGCCTCCATCTCCAGGTCCTCGGTGACTCCACCGTAGGGCATGGCCGAGTGCACGGTGGTGGTCCAGCGCAACGGCCCGTGGGTCTTCTCAAGATGGCTGTAGTAGTCGGCGGGCTCGATATCCAGGCTGACCGTGCGTTCGCGTCCCTGTCCGGTGACCGTCCCGATGAGGTCGGTGATGACGGTGGAGTGCAGGGCGATACGGACGCGGTTGGAGGTGCTCTGCCAGTAGGCGAAGCGATAGACGACGCTGCGGCCCCGCGCATGGTCGAGGAACCTTCGTCCGCCCCCGCGCCGAACGGCGGCTCATCTTGATCGGCCAATCCACACACGCCGACTTCCTGAGCCCCGCCCACAAGATGATCTCCAACGGCTGGGAATCCGTCAGCGTGCCCAGCGACGCCGAACGCGAGGGCATGAACCACCTAAAGCCCCACCTCACGGGACCAGGCAGCGACGACGTAACGGTGCTGCGCATCGGCAAGGGTGCGGGCTGGCGGAGACACCGAGACCAGACGCTCCCGGCGTTCGCTGGCACTGCCCAGGCGGTGCGTGGAGGCGCTGAGAGCGCACCGAGCCCAGCCACTCCAGGACAAGGGGGACGCGGGCAAGCGGTGGGAGGAACACGGCCTTGTCTTCGCCTCCGCCGTGGGTACTCCCCTCGACGCCCACGACATCCGGCGATCCTTCCGGCAGATCGTCAAGGCCGCAGGGCTCCCGCCGTACTACTGGACGCCACTCGAGATGCGGCACAGCTTCGTCTCGTTGCTCTCCGATTCCGGCGTGCCCCTGGAGGACATCGCGCGGCTCGTCGGCCACAGCGGGACGGCGGTCACCGAGACCGTCTACCGCAAGCAGATTCGCCCCGTACTCCTCCAAGGCGCGGAAGCCATGGACCGGATCTTCACGTGACCGCAGGCGATAGTCACTCAGTTAGTCACCCAGCAATGCGAAAGGGTGTCACCCTAAGGAGTGACACCCTGCTCGACCAGCGAGAATCTGGTCGGGACGACAGGATTTGAACCTGCGACCCCTTGACCCCCAGTCAAGTGCGCTACCAAGCTGCGCTACGTCCCGGTTGTGTCGGCCGCCCCCTGTGAGGCGGGACGTCATAACCTTAGCGCACATCGCAGGCGCACGCGCACACCGTGTACGGCGGCCGGACGGGAGCGGAGGTAGGTCGGTGGGGCGGAGGCCGACGATCGATCGGGGGGAGCTGGCGAGGCTCGTGGCCCAGGGGTTGAGCGTGCAGGAGCTGGCCGCGCGCTTCGGGGTGAGCGAGTCCGGGGTGCTGCAGGCCAAGCGGGCCGCCGGGCTGGCCAAGCCGATGCTCGACCACAGCCGGGCCGTCCCGTGGAAGGTCGGGGCCGGCGACGAACCTGCGTAACCTGTCGGCCGCCGCCCAGGGGAGGCCGCCCGCGTCCGAGCGGTTGAACACGGCTCTGCGGTGGGCTCAGCGGCTGGTCGACGCGGGGCTGGACGTCGCGTACGACCCGGCCGAGGGGTTCCGGGAGGTGCCGGCGGCGCCGGGAGGCTCACATGTCGCCGCGGTGCTCGCTTCTGCCAGGAGGGCACTGGAAGGGGGCTGACGGGCGCGTTTCGAGAGCGCGTTCGGGGGCAGTCGCTGGTCTCGACACAGAGACCGGAGGCGAACATCATGTCCACCTACATCTGGGTGGCCGTCGTCGTGGTCGCGGTGGTGGCGGTCGCCGCAGTCGGCTACTTGGTGCTCCAGCAGCAGCGCCGCAGCCGCCTCCGCACACGTTTCGGCCCCGAGTACGAACGCCTGGTGGCCGAGCACGACACCAGGCGGGAGGCGGAACAGGAACTGCTCCACCGTGAGCAGCGGCACGCCGAGCTCGACATCCGGCCGCTGGCGGAGGAGTCACGCGACACCTACGCCAAGCGGTGGGGCGACGTCCAGGAGCGGTTCGTGGACGCGCCCAGCTTCGCGGTGACCGAGGCTGACCAGCTGGTCGCGGCGGTCATGGCGGAGCGGGGATACCCGACCGACGACTTCGAGGCGCGGGTGGCCTACCTGTCCGTCGGGCATGCCGCCACCCTCGACCACTACCGCAAGGCGCACGAGATCAGCGGGCGCGCCGCCAGGAAGGAGGCCTCCACGGAGGAGCTCCGGCAGGCGATGGTGCACTACCGCGCGCTGTTCACGGAACTGCTGGAAGAGACCACGCGAGGACGGTGATCCGATATGGGCGACGAGCTGAGATTGCCGTCGCAGCGGAGAGAGCAGGGCGACGACATGCCGAACGATCACGACCGGGCAGGGGACGCCGATGACCTGAGGGTCGTCGAGGAGACCAGGGAGGATGCGCCGGTGGACGACACGCCGGTCCAGGCATCCCAGGCATCCCAGGCACCCCAGGCACCCCAGGCGCCCCAGGGGGCTCAGGCCGCCGAGGGTGATGTGCTGGTTCACGGCTCCGGCCACGAGGGAGAGGGCGACCCGCACGCCAGGGACTACAAGGACCCGTACGGCGCTCCCGGCGACATGCCGGTGGTGGAGACAGGTGAGACGGGTGGAGTGCCGTCGCACGCCGCCCCCCAGGCGGCGACGGTGCTGTTCGACCGGGATCCGGCCGAGGTGCAGGCTCGCTGGCGTGACCTGCAGGCGGCGTTCGTGGACGACCCGGGCGAGGCCGTCAAGCGGGCCGACGGGCTGGTCGGGGAGGTCGTCGAGTCGCTCACCGCCGCGCTGAGCGCCCACACGGGCGAGCTGCGCGGCCGGTGGGAGAGCGTCGGTGAGAGCGACACGGAGCAGCTCCGCCTGGCGCTGCGTGAATATCGGAGCGTGCTGGAGCGGCTGCTGACCCTCTCCGGCCCTGGGACGAGGTGAGGTTGCCATGCTCGCGATCGTCGCGGCGATCATCTTCGGGCTGGGTTTCCTGCTCGATCTGCTGAACACCAGGATCGCCGGTGGGATCTCCGGCACGACCTTCATGCTGCTGGGCCTGACGCTGCTGGCGCTGCACCAGGCCGGAGTGGGTACGGCGAGCATCCGCAGCAGCTACAGCGGATGGCGCGGCCGTACCCGCCGATAGACCCCCGGATGGACCTGCCATGACCCGGCCACCCGTGCCTGAACCCCCGGCACGGGTGGCCGTTCCGTGCCGGGGATGGGCTATCTCTTGCCGGCGAAGCGCATGACGACCGTGCTGCCGTCGGCGCCGACCCGAAGGCTCAGCTCGTGGGCGAGCAGCCGCGCCACCCACAGCCCCATCCCGCCCACGGAGTCCGGCATGGGGCCGGGCTTCCAGGAGCCCCCGTCGTGCACCTCGACCACGACCTCACCTGCGTCGGCCCAGAGGCGCACCCGCCCGTCGTCCGTGCCGTGGGTGACGGCGTTGGTGGCCACCTCGTTGACCGCGATGACGAAGTCGCCGATGGCGTCCTCCGGCATGCCGGCTCCGCGGGCCTCCCGCTCAGCGAACTGCCGGACCCGCGGCAGGTCCGGCAGCCGGAATCGGAGCGTTTTCACGGGCGCGCCGGGCGGCGGGCTGGTATGACCCGCGTCGTGAGGATGGTGGTCCTCGTTCACCCGGCGATCCGCCCTCTCAGCCGACGAGCAGCTCCGTGCGCAACTGGTCGAGGACTTTACGCAGGATCCTCGACACGTGCATCTGAGATATGCCGAACTCCGCCGCGATCTCGGCCTGGGTCATGTTGCCGAAGAAGCGCAGCAGGAGGATGTGCTTCTCGCGGGACGGCAGCGCGTCGATGAGCGGCTTGACCGCCTCCCGGTCGACCATCGTACTCAGGGTGTCGTCGTCCTCCGGGATCACGTCGCCCAGCGACGCGGCGTCGTCGTCGGTGCCGAGCGGCGCGTCGAGCGACAGCGTGCTGTACGCGGCCGAAGCGTCGAGGGTCAGCAGGACGTCCTCCTCGGAGATGTTCATCTTGGCCGCGAGTTCGGCCACGGTCGGGGAGCGGCCGAGGGTCTGGCTGAGGTCGGCGACGAGCCGGTTGAGCTCCGAACGCCGCTCCTGGTAGAGGCGCGGCACCCGGATGGCCCAGGTACGGTCGCGGAAGTGGCGCTTGACCTCTCCCGTCATCGTGACGACGGCGTAGCCCCTGAACGCGTGGCCGAGCGTGGGGTCGAAGCCGTTGACGGCCTTCATCAAGCCGACGTACGCCGCCTGCAGCAGGTCCTCCAGCGGCTCGCCGCGGTAGCGGTAGCGCCGGGCGATCTCCATGGCGAGCGGGCGGTGCATCTCCACGATGCGCTCGCGCAGCCGTTCCCTCAGGCTGTCGGGGGTGTCTTCCCTGACCATCTCGGCCAGGAGCTCTTCGGCGGTCATCTCCTCGAGAACGTATTCCTGCACAGCCATCGCTGCTCCTCATATGGGTCGCAGGGGTGGCCTCCGCCAACAGAAAAAGCCCAGGCAGAGGCACACCTCGCGTCAAGTACGAGACGGAAGCCCTCTGCTGGACTTCGGCTCTAGTATCCCCCGTTCCACGGGATGTATTCACCCCCACCGCGGTAACAGTAGGGTTGCTTCGTGACAATGCCGGAGAACGGTGAGAGCTCAACGGCCGCCCTGAGCCTGACCTCGTCGACAGTGGACGAGATCACCGTCGTCAAGGTCGACGGCGTGCTCGACGCCACGACGCGCGAGCAGTTCGCCGACTACCTGTCCCTGGCGGGCGCCGATCTGGTGCTGGACCTGGCGGGGGTGACGTTCATGGACTCGCGGGCGCTGGGGCTGATCGTCCACCAGTGGCAGACGAGCCTGGCGTCGGGGTCGAGGTTCGCCCTGGTGGGTGTCGAGTACTCCAAGTCGAAGGTGATGTGGATCACCGGGCTGGCGCAGCGGCTGCCGATCTTCGAGACGCTCGACGACGCCCTGGCCGCCATCGGCTAGTTCACGGCTTCACCGGGCGGCCGGAGCCGCGTCTTGCGCTGGTGCTCGTCGACCAGCAGCCGGGCCAGGTCGGCCACCTTGACCTGGTGGTGCTGGGAGATCCGGCGCAGTTCCTCGAAGGCGGCCTCCGCGGTGCACCCGCTGGTCTGCATGATGATGCCCTTGGCCTGGTCGATGAGGGCCCGGCCGGCCAGGGCCTCCTGGAGCTGGGCGGCGTCGGTGCGCACCTCCTCGAAGTCCCACATGTTGGCCATGGCCACGCCGACCTGCTCGGTCAGCATGTCGGCCAGCGCGTGGACGCCCACCGGGGAGAACGCGCCGGGCCGTACGGAGTAGAGGCCGACCACGAGCAGCGCGGGGGGCACCTTGATGGGCAGGGTCAGCACCGAGCGCACCCCCCAGCGGGTGGCCAGGGCGGCGTATCGGGGCCAGCGGCCGTCGGCGAGCACGTCGCCGACGACGACACGGCCGCCGGTCTGGCGGGCGTCGGTGGAGGGGCCCTCGCCGAGGCTCCGCTCGGCCTCGACCAGCATGATGAGCTCGCTGTGGGAGCCCGACACGAGTACGCGGTGGTCGCGCCAGTGCTCCGCCGAGCCTCCCGAACAGCCGGGCACGCCTCCGGCCAGCGCCGTGGTGAGCCCGCGCAGCACGCTCTCGGTGGAGGTGTCGGCGCCGAGCCGGCCGAGTCCCGCCAGGTCACGGGCCAGCGCGGGGGTGATCATCGCCGTCGATTCCATAGGTACAAGCCCCTACCCCTTATGGCTACCATTATCCAGCGTGGCGTAGCGTCAGAGAATGACTATGCCGGACCTCGAACACGCTCTGGACGCGCTGACCGCGCGCGTCTCCTCCTTGCGTGAGGCGAGGACGGCTTACCCCTCCGAGCTCGCTCCCACGCTGGACGCCGCGCTCGCGGAGCTCGACACCGCGGCCGAGTTGCTGGCCGAGGCGAGAGCCGAGCTGCACAAATCAGCCTCCAAACGGCAGAACGGCCGCAAGGACGGGCCGCAGCGTGAGCTCAAGCTGCTGCGGCAGGTGTTCAAGGCGTTCCCGGTGCCGGTGATCGTGCTCGATGGCGGCGGTGTGGTCCGGCGCATCAACGGCGAGACCTCGCGGGTGCTCGGCAGCCCCGACGGCTACCTGGTCGGCCGGTCGTTCCCCCTGCTGGTCGACGTGTCCAGGCGGGCGGCGTTCCGCTCGCACCTGACGTCGGTGCTGCAGACGGGGCAGCCGGCGGCGTTCGAGACGCGGCTGGCGCACCAGGGCCGGACGCACACGGTGCAGCTGGCGCTGACCCGGCTGACGATGCCGGGCGAGCCACAGCAGATGGTGGCGGCCGTGGCGCTGCCGACCGAGGTGCAGCTGCCCGGGCCGCGCGCGGAGCGGCCGGAGCTCTCGGACGGTGTCCTGCTGATGGCCGCGGCCAAGCGCCAGGACCTGCTGGCCAGGGTGGCGGCCCTGCTGCTGGACGAGGAGGCGCTGCGGCAGCCGGTGGCGCTGTCGCGGGCGGCGCGTCTGCTGGCGGCCGGCTGGGCCGACTGGGTGATCGCCGACATGGTGCGTGACGGGATGCCGCGCCGGCAGGTCGTGGTCGCGCCCAAGGACCACCCGCTGGGCGGCCTGGTCCGGCAGGTGGAACGCGCCGAGCCGGCCACGAGCCAGGTGGTGACGCAGGTGCTGGAGCGCGGCACCGGCGTGGTGCACGAGATGGTGGACGACGAGACGCTGCTCGGGTTCTGCGCCGACGGGCCGCTGCTGACGGTGATGGGCGCGGGCTCGCTGCTGTGCGTGCCGATCGGCTCGGGTGACGGGGCGCTGACGCTGGTCAGGGAGCACGACCGGCAGCCGTTCACCCTGGCCGACCTGGCCGTCATGCAGGAGGTGGGGCTGCAGCTCGGGCTCGCGGTCCGGGCGCAGCGCAGCTTCCAGAGCCGGTCGCAGGCGGCCGACGCGCTGTCGGCGAGCGTCGCGCCGCGCAAGCTGCCGGACGTGCCCGGGTACGAGGCGAGCGCGATCTACCACCCCGGCGCGTCGGTGGGCGCCGAGTTCTACGACGTGTTCCCCGTGGCCGACGGCTGGGGGTTCGCCCTGGGCGGCGCCGTCGGCAAGGGCGAGGAGGCGGCGTCGGTCAGCGCGATGGTCAGGGGTGGACTGAGGGTGCTGGCCGCGTGGGAGACCGATCCCGACGTGGTCGTGCGCAACGTGAACGAGGCCCTGGTCAGGCAGGGCACCGGCATGTTCGTGATGGCGGTGGCGGGGTTCGTCAAGGGGCGCGGGATCCGCCTGTCGTCGGCGGGCCACCATCCGGCGGCGCTGCTGCAGCCCGACGGGAGCGTGCGGTTCGCTTCGGGTGGCGGCGTGCCATTGGGCATCTCACCCGTGGCCGAGACGAGCGTGGAGGAGATCACCGTCTCCGTGGGCGAGACGCTGGTGCTCTATTCCGAGGGCCTGATCTCGTCAAGGAACGACCTGGGCGAGCCGTACGGGGAGGAGCGGCTGGCCGACGTGCTCGGCAGGTGCGCGGGTCAGGCCCCGTCCACGGTGGTCAAGGCGGTGGAGGCCGACCGGCACGCGTTCTCCGGCGGTCAGGTGTGGGACGAGATCGTCATCCTGGCCCTGCGCGGCGCCTGAGCGGAACTTCGCGGCTTTTGGGCAACAAGTCCGCACTGTCGGGGTTTGCGGATCAGCCGGACATGGGTAAAGTCTTGAGGGCAGATATCCGTGCCTAAGACGCAGGCACACCTTGAAGGCTGTTTCCACGCTGCTGAGGTGTGCCATGAATATCGCGATCGTCGCTTCCGTCTCCGGCAACAAGCGCCACCACCTGCTCTCCGTGGCGCGCGAGCTGGGGCGCGACCACACCGTCACCATCTACTCCCGCCGTGACAACGCCGAGGGCAAGCCCAGGACGCGGGTGGCCCCGGGGGTCGTGGTGGAGCACATCGACGTGGGACCGGCGCGGAGCCTGTCCGCCGACGACGTCGTGCCGTACCTCAACGACGTCGGCCTGCACCTGAGCATGCGATGGCACGAGGAGCGGCCGGACGTCATCCACGCCTACTCCTGGACCGGCGGGCTCGCCGCGGTCGCCGGGGCCACGGGCATGGACGTGCCCGTCACCCAGACGTTCCACACGGTCGACCCGGCCCACATGAAGCTGGAGCGGGCGCTCGGCCGCCGCGCCAACGCGGTCATCGCCGGCTCGAACGACGAGGGCTCCGCGCTGATCCGGCTCGGCGTGCCGCGCAACCACATCGCCATCGTCCCGCCGGGCGTGGACACCGACCGCTTCCACCGGCAGGGCCCCGCGGCCACGCGCGGTCCGCGCAAGCGACTGGTGCACGTCGGCCCCCTCTCCCCCGACCGGGGCGCGCACACGATCGTCCGCGCGCTGCAGGGGCTGTCGGACGTCGAGCTCGTCATCGCCGGCGGGCCCGAGGCCGAGCAGCTCGACGACGACAGGGAGGCGCGGCGCCTGCGCACCCTGGCCGAGCAGCTCGGCGTCGCCGACCGGGTGACGCTGCTGGGCCAGGTGAAGCGGGCCGCGGTGCCGAAGCTCATGCGCGGCGCGGACGCCGTGGTGACGGTGCCGCGCGAGGCCGTGACGGGCACGGTCGCGCTGGAGGCGATGGCCTGCGGCGTGCCGGTGATCGCCTCGGCCGTCGGCGCGCACCTCGACTCGGTCATCGACGGCGTCACCGGCCTGCTGGTGCCGCCGGACCGTCCGGCGCGCATCGCGCGGCTGGCGCGCGAGCTGCTGTCGGACGCGACTCTGCGCACCGCGCTCGGCTACGCGGGCGCCGACCGGGCCCGCTCCCGCTACTCGTGGGAGCGGGTGAGCCAGGAGCTCCTGCGCGTGTACGAGGCCGCCTGCGCCTGAGCGGGCCGGCTGTGCCGGCAGCTAGCGGACGCGAACCCTGAAGGTGGCCGGTCTGTCCAGGATCGGCTCCACCCTGGTGTCACGCGGCTGGAGCACCTGGCAGGTGGCCCGGCCGTTCTCCTCGGTGCACTCGGACCCGCCGGTTTCGGGCCGGCCCGGCCAGCCGATGCCCGTCCGGCCGGTGTCCCGCCGCGCCTCCAGGTGCGCGCGGGTGAATGTGAAGGTGCCGCGGAACGTGTTCGTGCCCTGGTGCCGGGACCAGGGCACGGCCTGGACGATGAACTGGGCCGTCGGCGCCAGGCCGTGCGAGATCATCGGTCCGACCCGCCGGTCCATGGGTGAGGAGGGCGAGCCGATCACGACCCTGCCGTTGGCCCAGACGCCGACGTTTATCTCCTTGCCGCACAGGTCGTCGTCGGCCATCGCGATGTCCTCCGGTTCCGGGGCCGGCGGCACCGCCGCGCTCGGCGGGTTGAGGCGCCACGACCGGGGGAAGCGGTTCTCCACCCAGGTCCAGTACGACACGGTGCCGTCGGACTGCTTCCGCGCCGCCAGCCCCGCCCGGATGATCCGGCCGCCCGTGAACCCGCCGAGCCCGACCCAGGCGTAGTAGACGCCGGTGGGCGTGCGGTCGGAGACGCAGGGGATGGTGACGTCCGCCTCCGCGCCGTAAATGGTCTCCCAGGGGCGCTCCTGGCCGGGCACTCTGATCTCGTGGTAGACGATCCCGGCCCACGGGTAGTGCCAGGGCGCCGCCTGAGCCGTCGCCGCTCGGGCGGGAGACGCGGCTGCGGCGAGCAGCAGGAGAATCGCCGGAATGGCCACTGTCTTGGCCACTGTCCTGGCCACGGTCGTCGACACGCGAAGGCGTAAGCGTGCGGGCATCGAATGTCCTCCCTCGAGTCCTCTTCGGCCGGCCCCCGGCCCATCGTGACATCCGGCCGCGGAGCCGTAACCGGGTTGCCCGTTGCCTTTTCCGGCGTACTTGGGAAACTCCCCCTATGCGCCTTGCCGTGTCACGCGTGACCCCCGAAGGTCATTGAGGTGGCGGGCGTCTTCATCAACTACCGCGGCCTGGACAACGCCTGGGCCGTGCTCCTCGATCGGGAGCTCAACCGGAGGTTCGGCGAGGACGTCGTGTTCCGGGCGGGCCGGTCGATCCGCCCGAGCGAGGACTTCGCCGAACGGCTCCTGGCCGCGGTGCGGAAGTCCGACATCCTGATCGCGGTCATCGGCCCGCGCTGGCTGACGGCCGCGTCGAGGTCCGGCCGCCGCCTGCTGGACGACGAGAAGGACTGGGTACGCCGCGAGATAGCCGAGGCGTTCCGGTGCGGCATCCCCGTGCTGCCCGTACTCGTGGAGGACGCCGCGTTCCCGCCGGAAGACCAGCTCCCCCCGGACATCGCCAGGCTGGCCCGGTGCCAGCACCTCCGCCTCCACCACCGCAACGCGGACTACGACATCGCCCGCCTGGTGGCCGAGCTCCACCACCTGGTCCCGGCCCTCCCCCCTGCCGCCCCGGCCTCCTCCCCCCGCTCATGGGGGCGGCGGGCGCTGCTCGTGGCCGTCCCGCTCGCCGCCGCGGCCGTCGCGGGTGTCGTGTACGCCACGTGGCCGCGTACCACCACCGACGCCGCGCCACCGGCCACGGGATCGCCCGGCACGACATCGGCGGCCACCGGCACACCTCCGGCCACGGCCGCCCCTCCCAGCGCGGGCTCGCCGCGGACCGGCCGCGCCGATCTCGGGCCCGAGGACCACCTGGACTTCGAGTCGGGGACCGTCGGCGACGCGATCAGCGGTCTCGACCTGTACTTCCCCACCGAGTCCACTCCCCTGCCCGCACACCTGGTCGGCGCCGTCGGAAACGCCGCCTTCGCGCCCACGGCCTCCGCCCCCAAGTCGGCCCCCACCAAGGAGTCCTGCTCCCACGCCCTGGCGGCCCGTCAGGACACGACGGTCGACGTGCGGGCCCTCGGCGTGGGCGGCGCCTTCTGCGTCCGGACCACCGAGGGCAACATCGCCGCCGCCCGGATAGCCCACTACACCCCCGCGAACCCGCAGCGCCTGACCCTCGACTTCACCAGCTGGAGTTAGGGGCGGCGCGCAGGCGGGTGGCCTTGAGGCCCAGGTGCACGGCGAGGCGGTCGTCGCCGTCCGACAGGTCCCGGCCGAGCAGCCGCTCCGCCTTGCCGAGCCGGTAGTAGAGCGTCTGGCGGTGGATGCCCAGCTCGATGGCCGTGCGCTGGGCGTGGCCGCCGAGGTCCAGGTAGGTCTCGACCGTGTGGGCCAGTTCGCCGTCCAGCTCGCCGGCCAGGGTCGCCGTCTCGGCAGCCAGCTCGCGCAGGTCCGCCTGGCCGAGCCGGGCCAGGAGACGGTGCACGCCGAGGTCGTCCCAGCGGGCCACGGGCGCGAAGCGGGGGAAGTGCTCGGCGATGCGCAGCGCCTGGCGCGCCTCCCGCCAGCTCTGCCACGCCTCCCCCGGGTCGTCTCGCGTACCGCCGATCCCGGCCGCCGTGCCGTACACGCTCTGGACGGTCTGCGCCACCTCGGCGGCCAGGTGGGCCGGGGCGAGCAGCGCGACCGGTGAGCCGGCGCGGGCGAGGACGCCGCGCGGCAGCGTCCACAGG
>NZ_QNFZ01000983.1 GCF_003313395.1 Nonomuraea lactucae | reverse complement strand
CGCTGGTGGCCGAGCGCGTCGGCGCGACCAGGGAGCGCCGCGCCGCCGACATCGCGCACCGCCGCTTCACCATCACCGGCGTCAGCGAGTTCCCGAACCTCGGCGAGAAGTCCCTGCGCCGCCCCGCCGGCGCGGGGACCGCACGGGCGCGGGAGGCCACCGCGGCCGAGACGCCGTGGGCCCCAGGGGAGGCCGGGCTGCCGGTGGTCCGGTACGCCCAGGAGTACGAGGCGCTGCGCGACCTCGCCGACGCCCAGCCGGAGCGGCCCAAGGTGTTCCTGGCCACGATCGGCCCGGTCGCCGCGCACACCCCGCGCGCCACGTTCGCCGCGAACCTCTTCCAGGCGGGCGGCCTGGCCACCGAGACCGCCGGCCCCGGGACCGACCCCGACCAGATCGCGACCGCCTTCGCCATCAGCGGCACCACGGTCGCCTGCCTGTGCTCCAGCGACCGGATGTACGAGCAGCACGCCGAGGCCGTGGCCGCGGCGCTGAGACGGGCCGGCGCGCACATGGTCTGGCTGGCGGGGAAGGGGCACTACCGGGGCGTCGACGGCCGCCTGCACGCCGGGTGCGACGCCCTTGAGGTGCTCCGCACGACGTTCGACGCCCTGGAGGTGGCCCGATGATCCCCGACTTCTCCGGCGTCCCGCTGGACGGTCCGGGCGAGACGCCCGGGGAGGCGGCCCGCGGGGGCGGCGAGGTGTGGGACACGCCCGAGGGCATCGCCGTCAAGCCGCTCTACACGGCGGCCGACCTGGAGGGGCTCGACTTCCTGGGCACCTGTCCGGGCATCGCTCCCTTCCTGCGCGGGCCGTACCCCACCATGTACGTCAACCAGTCCTGGACGATCCGCCAGTACGCGGGCTTCTCCACGGCCGAGGACTCCAACGCCTTCTATCGGCGCAACCTCGCGGCCGGGCAGAAGGGCCTGTCGGTGGCGTTCGACCTGGCGACGCACCGCGGCTACGACTCCGACCACCCGCGGGTCGCCGGCGACGTGGGCATGGCCGGGGTGGCGATCGACTCGATCTACGACATGCGGCAGCTGTTCGACGGCATCCCGCTCGACAGGATGTCGGTGTCGATGACCATGAACGGGGCGGTGCTGCCCGTCCTGGCGCTCTACATCGTGGCGGCCGAGGAGCAGGGGGTGGCCCCGGAGCAGCTCGCGGGGACCATCCAGAACGACATCCTCAAGGAGTTCATGGTCCGCAACACCTACATCTACCCGCCGGCCCCGTCGATGCGCATCATCTCGGACATCTTCTCCTACACCAGCGAGAAGATGCCGAAGTTCAACTCCATCAGTATCTCCGGCTACCACATCCAGGAGGCCGGGGCCACCTGTGACCTGGAGCTCGCCTACACGCTCGCCGACGGCGTCGAGTACCTCAGGGCGGGCGTCGCGGCCGGGATGGACGTCGACCGGTTCGCGCCCCGGCTGTCGTTCTTCTGGTGCATCGGCATGAACTTCTTCATGGAGGTCGCCAAGCTGCGCGCCGCCCGGCTGCTCTGGGCGCGGCTCGTCTCCGGCTTCGGCGCGAAGAACCCCAAGTCGCTGTCGCTGCGTACCCACTGCCAGACCTCCGGCTGGTCGCTGACCGCGCAGGACGTCTTCAACAACGTGGCCCGCACCTGCGTCGAGGCCATGGCCGCCACCCAGGGCCACACCCAGTCCCTGCACACCAACGCCCTCGATGAGGCGCTCGCGCTGCCCACCGACTTCTCCGCGCGCATCGCCCGCAACACCCAGCTCCTGCTCCAGCAGGAGTCGGGCACCACCAAGGTGATCGACCCGTGGGGCGGCTCCTACTACGTCGAACGCCTCACCCACGACCTCGCCGAACGCGCCTGGGCCCACATCGAGGAGGTCGAGGCCGCGGGCGGCATGGCCAGGGCCATCGAGGCGGGGCTGCCCAAGCTGCGCATCGAGGAGGCCGCGGCCCGCGCCCAGGCCCGCATCGACTCCGGGCGGCAGCCGGTCATCGGCGTGAACAAGTACCGCTCCGACGCCGACGAGCAGATCGAGGTGCTCAAGGTCGACAACAGCGCCGTACGCGCCCAGCAGCTCGACAAGCTCCGCCGCCTGCGGGCCGAGCGCGACGCCGGCGCGGTCGCCCGCGCGCTCGACGCCCTCACCAAGGCCGCCGGCGACCCGGCTCCCGGCCTCGACCACAACCTGCTCAAGCTCGCGGTCGACGCCGCCCGCGCCAAGGCGACCGTGGGCGAGATCTCCGACGCGCTGGAGCGGGTGTTCGGCAGGCACGCCGGTCAGGTCCGTACCATCTCAGGGGTGTACCGCGACGAGGCGGGCCCCTCCGCCGTCATCGAGCGGGTGCGGCAGGCGTGCGCCGACTTCGAGCGCGCCGAGGGCCGCCGCCCGCGCATCCTCGTGGCCAAGATGGGCCAGGACGGCCACGACCGCGGCCAGAAGGTGATCGCCACCGCGTTCGCCGACCTCGGCTTCGACGTGGACGTCGGCCCGCTGTTCCAGACGCCGCAGGAGGTCGCCCGCCAGGCCGTGGAGGCCGACGTGCACATCGTCGGCGTGTCCTCGCTGGCCGCCGGGCACCTCACGCTGGTGCCCGCGCTGCGGCAGGCGCTGGCCGACCTCGACGCCGGCGACATCATGATCGTGGTGGGCGGGGTCGTCCCGCCCGGCGACTTCGACGAGCTGCGCGCGGCGGGCGCCGCCGCGATCTTCCCCCCGGGCACGGTGATCGCCGACGCCGCCCTCGGCCTCCTGGACGACCTCCGCGCCCGCCACCACTCGTGACCCTGACCAGTGTCCCTAAGCTGATCAATCGGGGCCGCGCGACGCGGCTGATCAAGGGGGGCGGCGCGACATTGATGCAGGGCCGCGCGACGCTGATCAAGCGGGGCCGCGCGACGCGGGAAAGGGGAGGCGCATGCGGTCGCTCGAGTCCTACGTCCGGGGCGTGAAGGACGGCTCCCGGACGTGGATCGCGCGTGCGATCACCCTGGTCGAGTCCACGCGGCCCGACCACGCCGAGCTGGCCCAGCGCCTCCTCGTCGAGCTCACCCCCCTGGCCGGCCAGGCCCGCCGCGTCGGCGTCTCGGGGGTGCCGGGCGTGGGCAAGTCCACGTTCATCGACGCCCTGGGCACCATGCTCACCGGCGAGGGGCACCGGGTGGCCGTCCTGGCCGTGGACCCGTCCTCGACCAGGACGGGCGGCAGCATCCTCGGCGACAAGACCCGCATGTCGCGCCTGTCGGCCGACCCGTCGGCGTTCATCCGGCCCTCGCCCACCTCCGGCACCCTCGGCGGCGTGACCAAGGCCACCAGGGAGGCGATGGTGGTGGTGGAGGCGGCCGGGTTCGACGTCGTCCTCGTCGAGACGGTGGGAGTCGGGCAGTCGGAGACCGCGGTCGCCGACATGGTGGACACGTTCCTGCTGCTCACGCTGGCCCGTACGGGCGACCAGCTGCAGGGCATCAAGAAGGGCGTGCTGGAGCTGGCGGACGTCGTCGCGGTCAACAAGGCGGACGGCGAGCACCTCCTCGCGGCCCGCAAGGCGGCGCGCGAGCTGGCCGGCGCGCTGCGGCTGCTCCGCTCGGACACCCCGCCGCCGCAGGTGCTCACCTGCAGCGGGGAGACCGGCGACGGCCTGCCCGCGCTGTGGGAGCGGATCCTGAGGCACCAGGAGGGCCTGGACCTGGCCGCCAAGCGCCGCCGCCAGCAGGTGCGCTGGACGTGGACGCTGGTGCACGACCGGCTGCTGGCGGAGCTGCGCAACGATCCGCGGGTGGCGGCCATCGCGGGGCAGGTGGAGGAGGAGGTGCTCGCCGGCACCCTCACCCCGGCCCTGGCGGCGGACCGCCTCCTCGCCGCCTTCGAACGCTCCTGACCCGTCGCTCAGCCGCTTCTCCGCGGGGCGCTCTCCGGCACGCGGACGAACTCCGCGCGTGGCCGTTTCGGTCGCCCCCTGGTGCGGGCCGGTCGACCTCCGCGAGGCGCAGCGCCTCCGGGGACCGTATCGGTCGCGGATGACCGCTCTCATGGCTCGCCTGCTCGCCTTCCATGGCAAGGTGGTCACGTCAGCATATGCCCCGTTTGCCGTCTCGCATCGTGGATCCAGAAAGATGAACGACCGGTCGGTCGTATATAGTTGTGCCATGACCGAAACCAAGACGGATGGCCGCCGGGTCCGCGGGGAGCGGAGCCGGGAGGCGATCCTCGGGCGGGCCGTGGCGCTCGCCTCGGTTCACGGGCTCGAAGGGCTGACCCTGGGCACGCTCGCCGCGGCGGCCGGGGTCAGCAAGTCCGGCTTCTTCGCGCACTGGCGTGACAAGCAGCAGCTTCAGCTCGACGCCATCGAGTGGGCGTGCCGCCAGTGGGTCGAGCGGATCGTCACCCCCGGGCTCCGTGAGCCCCCCGGGGTGCGGCGGGTCGTGGCGCTGCACGAGGCCCGCCTGACCTTCTACGCCGACAGGGTGCTGCCCGGCGGCTGTTTCTTCTTCGTGGCCCAGATCGAGTTCGACGACCGGCCCGGCCCGGTGAGAGACCGGATCGCCGAGATCACGTCCGACTGGCTCGCGTTCCTCGAGCGAACGGTGGCGGAGGCCGTGACGCTGGGCGAGCTCTCGCCCGCCACGGACGCCGCCCAGCTCGCCTACGAGATCGACGCCCTCGGGGAGGCGGCCGTCGTCCAGTCCCGGCTCCACGACCACGACCTCGTCTACACCCGTGCCCGCCGCGCCGTGCTGCAGCGGCTGCGCGCCCTCGCCACCGACCCGGCACTTCTCCCGGAGGATCCCGCGTGACCCAGACCCGACCTGTGCAGATACACCTCGACGATCTCGACGTGTTAGGCATGCTGCACAACTCCCGTTACTCCCTGCTCGTCGAGCGGGCCATCTCGGCTTTCTGGGCGGAGCAGGGCTGGAGCATCGACCCCGCGGTGTCGCGGTTCAAGGACGTGTGCGTGGCGGTGCGCGAGTTCAAGATCACCTACCATGCGCCGATCGCCGGCGCGGGGGAGGTGCTGGTCGACTTCTGGTTGGACCGGATGGGGCGCACCAGCGGCGTCTACGGCTTCAGCGTCCTGTCGCCCGACCGGTCGGTCCGCCACGCGGACGGCTACCGGGTCAACGTCAACCTCGACCCCGCCACGCTGCGCCCCGCCCCCTTCACCTCCGAGGTTCGCGCCGCCGCCGCGCAGCTCCGGCGCACCCCCTCCCTCTCCTGACCCGCGCTCTTCGAGGCCTTCCTGGTGCGTCGCTGCCCGGCGCCAGGCGGGTGCTGTGAGCCGTCGCGGCGGGGGGCGGACGTGTCCACGCCCGCCCCGGGGCGACTACGCGGGTCGCTCGTAGAGCTCGTCGAGGGTGCTTCCGTAGCGGGTCTCCACGGCCTTGCGCTTCATCTTGAGGCTCGGCGTCAGCTCACCGGACTCCACGGTGAAGTCCTCCGCCAGGATGGCGAACCTCTTGATCGTGGCGTAGCCGGCCTCGCCCGAGTTGACCTGGTCGACGGCCTTCTGGACCTCTTCGCGCATGCGCGGGTGGACGCGCAGCTCCTCCGGGTCCGGCGGCAGGCCCTCGGCCTCCGCCCAGGGCCTGACCACGTCCATCTCGAGCGTCACCAGCGCCGTGCAGTAGTTGCGCCGGTCGCCGTGGACGAACACGTGCGACACGTACGGGCAGGCCGCCTTGATCCGGCCCTCCAGGTAGGTCGGCGCGACGTACTTGCCGCCGGAGGTCTTGATCAGCTCCTTCTTGCGGTCGGTGATCGTCAACCGGCCCGCGGAGTCGAGCTCGCCGATGTCGCCCGTGCGCAGCCAGCCGTCGTCCAGCGCCTGGGCGGTCTCCTCCGGCAGGCCGTGGTAGCCGCGCATGATGCCGCGCCCGCCGATCAGGACCTCCCCGTCGTCGGCGATGCGCACCTTCGTGCCGGGCAGCGGCAGCCCCACCGTGCCGAACCTCACCGTGTCGGGCAGGTTGAGGAAGCTTCCGGCCGACGACTCGGTCAGCCCGTAGCCCTCCAGGATCGTCAGGCCCGCCGCGTCGAAGAACTCGGCGATGTCCTGCGAGAGCGGGGCGGCCCCCGAGATGAAGAAGCGGATGCGCCCGCCGAACCGCTCGCGCAGCTTGGCGAAGACCAGCCGGTCGGCCAGCGCGTACTCGATCCGGCTGGTCAACGGGATGACCGCGCCGCGCTGGCGGGCCCGCACCACGCGCAGGCCGGTCTCCCGCGCCCACGAGAAGATGCGCAGCTTGAGCCCGCCCTCGCGCTGCACGGTGGCGGCCACCGTGTTGTGGATCTTCTCGAAGACGCGCGGCGCCGCGGCCATGAACGTCGGCCTGAGCGCCCCCAGGTTCTCGGCGATCTTGTCGAGCCTGCCGTCGATGGCGGTCGGCACGCCGACGGCGATCATCACGACCTCGAGCAGCTTGCCGAACGAGTGCGACAGCGGCAGCCACAGGAAGTGCAGGTCGTCGCCGGAGAGCAGGTCGAGCTCGCGGACCGCGCTGCCCGTGTAGAGCCAGTTGTCGTGGGTCAGCTCCACGCCCTTGGGGCGCCCGGTGGTGCCGGAGGTGTAGATGAGCGTGGCCAGGTCGCCCGCGCCGATGGCGTCGACCATCGCCTCGTAGTCGCCCTCGCCGCTCAGCGAGTCGAGCCGCACGACCCACCCGTCGTCGCTCGGCGTGCCGTCGATCACCACGACGTGGCTCACGTCGGGCAGCTCCTTCTGCACCGAGCGGACCTTGGCCACCTGGTCGTCGTCCTCGGCGATGACGATCGTGCTGCCCGAGTCGTTGATGACGAACGCCGACTCGGCCGCCGTGTTGGAGGGATAGATCGTGGTGGTGGCCGCGCCGGTCGACAGCACCGCCAGGTCGGCGAGGATCCACTCGAGCCTGGTGGAGCTGAGGATGGCCACCCTGGTGCCGGGGCCCGCGCCGATGGCGGCCAGCCCCAACGCCAGCCCGCGGACGCGCTCGCCCACCTCCCGCCAGGACAGGGAGGTCCAGCCGTCGCCCGACGGCGTCCGGTATGCCTCGGCGTCGGGAGTGGCGGCGATCCGGTCGCGCAGCAGGGAGGGAATGCTCGACATGCGTGTCCTCCTGAGAGTGATGCTGCCGATCCTGGGTGTGATGCTGCCGACTCTAAAACCACCCCGGCCGTCAGTCGATATACCTGATCATCACGTGTCGGGCACGGTCCTGGCCCGCCTGGATCTCGAGGGCTGTGAGCGGAGGCGATCTTGAGGGCTTTGAGCGGACGCGATCTGAGGGCTGTGAGCGGACGCGATCTAAGGGCTGTGAGCGAAAGCTCGCTTGATCGCGATTGACGTTCGGGGATCAACCGGGCGATAGTGTGGCAGATGGCTGCCCCCCGCTTGATCCCCTGCGCGCTCGTTCTCGCGAGCCTGACCGTCAGCGCGTGCACAGCGACCACCTCGGGGCCGCTGGGCGGCGAGCCCCGGGCCAGCGGCGTGGCCGGCGGTCTCGGAGAGCCCCCCGCCGTCTCCAGCGCCGCGCCCTCTGTCACGTCCACCCCCAGTCAGGCAGCGCTCGCCCCCGAGGCGTACAAGGGAGAGCTGACGCCCCAGCACAAGGCCGTGGCCGACGCGCTCAAAGGCGTGCTCGACGCGCGCTCCGTCAAGTCGCTCAACTCCCGCCTGGAACGTGCCGGGCAGGCGACGGACGGCGCCGCCACCGCGCTGGCCGCGCTGTCACCGCCCGAGCAGGTGCGCCCCCAGCACGACGCGTACGTGTCGAGCCTGCGCGAGTTCGCCGCCGGGCTGTCGTCCACCTCCGGCAAGGTCGCCAGCCGCGACCTGTGCACCTCCGGAGCCGTCCTGACCGCCCTCGACGACCGGCTCAAGGCCCTCGACGCGGCGGGCGAGGCGCTGCAGCAGGCGGGCGACTACCCGGCCGACGTGGTCACGGTCAAGGCCAAGGGCAAGCAGTCGAGGCGGCTGGGCAACGGCTCGTTCGTCCGCAGGGGCAGTCTCAACGGCCGCAGCTCGCTGCAGATCCACAACGGCGACAGCCGCGACGCCGTGGTCACGCTCGTGCGCGGAAAGTCCAAGGTGCTCAGCGTGTACGTGCGCAAGAAGAAGAAGTTCAAGATCAGAGGCGTCAGCGACGGCAGCTACAAGATCTTCTTCACGCACGGCGCCGACTGGGACGGCAAGAGCCGGGCGTTCACCCGCGACTGCAGCTTCGAGCGGTTCCAGGAGTCGGTGAGGTTCAAGACCACGTTCACCGCGACGCGGATCCGCTGGCACGACTGGCGGATCACACTGCACGCGATCAGCGGCGGCAACGCCCGCACCTCGGGCGTGGACCCGGACGACTTCCCGTCCTGATGGGCGCAACCTCAATCTCGATCGACATCCCCCAACGCAGGTCGTCAGTACCGTTCGTGGCCAGCCATTCGAGAGATCAGCAGAGATCGACGTTGATGTACTTGCGGGCCACCTTGTAAATCTTCTCGTCCGTGGTGACGAGGACGCAGTCCAGCGCTTCGGCCAGGGCGATGTAGGTGGCGTCGTAACCGTTGAAGTTCGCTCGCAGGTCCCAGGCGCGATCGGCGGTCAGGTCGTCGGCGTGGCGGGTGAAGGGCAGGCCCGCCTTGACGATCCGGGCTCCCTCGGCGCGGGCCTCACCGAGCTTCCCGCCGAGGAGCATGCCGCGCATGGCGTTGCGGAACTCGTAGTCGAGCAGGTAGGGGATGTGGAGCCGGTTTTCGGCCACATGAGCGAGCAGTTCGTCTGCGGGGGCGTCTCCGGCCAGGGCCTCGACGAGCGCCGAACAGTCGATGACGATCACGACTCGCGGATCTTCCGTATCTCGGCTACGACGTCGTCGTGACTCGCCCCGCCGCCGAGCGACCGCAGCGCCTCCAGTCGTTCTCTGATCGTGTCCGGGGCTGGAGCGGCGGCGACCTCGGTGAGGATATCGGCCACATACGCGGACAGCGACATGCGCTTGCGTGCGGCCCGTGCTTTCAGCTCGGCGACCACTTCTGCATCCAGCCCTCTGACCTGCAAGGTGGCATCCATGATGTAAGCATAATGCTTTTCATGCATGTGAGATATGCGTGCAGCTACTACCGACCATCGACGCAGAGGATCTCCACGGCAAGCTGGCGACGGTCGCGGAACATCTGGACGAGGCGTCGCAAGCCGCGCTTACTGCATAGACGCCACATCAAGGCGAGAAACGAGCCAGAACGCTCGTACCCTAAACCGAAGTGTCCCCACGAATGGCGTCACTCTCGGCGAAGATGTCATCCATGCTGTCGAAGCGTCGGATGCGGCTGTCTCGGAAATCAGGTCGGCCTCGGCTTCGGCCGCATGCCAGCTGGGTGTCCAGTACCAGGCGTCGTCGGCGGGAACGATGGCGGCCACTCGCCGGCCATGATCGGTCAGGTACGCGATCGCGCCACGCTCAGAGGCGGCATTGATGACCTCGGGCAGGTTGCCCTCGGCTTCGCTCATCCTCCGTCGGCTCCTCCTCGGTGAACTCCCGCGCTCCTCCTGGTGGCACAGCAAGTTGGAGCCGAGGAGTCGGTGTCGCACCGGAGTTCGTACGCGGTGGGCCGGGGAGCGTCCATGCGCTGGGCCACGTCCTGCTCTGGGCTGCATCAACTAACTGTTGCGGGCGCTGTCAGCCCGGCTCGTTGAACAGATTCTGGAGGGTCTGGGCGGTGGCGGCGCGGGTGAGCCAGGTTTCGAGTTGGGTGAGATCCGTGCACGTGGTGATCCGGGCGCGGGTGTCGTCGGGGACGTCGAAGCCGCGGGCGGCCAGGACGAGCAGCACCGACCTGGCGGCCTCCTCCGCTTTGCCTTCCGCCCTGCCTTTAGGTTCGCCTTCTACGAGACCTGCTTCGAGGCCGCGGTCGTGAAGGTGACGGAAGAAGGGGTCCTGGATGGGCCAGTCGGTCGACGTCATGATCTCTTTCATGGATGTCACGTGGATCAGTGGGGTGTCGGGCAGGTCTACGCCCATGAGGTCGCGCAGGATCTCCACCGCCAGCTGAGGGCGGTCGATAAACGTCTTGACGAGGCCGTCATGTTGGGAGGACTGCATGACGCTCATTGTTACACCATGCATACAGAACGTGATGCCGATTTCGGGGCGCCGATAACCCACTTATCCATAGGGATCGCAGGGTATGCAGCACTCAGCTTCAACCCCGACATTCCAGTGGTTACCATGCCATTGACCCCGGCATCTCCCACCTTCTACGAGAACGGGCGATGCTGGCGACGCAGGAAGAGATCGACACCGCCCGGCGTCACATCGAGCGATTACGCGATCAGCATGGGGATGACGTGATCGCGCTCGCCCGTCTGGTCGATGACGGTGCGCTCAAGGGCGAGGCCGGAGACAGGCTCGCTGCCGATCTAGGCGCGTGGGATCGGGCGTTCAAGGACCTGTTCACCCGAGCCTTGTCCCTGCTGGACTCCCTCCAGCCGTCCCAGCCGTCCCAGCCGAGCCAGGGAGCGGCCCCTCGATGAGCCCCACGGTCGGCATCAACCCCACGCTGATGACGCAACTGATCAACGGTATGAAGCGGGCCAGCACCACGATCCCGGACGTCGGCCTCCAGGTGGAGCGAGCGCTGACGTCACTGAACATCCCTCTGTGGGGCCCGACCCCGATGATTCGGCTGCCCCTGCTCGTGCATCCACCGGATCAACGACATCGCAGCCTGACCTTCAGGCTCCAGGGAAGTCCGACCCTCGGACATGGGTGAGGCCGCGGACGTATGGCGCGTGCGTGGCCTCACCCCCCATGGGATCAGGACGAGAACAGCATCCCCACCCAGCTGCGCTGGCGGTGGTGGCCGTAGTGGCCGCCGTGGTGGCCGCCGTGCGGCGCGCCCCACGCCGGGCCGGGCGCGGGGGGCGGGGGAGCGGAGTGGTAGCTGGCCTCCATCCTGGTCAGCGTCTCAAGCTCGCCATAGTCGAGGAAGATCCCTCGGCAGTTGTCACACTGCTCGATGTGGACGCCGTTGCGCTCATATGTGCGCATGTTGCCGCGGCATTTGGGGCACTGCATGTCTAGTCGGTCTCCTTGGCCTCGGGTCTGTGAGGGAAAACCTACCGCGCGCAACCCCGTCACGCTCGGACGATTCTGTTGCACGACTCGACTAACGAATGCTCCACGTCGTCCAGTTCCCGCCCGTCGCGGTGGGCGTTGAACACCGCTACGGCGGCCAGCTGAACCGTCAGTGCCCGGGCGGGTAGGTCGAGCCGTCGCCACGGGTCCTCGCCGCCGGACAGGCCGTCCAGGCCGCCGGACAGGGCCGGCCCTCCCGAGGCGAGGTACGCCCCGAGGAACCGGCGCCACACGTCCGGGTCCAGCAGCCCGGCGGCGTACCAGGCGGCGGGCCTGGCCAGGTCCCAGGCCGGGTCGCCGACGCCCAGGTCGTCGACGTCGATGAGCAGCCAGCGGTCCTCCCGCCGGACGAGCTGGCCCAGGTGCCAGTCGCCGTGGGTGAGCAGGCCGGGCACCGGCTCCGGCTCCGGCAGCTCGGCGAACGCCCGCCGTACGAGCTGGGCGACGGGACCGTCACCGGGCATCCGCCGCACCGCTCGGGCGGCCCGCGCGGG
>NZ_QNFZ01000982.1 GCF_003313395.1 Nonomuraea lactucae | reverse complement strand
CGGCGTCACGGGCCTCGCGCGCCCAGCGCACGGCCTCGCCGGGCGGGGTGCCGCGCCGGCTGATCGCGACCTGGGCCACGTGCTCCAGGCTGGTGGCGAGCTGGGCCACGTCGCGGGCCGCCGGCTGGTACGGCGACGCGCGGGTCACGGTCGGGTTGCCGTCGAAGTCGATCACGGCGTAGCCGTCCCGCCACCGCAGGATCTGGCCCACGTGCAGGTCTCCGTGGATGCGGATCAGCGGGCTGGTGATGGGCCTGGCCAGGGGCTCCAGCTCGTGCCTGAGGTCGGCGGCCCGCGACGCCAGCCACGCGCCGTCCTCGCCGCCGGTGAGGCCGAGCGCCTCAAGCAGCGCTCCTTCGGCCCTCGCGCCCGCCTCGCGCAGGCTCGGGTCCCGTGTCCGATCCCCGTCGCTCCGAGGGAAGGTGGACAGGGCCAGATGGAGGTCGGCGGCCAGCCGGCCGAGGTCGGCGGCGAAGCCGGTGCGACCCGCCTCCGCCTCGTCGACGCACCACTCCCAGCCGTCCCGGGCCTGCGGCAGGTAGCCGGTCACGAGGGCCAGCAGCACCTCGCCCGACTTGTCCGCGCGAGTCAAGGCCGCGTACGGCGGAGCGGTGTCCTCGAAGCCCGCCCGGACGAGGTGAGCGAACACGTCAGGTGTGGGATGGGGCATGGGCGCGGGGGTTGTCAACCACTTGACGACGACCTGATCACCCACCACGACCGAATAGTTTGTCTGGTCGACGTGCTTTCCGAATTCGCGCTCCGCCGGGCCCCCGGTGTGGCGATCCCCGTCGCCGTACGAGAAGGTTGGCAGCGGACCGAACCGGCGCACGGCGAACGGCGGCGGCACCTCACCTCCCAGTGCGGAGAGCAGTGAGGCGGACAGCCCCCGGTCCCTCTCGGTGAGAGGCGTCTCACCCAGCGAGAGCAACCGGTCCCATATTGAATCTCGGTTAAACAACGCGACCAAACTTCCAGGTGACAATGTGGGGAAAAGTCTTGCCGATGTTGAGTTCTGCTGCAACACTCCTGCTTTGGTCTGATGTGCCCGGTTGGTCGCGAGACCCCCTCTTCCCCCACTCGGAACTAATAAGGAGTACCGGCCGTGTTCCGTATCCGGTTCACCCGTCGTCTTCCGGCCGTAGCAGTGGTGGCCGGCCTCGCCCTCGCCGTCGCGGCGTGCGGTGGTGGATCGACTGACAGCCCAGGGGCGGCTCCGCGAGCGACGGCCGAGCAGCTCAACCCCAACGCCGACCTGTCCAAGCAGTCGATCAACGTGACGGTGTGGGACGGCTACACGCCCAAGGAGCTTCCCGAGAAGGTCAAGCAGAAGCTCAAGGTCGCCGACATGAAGATCGCGGTGCACGCCACCAACGAGGAGGCGATGACCAAGCTCACCGCCGGCGGCGACAGTGGGATCGACGTGGCGTTCGTGTCCGGCCAGTACGCCCAGGCGCTCAACGAGCAGGGCCTGCTGGAGCCGATCCACCCCGAGCTGATCCCCAACCTGTCCAACCTCTACCCCGAGGCGACCCAGCTCTCCTACGACAAGGGCAACCGGTACTCCGTTCCCTACACCTGGGGCACCACCGGCATCTGCTACCGCACCGACCTGGTGAAGTCGCCGCCCACGAGCTGGAACGACATCCTCAAGCCCCCGTCCTGGGCCGACAAGAAGGTCACCATGATGACCACCGAGCGCTGGCTGGCCCTGCCCGCGCTCAAGGCGCTCGGCTACTCGGTCAACACCGACAAGGACGACGAGATCGCGAAGGTCAAGGACCTTCTGCTCCAGGCCAAGCCGCACCTGCTCGGCTACGACGACACGACGTTCGGCGACAAGCTCAAGAGCGGCGAGGCCGTCATGGTGGTGGCATGGGACGGCTGGTGCCCGACCACCGACCCGAAGAAGAACATCAAGTTCGTCGTGCCCAAGGAGGGCAGCGACCTCTGGGTGGACACCATGGTGATCATGAAGTCCTCCAAGAACAAGGAGGCCGCCCACGCCCTGATCAACTACATCCTCGACCCGGAGATCCACAGCTGGGCCGCCTCGAACATCAACTACAAGGTCCCCAACAAGGCCGCCATGGACAAGGTCGAGGTCCCGGAGGGCTCGCTGCTCGGCATCAAGCCGGCCGAGCTGCTCAACGGTGAGTCGATCATCGACCTGGGCCAGGGCTCGGTGAAGTACACGCGGCTCTCGTCCGAGGTCACGGCGCAGTAGCGGCAGCAGTAGTTGGTAGCAACGGTGAAGGCAGAAGTCGCCGCCCGGCCGGCGTCGCCCCCGCGGGGGCGGCACCGGCTGGGCGCGTTCGTTTTCCTGGCGCCCGGCCTGACGTACCTGATCGTGCTGCTGCTGGTGCCGCTGGCACTGGTGCTCAGCTACGTGTTCTTCCAGCGCGGGCGCTTCGGCGGGGTGGTCTACGAGTTCACCACCGAGAACTTCACCCGCCTGGCCGACCCGCTCTACCTCGGCGTCGTCGGCGGCTCGCTGAAGATCGCGGCGCTGACCACGCTGATCGCGCTGGCGTTCGGCTACCCGACCGCCTACCTGATCGCCCAGCTGCCCCGGAAGTGGAAGACGATCGCGCTGATCGCGATCGTGCTGCCGTTCTGGACGAACTTCATCATCCGCATGTACGCCTGGATCATCCTGCTCAACGGGCCGGGCCTGATCAACTCCGGGTTCGAGGCCGTCGGCCTCGGCCCGTTCGAGCTGCTCTACAACCAGGGCGCCATCATCACCGGACTGGTCTACTCCTACCTGCCGCTGATGGTGCTGCCGCTCTACGCGGCGATCGAACGGCTCGATCCGCAGTTGCGCGAGGCGTCGGCTAACCTGGGCGCCTCCGGGTTCACCACGTTCCGCAAGGTGACGCTGCCGCTGACCGTGCCAGGCGTGCTGACGGGGTGCCTGTTCGTGTTCGTGCCGAGCTTCGCCAACTTCGTCATCCCCGAGATGCTGGGCGGCGGCAAGACGCTCATGGTGGGCAACCTGATCCGCAACGAGTTCCTGAAGGCCCGCGACTGGCCGTTCGGCTCGGCGCTGGCCCTGGCGCTCGTCGCGGTGCTGGTGCTGCTGCTCGTCGCACAGGCCTGGGCGGCCCGCCGTGCGTAGGTCGAGACTGCTCCACATCCCGTTCTGGGCGACGCTCGTCTTCCTGTACGCGCCGATCGTCGTGCTGGTCGTGATGTCGTTCAACTCCGGCGAGTCGGCCTACACCTACGAGGGGTTCAGCCTCAAGTGGTACGGCGTGCTGGCCCAGAACGAGCGGGTCATGGACGGCCTGGTCAACACGCTGATCGTGGCGGCGGGCTCCACCGTGGTCGCCACGGTGCTGGGCACGATGCTGGCGGTGGGCCTGGCCAGGCACACCAGGTCCAGGACGCTGGACGCCCTCGCGCTGCTGCCGGCCGTGCTGCCCGATCTGGTGCTCGCCATCGGCCTGCTGGTCTTCTACGGGCTGATCCAGCTCACGCTGGGCGTCTACTCGGTGATCCTCGCGCACGGCGTGTTCTCGATGGCGTTCGTCGCCGCGGTGGTGCGCACCCGGCTGGCGGGGGCCGACCCGTCGCTGGAGGAGGCCTCGCGTGACCTCGGCGCCGGGCCGGTCACCACGTTCATGAAGGTCACGCTCCCGCAGCTGGTGCCCGGCGTCGTGGCCGGCGCGCTGCTGGCGTTCACGCTCTCGCTGGACGAGTTCGTGATCGCCTTCTTCACGATCGGCAACCTGGAGCAGACGCTGCCGATCGTCATCTACTCGATGATCCGCTTCGGGGTGGAACCCCAGATCAACGCGCTGGGCGCGATCCTGCTCCTGGTGAGCTTCACCGCGGTGATCGTGGGACAGCGCATGACCAAGATCGGTGAAGCACGTGCTCAAGATTGACGGGGTCACCCGCAGGTTCGGCGACGTCACGGCGCTCGACGGCGTCTCGCTGGAGATCGGCCAGGGCGAGTTCTTCGCCCTGCTGGGCCCGTCCGGCTGCGGCAAGACCACGCTGCTGCGCATCATCGCCGGGTTCGAGACGCCCGACAGCGGCACGGTGACGCTCGACGGCGACGACCTGCTCGCCCGGCAGCCGAACCGCCGGCCGATCAGCCTTATGTTCCAGTCGTACGCGCTGTTCCCGCACATGACCGTGGCCAAGAACGTCGCCTACGGCCTGGAGCGCGAGAGGCTGCCCCGCCAGGAGATCAGGAAGCGCGTGGGCGAGGTGCTGGAGACGGTGGGCCTGTCGCGGCACGGCGACAGGAGGCCCGCTCAGCTCTCCGGCGGCCAGCGCCAGCGCGTCGCGCTCGCCCGCTCGATCGTCAAGCGTCCCCGCCTGCTGCTGCTCGACGAGCCGCTCTCGGCTCTGGACAAGAAGGTCCGCGCGGACATGCAGCTGGAGCTCAAGCGGCTGCAGCACGAGGTCGGCATCACGTTCGTGGTCGTCACCCACGACCAGGAGGAGGCCATGTCGCTCGCCGACCGCATCGCGGTCTTCGACAGCGGCCGGGTGCGCCAGGTGGACGAGCCGGTGGCGCTCTACGAGCGGCCCCGCACGCCGTTCGTCGCCGACTTCGTCGGCGCCAACAACCTGTTCGAGGGCACGGCCGGCGGCCCGGCGCTGCGGACCGCCGACTTCGGCGCGCTGCCCGGCACCCCGGTCGAGCACCTCCGGGACGGCGCCGAGGCGCTGCTCTGCGTCCGTCCGGAGAAGATCACCCTCCACGACGACACCGCCGGGGGAGCGCTCCAGGGCAGCGTGCTCGACGTCAGCTTCTACGGCGGCGTCTCGCACATCTCGGTCGAAATGCCGGGCCGGGCCAAGCCCGTCCTGGTGGCCGTGCAGGGGGCGAGCGACGTGCGGGCGGGCGCCAAGGTGCGGCTGCGCTGGGACGCCCGTGACGCCGTCATCATCCCGGCGGCCAGCATCCCGGCGGCCCGATGAGGGCGAGGCGCTCAGTGGGCGAGGTCGTTGCCCGTCGCCGTGCGCGCGTACGACAGGATCAGCTCGGCCGCCTCCGCGGGGCCGATGACCGGGTGCCTCGCCGTGATGCGGTAACCGTAGGCGTCCTCCAGCGCCACCAGGTTGCGCGCCAGCGTCAGCGAGTCGCCGCTCAGCCTGAAGACGCCGAGGGCCGAGCCGGTGTCGAGGATCGACTGGTACATCGCCACCTGCCGGTCGTACAGCGAGGTGAGCAGCACGCCGTAGACCCGGTTGCGGCCGGCTGCCCCGCCGAGCTCGTTGAGCAGCCGCACGTCGGGGTCCAGCGGCCCCGTCGGCAGTCCCGACCTGATCGTCATGACGAGCTTGGTCACCGGGTCGGTGACCGTGGCGAGCTGGCGCAGCCGCTGCTCGTAGAAGCGCTCCATGCCGGCGTGCTGCGCCTCGACCAGCAGCTCGCCCAGGTCGGGATAGTGATAGAGCACGGCCCCCGACGTCAGCCCCGCCTCCTCGGCCACGTGCGACAACTGGACGCGATCGATGCCGTGGCGGATGATGGCCCGGCGTGCCGCCTCGATGAGATCGATGCGGCGGTCATTGCGGCTCTTGCGCTGGGCCATCATCCCCCTTTGTTACCGGTGCGTTCAGGAAGCCGTGACCATAGTGCCGTGAAGTAGCTTTTCGCGCTAGACGACCATTTGAATTTACCTTCAACTACCCCTCTTCCCCCGGAGTGCGAGATGTCCCTCACCATCCTGTTCATGCCGGAGAGCGCCTACGGGCCCACCAACAACAGCATCGGCATCGGCGACATCCTCCGCCGCCGCGGCCACCGGGTCGTCTTCGCCGCCGAGGCGTCCTGGAAGGGCAAGCTGGAGGAGCTCGGCTTCGAGGAGGACCTCGTCGACCTGGCGCCCCCGGCCGAGGAGGAGCAGGACGCGGGCCAGTTCTGGAAGGACTTCATCCGTGAGACGGCCCCCGAATACCGCAAGAGCACACGGGAGCAGCTCGAAACGGTCACCAAGCCGATCTGGGACTCGCTCATCGACGGCGTGAAATACTGCGAGCCCCAGCTCAAGGCCATCATCGAGCGGGTTCAGCCGGACGTCGTCGTCGAGGACAACGTGATCACTTTCCCGGCGCTGCTCACGGCGGGCAGGAAGTTCGTCCGCGTCGTCTCCTGCAACCCGCTGGAGGTCCGCGGCCCGGACGTGGCGCCCGTCTTCTCCGGGCTGCCCTCCGGCGACCGCTCCGAGTGGGACGCCTTCCGCGCCGAGTACGAGCGCACCCACCGCGAGGTGTGGACCGCCTTCAACGAGTGGTGCGTGGAGCAGGGCACCGAGCCGCTGCCCGACCTCGACTTCATCCACGAGGGCGACCTCAACCTCTACGTCTACCCGGAGATCCTCGACTACACGGCCGAGCGGCCGCTCGGCCCCACGTGGCACCGGCTCGACTCCTCCGTGCGCGAGACCGACGAGGCTTTCGAGCTGCCCTTCGAGCGGGGCGACGGCGCGCTCGTCTACTTCTCGCTCGGCTCGCTCGGCTCCTCCGACGTGGAGCTGATGCAGCGGGTGATCGACGTGCTGGCCACCACCCCGCACCGGTTCATCGTCTCCAAGGGGCCGCTGCACGAGGAGATCAAGCTGGCCGACAACATGTGGGGCGCCGAGTTCCTGCCGCAGACCAAGGTCATCCCGCTGTGCGACCTGGTCATCACCCACGGCGGCAACAACACCACCACCGAGGCGCTGCACTTCGGCAAGCCGATGATCCTGCTGCCGCTCTTCTGGGACCAGTACGACAACGCCCAGCGCGTCCACGAGCTCGGCTACGGGGTGCGGCTGTCCACCTACACCTTCACCGACGAGGAGCTGACGGGCGCCCTCGACCGCCTGCTCGGCGACACCGCCCTGCGCGAGAGGCTGGCCGCCGCGGGCGAGGAGATCCGCGGACGCGACGGCCTCCGCCGGGCCGCCGACCTCATCGAGCGGCTGGGCCAGGGCTGACGACATGCGCGAGCTGATCAACCCGGCGACCGGGGCCCTGCACGACATGGTCCCGGACACCTCGATCGAGGGCGTGGCGCAGGCCGTCCGCGCGGCGCGGGCGGCCTTCGCGGAGTGGTCTCAGGCCACCCCGGCCGAGCGGGCGCGGCTGCTGCTGCGGCTCGCCGACCTGGTCGAGGGTGACGCCGAGGAGCTGACCCGGCTGGAGGTCGAGGACACCGGCAAGCCGGCGGCGGTCGTCAGGGACGGCGAGCTGCCGTTCGCGGTCGACAACCTGCGCTTCTTCGCTGGAGCCGCCCGCTCGCTGGAGGGCACCGGCGCCGGGGTGCTCAGCCGCGGCTACACCTCGATCCTGCTGCGCCGCCCCGTCGGCGTGGTCGCCTCGATCGCGCCGTGGAACTTCCCGCTGGTGATGGCCGTCTGGAAGCTCGGCCCGGCGATCGCGGCGGGCAACGCGGTGGTGATCAAGCCCGCCCCCCAGACGCCGCGCAGCACGCTGCGGCTGGTGGAACTGCTCGCCCAGGCCGGCGCCCCGCGCGGGCTGGTGCGGGCCGTGACCGGCGACGCCGAGGTGGGCGAGGCGCTGGTCACCGACCCGGGCGTGGACATGGTGAGCGTCACCGGCTCCACCGAGACCGGCCGGGCCGTCATGTCGGGCGCGGCCACGACGCTCAAGCGGGTGCACCTGGAGCTGGGCGGCAAGGCGCCCGCCCTGGTGTTCGAGGACGCCGACCTGGCCGCGATGGCGGGCGGCGTCGCCATGGGCGCCACCTACAACACCGGCCAGGACTGCACCGCGGCCACGCGGGTCTACGTCGCCCGCGAGGTGTACGACGAGGCGGTGGAGGCGCTGCGGGCGGCGCTCGCCGGCGTCACCGCCGGTGACCCCTGGGACCCGGCGACGGACATCGGCCCGCTGATCTCGGCGGCGCACCGAGACCGGGTGCACGGCTTCGTCGAGCGCTCCGGCGGGCGCGTCCTCCAGGGAGGCTCCCCGATCGACGGGCCTGGTTTCTACTATTCGCCCACCCTTGTGGCCAATGTGGCGCAGAACAGCGATATCGTCCAAGGGGAACTTTTCGGCCCTGTCCTCGTGGTCCTCCCGTTCGACGGCGAGGACGAGGCCGTCAGGCTCGCCAACGACACCCGTTACGGTCTGGCCTCGTCGGTGTGGTCGCGCGACGTGGCCAGGGCGATGCGGGTGTCTCACCGCCTGGACGTGGGTGTGACGTGGGTCAACGACCACCTGCCCATCGCCAGCGAGGCTCCGCACGGTGGGGTCAAGGGCAGTGGGTTCGGCAAGGACATGAGCCAGGAGGCGGTGCAGGAATACTCGGTGACCCGTCACCTGATGATCAAGCACGCGGCGCCGGCGGAGCGAGACTCCTTCAGGCCCGCCTGAGAGACAGACATGGCGATATGCGACCTCGAAGGCACGTTTGGTCGCATTTGGTGGGATATGTACGGTTGGCCGATGTGGTCCGGGTTGTGTTCCAATTACCCAGCCCGCACAAGTCCCATGCGCCCCAAGCGTGTCAGATCTTCGAGCACGTACCGGCGAGAGGTTGCGAGAGTCAGTGAGGACGGATAACCCCAAGCACACCAGGCAGGGGGAGTACACAGGCGGACGGTTCCGGCTGGGGAACTGGCGTGTGCGCTCACGACTGGTGGCGCTGATTCTCATCCCCACCGTCGTCGGTGTGCTGCTCGCCGGCGTCCAGCTGGCCAACGCCATCGGCACCAGCGCCGAGTACCGCCGCCTCACCCAGGTCGCCGAGCTGGTCCAGCGCGTCAACGCGCTCAGCCACGAGCTGGGCAAGGAGCGCACACTCACCGCCTGGTACATCGCGGACCGCCGCCGCGCCAGCCGCCTGGCCCAGCTCAAGACGCAGCGCGAGGCCGTCGACACCGCCAAGCAGCGCGTGCTCGCTGCCACGACGGCCATCGACGCCTCGCACTCCGAGCACTCGCTGGAAGACGTCCAGGAGATCCGCCGCTGGCTCACCGGCCTCGACGGCCTGCGCGAGTCGATCCTGGAAGACAGCGTGCCGCCGCGAGCGGCCGTCCGCACGTTCTCGACCATGATCGACACCGTCTCGCACCTCCAGGGCGACCTGGCCAACGGCGTCAGCGACGACACGCTGCAGGAGGGCATCAGCGCCCTGAGCTCGCTGGAGCGGGCGAAGGAGGAGGTCGCCCGCCAGCAGGCCATCATGGTGGTCGCGCTGATCGGCCGGCAGCTCGACTACGACGACCTGTCGGACTTCCTCGGCTCGTGGAACCGTCAGCAGGCCGAGCTCGCGGCGTTCGAGCAGGAGGCCACCACCACCGACATGCAGGCCTACCGCAAGCAGATGCGGGGCTCGCAGATCGACCGCGCCGACGCGATGCGCCAGCGCGCGCTGGCCCAGATGCGCGAGTACAAGGCCATCAGGGACCTCGACACCACCTCACGCCGCGACATCACCCTCTGGTACGAGAGCACGTCGCTGTCGGTGAACGCCCTGCGCAAGGTGGAGGACGGACTGGCCACCAGGGTCGTGGCCCAGACCCGCGATCTGAGCGACGCCGAGCAGCGCAACGCCGTCGTCTCAGGCGCGATGATCCTGGTCCTGCTGCTCCTCGTGCTGGTGTTCACCACCCGCGTGGCCGGTTCCCTGGTCCGGCCGCTGCGCCGGCTGCGCGCCGAGGCGCTCCAGGTGGCCACCACCCGGCTGCCCGAGACGGTCCGCGTGCTGCGCGAGTCCGGTGACGGCGCCTCGGTGCCCGAGGTGCCGTCGATCGGCATCAACACCCGCGACGAGATCGGGGAAGTGGCCCGGGCCTTCGACGAGGTCCACCGCGAGGCGATCAGGCTGGCCGGCGACGAGGCCAAGCTGCGCGCCAACGTCAACGCGATGTTCGTCAACCTCTCCCGGCGCAGCCAGACGCTGGTCGAGCGGCAGCTGCAGCTCATCGAGGGCCTGGAGCAGGGCGAGGAGGACGAGCAGCGGCTCGCCAACCTGTTCAGGCTCGACCACCTGGCCACCCGCATGCGCCGCAACAGCGAGAACCTCCTGGTCCTCGCCGGCCAGGAGGGCGCCCGCAAGTGGAGCGAGCCGGTGCCGCTGGTCGACATCGCGCGCGCCTCGCTGTCGGAGGTCGAGAACTACGAGCGCGTCCAGATCCAGGTCCCGTCCGGCGTCCAGATCATCGGCCCGGCCGTCACCGACGCCGTCCACCTGCTCGCCGAGCTGATCGAGAACGCCATCTCCTTCTCGCCCCGCGAGAGCAAGGTGCAGGTCACCAGCGCGCCGGCCGAGGGCGGCGTGCTCGTGACGATCAACGACCTGGGCATCGGCATGTCGGCCGAGGAGGTCGCCGAGGCCAACTGGCGGCTGGCCAACCCGCCCGTCGTGGACGTCGCGGTCTCGCGGCGCATGGGCCTGTTCGTGGTCGGCCGCCTCGCGCTGCGCCACGGCATCCACGTCCAGCTCCGGATGCGGGAGACCGGCGGCCTCAGCGCGGTCGTCATGATGCCCGACATGCTGATCGCGGGCGCGGGCGGCACGGGGCCGCAGCAGTACGGCCAGTACGAGGCGTTCACCAGCTTCGACCCGGGAATGGCCGAGCAGGCCACGCCGAACGGCTCCGGGGTCTACGCCTCGCCCGCCTCGCCGGCCGCCCACACCCCGACCGGCTTCGGCACCGACGACGTGCCGGTGAACATGCAGTGGCCGGGCACGTCGCCGGGCGCGGGCGACTGGCCCTCCTTCGCCGACGAGGTGCCCAGGCAGCCGGACGAGCCGCGCTGGCCCCCGTTCGGCGAGGAGCAGCGGCCCGCCCAGCAGGAGCGCTGGTCGTCGTTCGGCGATCAGGCGCCCCAGGTGGAGGAGCAGCGCTGGCCGTCGTTCGGTGATCAGGCGCCCCAGGTAGGGGAGCAGCGCTGGCCGTCGTTCGCCGACCAGGCGCCCCAGCTCGACGAGCCACGCTGGCCGTCGTTCGCGACCGAGCCCCCGCCGCCCTCGCAGGACGAGCCACGCTGGCCGTCGTTCGCCACCGAACCGCCACCGCCCGACACCTCCCAGCAGGACACGCGGTGGCCGCCGTTCGGCGAGCAGCCGCGCAGGTCGCTCTTCGAGTCGGTGGACCCGCCGCCGAGGTCGCCGTACCCCTCGGACGCTCCTTCCCGGTCGCCGTTCGAGTCCGAGGAGCCGATGTGGCCCTCGTTCGCCGAGACGGGCAGGCCGTCCGAGCCGTTCCCTCGCAACGGGCAGTCGCCCTTCGACCCCTTCGGCCCCGGCGACTACTCCTCGCAGGACCTGACCGGCCCGCTGCCCGTCGTACGGACCTCCCCGATCGACGACCAGAACGAGGACTACCTGCCGATCTTCTCGTCGGTCGGCTCCGACTGGTTCCGCAAGCCGGACCCCGAGCTGCTGAGGCCCCGTTCCGAACCCCGCCCCGAACCCCGCCCCGAGCAGCAGGCCGAGCAGCGGTTCGACTCCCTGGCCGGGCAGCGGGCGGAGTACGACGAGGAGCCGGAGACCGCCGTCCAGCCCGCGGTCCGGCTCGACGCCGACCCTCCGGCCGAGGTCCGGCCCCAGCCGCAGGGCGCCGCGGACCAGCCCGCGGCGCT
>NZ_QNFZ01000981.1 GCF_003313395.1 Nonomuraea lactucae | reverse complement strand
GCGGGGGCTGAGACGGGTGCGGGCGCCGCGGGCGGCTGAGACGGGTGCGGCGCGCCACCCTCGCCGGGTGGCGCGCCGCACGGAGAGCCCGCGTGCCTACCTCAGCACGGTGTACAGGGCCGAGGTCAGGGAGGCGCGGCTGTCGTCCTGGTCGATGGACCACATCATCGAACCACCCAGCCCCTTGAGCCGGATGTAGGCGGCCTTCTGCAGCAGCACCTTCGGGTCGTCGTACGACCAGAACTCGTTGCCGTCGTAGAGCCACACCGCTCCGGTGCGCAGGTCGCGGTAGCGCTTGCCCGGCTTGGCGACCAGGTCCTTGTAGTCCTCGCTGCCCGCGGCCCACTTGCCGGGCGCCGGGCCGGTGGCGGGCTTGTAGAGGCCGTCGCCGCCGCCCGTCACGCCGGTCCAGCCCTGCCCGTAGGCGGGCACGCCGATCACGAGCTTGCGCGCGGGGGCGCCGCGCCGCAGGTAGTCGCGGACGGTCTGGTCGACGCTGTAGCGGACGGGGTTCGGGTCGCGGCGGTCGGTGAAGAGGTTGCCGTTGTGCCCGGTCTGCGTCTCCCAGCTGCCGCGCAGGTCGTACCCCTGGAGAGTGGCGAAGTCGAGCTGCTCGAACACGCGCCGCACCTCGAAGCCGGCGTCGATCTTGGCGGCGGCGGCCGGCAGGAACGCGGTGAGTTGCGAGGAGGCGGAGAACGCCCGCAGCTGCGAGCGCAGCTCCTTCACGAACAGGGTGAAGTTCCGCTTGTCCTCGGGCCTGATGATGTTGCCCTCCTTGCCGGACGAGCCCGGCCACTCCCAGTCGAGGTCGATGCCGTCGAACACGCCGGCGCCCGCGCCCGGCTCAAGGCCCGGCAGGTTCCCGCGCATCCACAGGTCGACGCACGACTGGGCGAGCTTGGCGCGCGACTCGGGGGTCAGCACCGCGTCGGAGAAGTACTTCGAGCCGGTCCAGCCGCCCAGGGAGATGAGCGCCTTGAGATGCGGGTGCTTGGCCTTGAGCTTGCGCAGCTGGTTGAGGTTGCCGTTCAGCGCCTGGCCGGGCTCGTCGGCGGCGCCGTCCACGCTCTGCTCCGCGGGCACCGGCCGCTGCCAGTCGGCCCACGGGTCGGCCGAGTAGCAGGCGCCTTCCGCGTTGACGAAGCCGAAGGCGTAGTTGACATGCGTGAGCTTGGCGGCGGCCCCGCTGGCGTCCATGTCCTTGACGTGGAAGTTCCGGCCGTAGACGCCCCACTGGACGAAGTAGGCGACCCGCTTGAAGCCGTGGGACGCCTCGGCGGGCACCGAGATCGCCGACAGGCCGAGGAGGAGCGAGAGTGCTATCAGGATCTTCTTCACGGGCCTCTCCAGTGGGGGGTGTACGACTTTTTTAGGAAAGTTTCCTATTAGTCGTCCGGATCGTAGGCCCACGGGACCGGGCAGTCAATGGCAGCGGGCAGACTGGAAGGCGTGCCATCCACCCTGCCCGACGGCGACCCCGCGCCCGCCTCGGGCGAGCTCCCCGAGAGCGCGCTGCGCGGCCTCGGCGGGCGCGCGTTCGGTTTCTACGTGCACGTGCCGTTCTGCGTGACGCGCTGCGGCTACTGCGACTTCAACACCTACACCGCCGCCGAGCTGGGCCCCGGCGCCTCCCAGCGCGACTACGCCGACACTGCGGTCGCCGAGGTGCGGCTCGCGCGGCGCGTCCTCGGCGACGCCGAGCTGCCGGTGGAGACGGTGTTCTTCGGCGGCGGCACGCCCACCCTGCTGCCCCCCGGCGACCTGGCGCGGATCCTGGCGGCCATCGACGCGGAGTTCGGGCTCGCGCCGGGCGCCGAGGTGACCACCGAGGCCAACCCCGAGTCCGTCGGCCCCGCCTCCCTCGAACAGCTGCGCGAGGGCGGCTTCACCCGCGTCAGCTTCGGGATGCAGAGCGCCCGGGAGCACGTGCTCCAGGTCCTCGACCGCCGCCACACCCCCGGGCGGGCCGCGCAGGCTGTGCGCGAGGCGAGGAAGGCGGGCTTCGACCACGTCAACCTCGACCTGATCTACAGCACCCCGGGCGAGTCCGACGACGACTGGCGGGCGTCGCTGACCGCCGCGATCGAGGCCGAGCCCGATCACGTCTCGGCCTACTCGCTCATCGTGGAGGAGGGCACGCGGCTGGCCGCTCGGATCAGGCGCGGCGAGCTGCCCATGCCCGACGACGACGTGGCCGCCGACCGCTACCAGATCGCCGACGCGATGCTGGGCGAGGCCGGGTTCCGCTGGTACGAGGTGTCCAACTGGGCGACCTCCGACGACGCCCGGTGCCGCCACAACCTGCTCTACTGGACCGGCGGCGACTGGTGGGCCGTCGGCCCGGGCGCGCACAGCCATGTCGGCGGCACCCGCTGGTGGAACGTCAAGCACCCGGCCGCGTACGCCCAGCGGCTGTCCGCCGGGGTCTCGCCCGCCCACGCGCGCGAGGTGCTGGGCGCGGACGACCGCGAGACCGAGCGGCTGATGCTGGAGCTCCGGCTGGCGTCCGGCTACCCGCTCGCCGAAGTGGCCCCCCGCGCGCGTACGGCGGTCGCCGCCGCGCTGGGAGGCGGGCTGCTGGAGCCGGAGCCCTTCAAGGCGGGCCTGATGGTGCTCACCCTGAAGGGACGGCTGCTGGCCGACGCCCTGGTGCGCGACCTGGTCAGCTGACCATGCGGATGGAGAGCGGGTAGCGGTAGTTCTCGCCCCGGTTGGCGGCGAGCGCGGCCTGGATGTGGAAGATCAGCGAGACGATCCAGATGATCGGGAACAGGAACAGCCCGATCAGCACGATCGACAGCGCGCCGGCCACCACGTAGCCGATGAACATCGTGATCTGGAAGTTGAGCGCCTCGGCCGACTGGTCCCTGACGTACGGGGCCTCGTCCTTCTTCATCAGGTAGATGATCAGCGGGCCGACCCACGAGATCAGCAGGCCCAGCACATGGGCGAGCATGGCCATGGTGGTGTCGTCGGTGCCGGGGCGCGGGCCGTACTGTCCTGGCACGTACGGCGGGCGCTGCTGGGGCGCCGCGTAGCCGTGACCGGGTTGCTGGTAGCCGGGGTCGTAACCCTGGCCCGGCTGCTGGTATCCCGGGCCGGGCTGCCCGTAGCCCTGGTCCGGCTGCTGGTAGCCGGGCGGCGGGGTGGGCGGCTGCCCGTACGCGTAGCCGGGCTGCGGACCCGAGCCAGGCTGGGGGCTCCAGCCGGGCTGGGCGCCGGAGTCGGGCTGCCTCCCGCCTGGGCTCTGGTCGGGGATGTCGGAGCGCGGGACGCGCCGCGTGGCGTCGTCCGGCTCCGGTTGAGGCGGGTCCTGGCTCATGATGCCTCCGTAACGAAGTCGATCAGTTCCTCCACCCGGCCGAGCAGCTCGGGCTCCAGGTCTGCGAAGGTCGAGACGGCGCCGAGGATCCGCCGCCACGCCTCGGGCGGCTCGACGTGCCAGCCCAGGGCCGCGATCACACCCTCCTTCCACGGTATCCCGCGGGATACCCGAGGCCAGGCCGGGATGCGCAGCGCGGCGGGCTTGACCGCCTGCCAGACGTCCACGAACGGATGTCCGACGACCAGCACGTCAGGCGAGGTCACCTCGGCGGCGACGCGGCTCTCCTTGGAGCCGGGAACGAGGTGGTCGACCAGCACGCCCAGCCTGCGCCCCGGGCCCGGCCCGAACTCCGCCACGATGGCGGGCAGGTCGTCGACCCCCTCCAGGTACTCGACCACCACGCCCTCCACCCGGAGGTCGTGACCCCAGACCTTCTCCACCAGGGCGGCGTCGTGCACGCCCTCCACGTAGATGCGGCTCTCCCTGGCGACCCTGGCCCGCAACCCTTCAACGGCGATGGAGCCCGACGCGCTGCGCCTCGGGCCGTGCGGGGCCGCCGCGGGCCGTACCAGGGTCACGACCTTGCCCTCCAGCAGGAAGGCGGCCGGCGCCAGCGGGAACAGCCGCCGCCGACCGAACCGGTCCTCCAGCGTGACGGCCTCCTTGTCGCAGGCCACCACCGCGCCGCAGAAGCCGCTCTCGGCGTCCTCCACGACGAGGTCCGGCTCGGCGGGCACCTTCGGGATCGTGCCCCTGCCCGGCCGCCGCCAGTCGCCCGCCAGAACATCACCCTCGTACACACGGGGACCGTAGCAAATCACCCGCCCATCGCGAGACGCTTGCGGCTGCCGCTGCGCCGTACCAGCACCACGACCGTCACGACGATCCCGACGAGGATTCCCGCGCCGGGGATCAGCAGCAGGGCCGCCACGCCCCCCGCGAGGCCGCCGACGGCGGACGAGAGGTCGCGGCCCACGCCGAAGCGCGCGCCGGCCTGCTCCTGGGTCTCGCAGACGAGCCGGTAGTCGCCCCGTGCCGGAGCGTTGACCAGGAGGATGAGCTGCCAGCGGGTCGAGCCCTGCGTGACGGTCTGCTCGACCCGCGTGTTCGCCAGTCTCGCCTGGCCGGGGCCGCCGGAGATCTGGCACACGTAGTGCACGCGCGTCGCGCTGGCCAGGTAGATGGCGGGCTTGTCGGCCGGGTCCAGCGGCACCGTGACGCTCTCGCCCGAGGCGAACGTCCTGGACGGGGCCACGCTGCTCACCGTGCTGAACACGCCCGCCCCGAACAGGCCGACTCCCGCCAGCACGCAGACCAGCGCGATCACCCAGGCGACCGCGATCCACCACAGCGGGGGCCTGACCAGCTTGGGGTCCGGCCGCGGGCCGAACTGCGGCACGCCTCCGTACGGGCCCTGCGTCGGGTACGGCTGCCCGCCGAACGCCGGCCCGCCGTAGGAGGCCCCGCTGGGAGGCTGCGGACCGTAGCCCGCGGGACCGCTGGGCGGCTGGAAGCCGTACGACGGGCCGCTGGGGGGCTGTTGCCCCTGGGGCGGGCCGCTCGGGGGCTGCTGCCCGTAGGGCGGCCCGGTCGGCGGTTGCCCGTACGGAGGGCCGGTCGGGGGCTGCTGCCCGTAGGGCGGGCCGGCCGGTGGCTGCGGGCCGTAGGAGGGGCCGCTCGGAGGCTGCCCGCCGGATGGAGGAGCGCTCGGCGGCGCGTACGGCGAGGCGTGCTGGGGCGGAGGGGGTTGACCGGGAGTGGGCCCGGATCCGGGCGGAGGACCGTACGGCTGGGGCTGGGATTCATCGGTCATATCGGTCAGTCTGAGGCCTGGAGGTTCACGCACGCCAGCCGCGGGATGGACGGCTGTTTATCGCGCCTTGTGGGCAACGGCCGTACACTTGGCACTCGGGAACACAGAGTGCTAGAGCTGTTCCCGGGAAGAGGCAGAGGCAGGAGGTGAGCACGTGCTCGACGATCGGAAGCTGGCGGTGCTCCGCGCCATTGTCGAAGACTACGTGTCCACCAACGAACCGGTGGGCTCCAAGGCGCTCGCCGAGCGTCACAACCTGAAGGTCTCCCCCGCCACCGTGCGCAACGACATGGCCGCGCTGGAGGAGGAGGGCTACATCACCCAGCCCCACACCAGCGCGGGCCGCGTGCCGACCGACAAGGGCTACCGGCTGTTCGTCGACAGGCTGTCGCAGATCAAGCCGCTCTCCGGTGCGGAGCGCAGGGCGATCGAGACGTTCCTCGTCGGCGCGGTCGACCTCGACGACGTGGTGACCCGCACCGTGCGGCTGCTCGCGCAGCTGACCAGGCAGGTCGCGGTCGTCCAGTACCCCACGCTGACCCGCTCGACGGTCCGGCACGTCGAGCTGGTGCCGCTCACCGACCGGCGCGTCATGCTCGTGCTGATCACCAACACCGGCCGCGTCGAGCAGCGGGTGATCGAGCTGCCCGAGGTCGTGGAGGACACCCGGATCGCCCACCTGCGCGCGGTCCTCAACGCCTGTCTCGACGGCTGCGGGCTCACCACCGTGCCCGAGCTGGTTGCCGACCTGCCCGAGCGGCTGCCCGTCGAGGATCGGCCGGCGGTGGCGACGATCCTGTCGGTGCTGCTCGAGACGCTCGTGGAGCGCCACGACGAGAAGATCGTGTTCGCCGGGGCGGCCAACCTCGCCGGCGCCGACTTCTCCACGGGGCTGCGCGACGTGCTCGAGGCGCTGGAGGAACAGGTCGTGCTCATGCGGTTGCTCGGCGAGACTTCCTCAGACACCCCGTCCGCGCTCACCGTGCGCATCGGCTCCGAAAACCCTTACCTGCACGGCACATCCATCGTCGCCACGGGATACGGTTCTGGCGACAACCAACTGGCCCGGCTCGGCGTGCTGGGTCCAACAAGGATGGACTATCCCGTGACGATGGGCGCCGTGCGCGCGGTGGCACGCTACGTCAGCCAGATCCTGGCTGCATCTTAAGAGGTCGATAAGTGGCAAACAGTGACTACTACGCCACCCTCGGGGTGCGGCGTGACGCCAGTCAGGACGAGATCAAGAAGGCCTACCGGAGGCTGGCACGGGAGCTGCACCCCGACCTGAACCCGGATCCCGCGACCCAGGAGCGGTTCAAGGAGATCACGCAGGCCTACGAGGTGCTGTCCGACCCCAGCAAGCGCCAGATGTACGACCTGGGCGGCGACCCCTTCGCCGGCGTGGGCGCCGGCGCGGGCGCGGGAGGGTTCGGCGCCGGGTTCCCGTTCAGCGACATCATGGACGCGTTCTTCGGCACGGCGGGCGGCTCGCGCGGGCCACGCTCGCGTGCCCGCAGAGGTCGCAACGCCACCATCCGCGTCGAGCTCGACCTGCGCGAGACCGCGTTCGGCACCACCCGCGAGCTGGTCGTCGACACGGCCGTGCTCTGCGAGGTGTGCCAGGGAGCCGGGGCCGCGCCCGGCACCCACCCCGACACGTGCGACATGTGCAACGGGCGTGGAGAGATCTCCCAGGTGACGCGGTCGTTCCTGGGCCAGGTCATGACCTCCCGGCCCTGCCCCCAGTGCGGCGGCTTCGGCTCGATCATCCGCCACCCGTGCCAGGAGTGCTCCGGCGACGGCCGCGTGCGCACCCGCCGTACGATCAAGGTCCGCATCCCCGCGGGCGTCGAGGACGGCACCCACATCCAGCTCGCCGGCGAGGGCGAGGTCGGCCCCGGCGGCGGGCCGCCCGGCGACCTCTTCCTGGAGATCGTCGAACGCCCGCACGAGATCTTCGAGCGGCGCGGCGACGACCTCCACTGCACGGTCCAGATCCCGATGACGGCCGCCGCCCTCGGCACCGTGCTCGCCGTGGAGACGCTCGACGGCCCGGAGGACGTCGACGTTCGCCCGGGCACCCAGTCGGGCCAGGTCATCACGATGTTCGGCCGGGGCGTCCAGCGGCTCAACGAGACCGGCCGCGGCGACCTGCTGATCCACGTCAACGTCGAGACCCCGTTGCGCCTCGACCCGGCGCAGGAGGAGCTGCTGCGCGAGCTGGCCAAGCAGCGTGGCGAGGAGCGGCCGCCCGGCAAGTTCGCCCCCGGACAGCAGGGGTTCTTCTCGCGGCTGCGCGACGCGTTCAACGGTAGATGATCCGCCGGGAGACGCTCTCGCTGAGCAGGGCGGCCGCCGCCGGGCGGTGCGCGGGGTGTGATCGCCGGTGAGCGTTCCGGTCTTCCTGTCCGACGCTCTCGACGGGCCGGAGCTCGTGCTCGGGGGCCAGGAGGGGCGGCACGCGGCCGCCGTACGGCGGTTGCGCGTGGGGGAGCGGGTCGATCTGACCGACGGCGCCGGCGCGGTCGCCGAGTGCGTCGTGCGCGAGGTGCTGAGGGACGCGCTCAGGCTCGACGTGACACGCCGCTACGAGGTCGCGGCGCCCCAGCCGCGGATCGTCGCCGTCCAGGGGCTGCCGAAGGGCGACAGGGGCGAGCTGGCGGTCGAGATGATGACCGAGGCGGGCGTCGACGTGATCGTCCCCTGGGCCGCCTCGCGCAGCATCACCCAGTGGAAGGGGGACCGCGCGGCCAAGGCACTCGGCCGGTGGCGTTCCACGGCGCGCGAGGCGGGCAAGCAGGCGCGCAGGTTCCACCTGCCCGAGGTGAGCGAGCCCGCGTCCACGGCGCGGGTCGAGGAGCTGCTGGCCGGGGCCGCGCTGGGGCTGGTGCTGCACGAGGAGGCGGCCGAGCCGCTGTCCGGTGTCGAGCTCCCCGCCGGTGGCGACATCGTCGTGGTGGTGGGGCCCGAGGGCGGGGTCTCCGATGACGAGCTGGCCGGGTTCAGGGCGGCGAAGGCGGTGCCGGTGCTGCTGGGGCCGACGGTCCTGCGCACCTCGACGGCTGGGGTGGCGGCAGCCGCCGTACTGCTGGCGCGCACCGGCCGCTGGTGAGTCCCCGCGGGATGAAGGGGCGTGACGGGCGGCGGGCGCTCGCGCGCGGATCGGGCGTGGCGGGCGGTGGGCTCGCCTCCTGCGTGGGCTACGGGGTGGAGAGGGGCGTGCCGACCAGGGGGCTGGCGATCTCGGTCGGCGTGGGGTCGGGTTCGGCGGGCGGGCATGCGTCGGCCGGGCACGCGGTGGCCGACGAGTCGGGCTCGGACTGCGTCGAGGACGGCTTGGGTGTGGGCTTCGGCGTGCCCGTGGGGCACTTGTCGCGCGACTCCTCCGGCTCCGCCGTGACCGTCGGGCAGGGGGTCGGGGTCGCCGAGGGCGTGGGCTTGCTCGTGGACTTGGCCGTCTCGGCGGGCTTGGAGGGCCGGGTGGCCGGGTCGGGCACGACCACGACCTGCGAGGGCTGGCTGCGCACGGGTGGCACGGGGGACACGGCCCGGTTGGTGGAGTCGGCCGCGGGGGGCGTGGAGGTGCTGTTGGCGCCCGCCACCGTGTCGCGCAGGACACCGTGGCGCAGGGGAGGGACGACCATCACGATCGTGCCGGCCACGAGCAGGGCGCTGGCGGCGGCCGCACCCGCACGCCACCAGAACAGGTTGCGCACGCCGCGCCGCTCGATGCGGGCGCGGATGATCTCCAGTCCTTCCGGCGAGGGCACGACCGTGTCCGCCTCCGCCCGCAGCACACGGCGCAGCACGTCACCGTACTCGTCGGGGGGCTGGGTCATGACATTTTCTCCAGGACGGATCGCAAGGCGGCCATGCCACGCGCGGTGTGGCTCTTGACCGCGCCCTTGCTGATGCCCATGGCGTGGGCGATCTCAGCCTCGGACAGATCACCGTAGTAGCGAAGGACGAGTGCCTCTCTCTGACGCGTCGGGAGGGCCCGAAGTGCCTCGATGACGGCGGAGCGTTCCAGCTCGCCGATCGCGCCGTTCTCGGCGCTCGGGGCGTCCGGCAGACCCTTGGGAGCGTACTTCTCGACGACCGCGCGGTGGCGCAGCACCGAACGGGACCGGTTGACGACGGATTGACGCAGGTAGGCGAGTGCTTTGTCGGGGTCGCGCAGTCTGCGCCAGGCGCCGTGGATGGCGACGAACGCGTCCTGCACGACTTCCTCAGCGGTTGCCATGTCGCGTACCAGCAACACAGCGAGACGCACCAACGACCGGAAGTGCGCGCTGTAAAGCGCGGTAACGGCCATGTCGGCGTCCCACCCGACCGGCACCGCCCCTAACGACCTGTCGGCCAGAAGGGTTTCGGTGGTCACCTCATGAGGACGCTCGGCCTTCCCAGATGGTTTACGCTCTTGCGGTTCCTTAGGGGGCATTACCCAGTCGTGTCCTCGCCAGGTGGCCTACCCGACCCTGAATCGTTCTTATTTTTTCGTTGAAGTGTCGCACACCCACACTAACCGCGAGGATCTTCCCGTGCACGAACAGCCGATTCCCGATTCGCAACAGGGTGCTGTGAAGTGGAGGCTACCAGGCCCTGATCGGTGCGGGGCGGAGACGGCGGCTGTCGGTAGGGTGCTCGTGTGACCGACTGCCTCTTCTGCAAGATCGCGGCCAAGGAGATCCCGGCCGAGATCGTCCTCGAGACCGACAGGACGCTGGCGTTCCGCGACATCAACCCGCAGGCCCCGACCCACGTGCTCGTCGTGCCGAAGGAGCACCACGCCGACGCCGCGGCCCTGGCCGCGGCCGACGACGGGCTGGCCGACGACGTCCTCAAGACGGCCCACGCCGTCGCCCAGGGGGACGGCGTGTCCGAGGCCGGCTACCGCGTCGTGTTCAACACGGGGCCCGCCGCGGGACAGACCGTCTTCCACGTCCACGCCCACGTGCTCGGCGGGCGCGAGATGCGCTGGCCGCCCGGCTGACGCGCGGCCGCGCACTCCGTGATATTGGCGCGAGCGAGCGGCCCGCGCCCGGCTACCATGGGCGGTGAAGCACACCCAGAGAGACCGGGAGGCATCAGGCCGCTGGCCTGCCCATGTCCGAACTACACGAATCCCGACGGACTGCACCTCCGACGCGCACGCAGGCCAAGGTGCTCATTCCGGACGAATACCCGATGGTCAGCCTCCTGGGCTCCCGCGACGAGTTGCTGCGCGTCATCGAGGGCGCCTTCAGGGCCGACATCCACGTGCGAGGCAACGAGATCACCGTCACCGGCACCCCCGACGAGAGCGGCACCGTGGTGCGGCTCTTCGAGGAGCTGGTCGAGGTGCTCAACAACGGCGGCGAGCTCACGCCCGACGCCGTCGAGCGGAGCATCGCCATGCTGCGCATGACCTCCGACCGCCCCGCCGAGGTGCTCTCGCTCGACATCCTCTCCTCCCGAGGCCGCACGATCAGGCCCAAGACCGTCAACCAGAAGCGATACGTCGACGCGATCGACATGCACACGATCGTCTTCGGCATCGGTCCGGCCGGCACCGGCAAGACCTATCTCGCGATGGCCAAGGCCGTCCGTGCCCTGCAGGAGAAGCGGGTCAACCGGATCATCCTCACCCGGCCCGCGGTCGAGGCCGGCGAGCGGCTGGGGTTCCTGCCCGGCACGCTGTACGAGAAGATCGACCCCTACCTGCGCCCGCTGTACGACGCGCTGCACGACATGGTCGACCCCGATTCCATCCCCAAGCTGATGGCGGCCGGCACGATCGAGGTCGCGCCGCTCGCCTACATGCGGGGCCGCACCCTCAACGACGCCTTCATCATCCTCGACGAAGCGCAGAACTCGTCGGCCGAGCAGATGAAGATGTTCCTGACGCGGCTCGGCTTCAACTCCAAGATCGTGGTGACGGGCGACGTCACGCAGGTCGACCTGCCGGCGGGCACGACCAGCGGGCTCCGCGTCGTCCAGGAGATCCTCGACGGCATCCCCGACATCCACTTCTCCCGCCTCACCAGCTCCGACGTGGTGCGCCACAAGCTGGTGAGCGAGATCGTCGACGCCTACGGCCGCTACGACGCCCAGCGGGAGCCGGGCCCCGCCAAGACGATCCAGCAGCGGGGCAGGCGGCGATGAGCATCGAGATCAACAACGAGTCGGGCGCCGAGGTCGACGAGGAGAGCATCGTCAGGCTGGCCGCCCACGTGCTCGGCGAGATGGGCGTCAATCCGCTCGCCGAGATGTCCATCATGGTCATCGACGAGAACGCCATGGCCGAGCTGCACGAGAAGTGGATGGGCGAGCCGGGCCCGACCGACGTGCTGGCCTTCCCCATGGACGAGTTGCGCCCCGGCGGCGGCGCGCGCGGCGACGGCGACGCGCCGGCCGACCCGGCGCTCCTCG
>NZ_QNFZ01000980.1 GCF_003313395.1 Nonomuraea lactucae | reverse complement strand
GTGCGGCGGGCGCCCGTGCGGTTGGCGGCGGCCTTGCCGAGGACGCCGAGATCCATCGTGTCGCCGGCGACCCTGGTCCACGCCCACCGGGCGGGGTTCTTGGCACCCAGCAGCAGCGCGGCGTGCAGGAGCTCGCGCCCGCCGACGAGCCTGGCGACGGTCGTGGCCCCGGGCGTGTCGGCGACGCCGCACAGGCGGGTCACGGCCCGTGGTGCCGCCAGTTGCGCCGCGCCCAGCGCGAGGCTGGTCCACCCGAGCGCACGGGCGAATTTGTCGGTCATCATGCCTCCTAACACAGGTTGCGGTGGTATGTGCGTACGCCGCTGGCGGCCCCGGTCTGCTGACGCCCCCCGCGTCTACCGTCCCCTGCCCCCTGACAAAACCGATGACACCAGCGGATTTAGGCACGAAAGGTGCATGTCGCCTGAATGGCCGTACACGACGGGTTTCGCATCCCGCGCCGATCAACCGGAGTGATCCGGGAGGAGTCGCGTGAACGAGTTGAAAGCACCGGGCAGGTCGTTTGAGCATCCCGAACCCGGCGGCTGGCGGGACGAGAAGGACGCGTACTTCCCTTCGGACGTGATGCACCTGGAGCAGGTACGAGCGTGGTTCGGCCGACCGCTATGGGAGATGGAGCCCGCGAACGCCGACGTCCACTTCGGGAAGGTGCTGCGGAGCACGGCGAAGGGCACGCGGTTGTCGCGGGCCCAGGCGTTGAAGACGTTCTTCCTGTTCCTGGAGCTGCGTCACAAGGTCGAGATCCATCAGATGACCGGCCGGGTGGTCGAGTGCCCAATCGATGAGATGAACCGGCCCCGCGGTCGTCAGCAGGCCAGTCAACACCCTGCTGCTGCAGGAGGTACTGGCCGAGCCGGAGTGGGCCGACCGGCTCGGCGACGCCGACCGCCAGGCCCTGTCCCCGCTGTTCTGGACCCACGTGAACTCCTACAGCCGGTTTGAGCTGGACATGGGAAACCGGCTCAACCTCCACCCCGCCGGGGTCATCCCCGGCCAGCGGGCGGACGCACCGCGGCCGGCGCCCCGGCGGAGAGCGCCGGGCAGCGGTAGGGCAGCGGTTCGGGGCCGAAGCCGTCAGCCGTGACTTCGACCCCGAACCCCCTGGTCACGGCCGGGCGGCGTCGGTGAGGCCGCCCTTTCCGATCGGTCTCGGGCGCGCGAAGGCCGTTGGGGACTTCGGCCTCGACGGGCCGCAGCGGGCAGGCGTCGGTAGTGATCCGGCCTCGGTGCGCTGTTCCTGGCAACAGACATCGTGTCCGACCCGGGTCGGCGCGGTGCCTGGTCATGCCTCGTCGAGTCAGGCGTCGAGGGAGGAGGTCCAGTCGCGCAGGACTGCGACGTAGGCCCGGGGGTCGCTTTGGTGCATGACGTGACCCGCATTCGGGAACGACTTGTAGTCGAACCGCTGGCCGGCCTGGGTGATGAGCTCGCGCACGTGTCGTACCTGGAGGTCTGAGATGGCCCCTTGCAGCCGGCCTGTCTCCTCGTCGACGTGCCGGAAGTGATGGGAGAACATCACCGGGACCTTGACGGACGCGAGCATGCGGGCGTGGTCGCAGGAGGCGCTGGCCGAGCCGCCGGCGAAGGCGCGGGCCCACTCGGGGTCGTACTCCCGCCAGGTCTGGGGCGGTTCGTCGCCGCCCATGAGGTCGCCCATCTGCGCCAGGCCCCTGGCCAGTACCGGGGGCAGATCGCGGGGCATCGCCTCTTTGAGGCCTTGCCAGTCGCCGACCGACCACTGATCGCCGAGGTACTTGTTGATGAGTTCGAACCAGGGGCCGATGGCCTGGTTGATGCCTTGGCCGTAGGCGGGCCGGAGCTCGGAGGAGAACAGCGGCGCGTCCTCGTAGTACGCCCCGCGGAGCATGCCGGGGGGCGCGTACGCGGACAGCCACGCTGCGATGACGCCGCCGGAGGACAGGCCGCTGACGAGGACCGGGCGTCGGATGCGCCCGGAGATGAACCGGACCAGGTCGTTGCCCATGTTGTCGAGGGTGTAGCGCCCTGGGGTGCGTGTGGAACGTCCTTGGCCGCGCAGGTCCACGGCGAACACCTCGAAGTCGTCCTCGAGTAGCTTCATGGCACTCGTAGCCCCACCAGGACTCGGCCTGAGCCGGGATGAGCAGCAGGGCCGGTTTGTCGGCCGGGCCGGTGGTGGCGTAGTTGAGTGCCACTTCGCCGGTGTCGAATGTCTCCTCGCGGTAGCCGTGTTCGACGTAGGTGGCGTCGGGGTTCTGCGGTCCGTAACTCATCACAGCTCCTCGAAGTAGTCACCGGTCTCGAAGTCGGCGAGCAGGCCGGGGTGGGTCGGCTCCCAGCCGAGCGCCTGCCGGGTCGTGCGGCTGGAGGTCGGGTTGTCGAGCGCGATCACTGCCGCCAGGAATCCGAAGTGCGCCTGCAGCTGGTCGGCCGGGATGCTCGCGGTGGGTATGCCGAGGTGGGTGCCGATGCTCCGGGCGATCTCGCGCAGCGGGATGCCTTCGTCCCCGGCCGCGTGCCACCGGGTGCCAGCGGGCGCGTTCTCCAGTGCCAGGCGGAAGAGGTGGCCGACGTCGAGGGTGTGCCCGGCGGGCCAGCGGTTGGCGCCGTCTCCCGGGTAGCCGGCGACGCCGCTGCGCTTGGCGGTGGCGGTCAGGGTCCGGGCGAAGCCGTGGCGGTCCAGCGTGCTGTGGGTGATGGGCGGGATGCGCACGATGGAGGACCGCACGCCCCGCTCGGCCAGGCCGAGCACGGCGTTCTCGTTGTCGCCGCGCCCCCCGGGCCCGGCGGCATCTGCCTCGGTGCCAGGCCGACCCAGGCGCGCGGACACCAGGCCGAGCGTGCCCGAGGCCGCGACCAGCGGTTTGCCGGTGCCGGCGAGGGCGTCGCCGAAGGCGTGCACTAGGGCGAGATCCGCGGCGACCGCGGCGGGGAGGTTCCCGGCGCGCAGTTGCTCGTGGTTGAACGCGAGGTGGATCACGCCGTCGCAGTCCGCGGCCGCCTTGGCGATCGCGACGGGATCGGCGAGGTCGCCCCGGTGCACGCTCGCGCCGGACGCGGTCACGGCCGCGGCGGCGTCGTCGGACCGCGCGAGACCGACGACGTCGTGCCCGGCGGCGAGGAGTTCGGGGACGATCGCCGAGCCGAGATGCCCGGATGCGCCGGTGACGAAGACACGCATGGTGACTCCCTTGGGGTGTGGTGGGGTCAGAAGTGATGGGACTTGGTCCCATCACTTCTTCCACCGTAGCAGGCGACGGGACTCAGTCCCATCACTTAGGATGTCCGCATGGCCGGGTGGGAATCGAACACGCGCGAACGCCTGGAACGGGCCGCGCTCGCACTGTTCGCCGAACGCGGACACGACTCCATGACCGTCCCCGAGATCGCGGACCGCGCAGGACTGACCAAGAGCACGTTTTTCCGGCACTACGCCGACAAGCGGGGGGTGCTGTTCGGCGGACAGGACGCGCTGGCACGGCGCTTCAATGACGCGATCTCGGCCACGTCGCCCTCGGCGACGATCGGGGCCTGCCTCGCCGCCGCCGAGCTGGGCGTCCTCGCTTTCAGCACCACCCTGGAACACTGGGCGGCACCGGAGAACCGGCGGCCGTACACCGAGATCGCGCACGCGGCACTGCGGGAGCTGCAGGCTTGCGCGGCCGCCATCGCCGGAGACGCCGACGTTCGGACCTGACCCGGGGCCCGGCTGATCACCAGACTGGGCGGGGTGGTGACGGGTGGGAGACCCCTGCCATGCGTCCCGGTCCTCGACAGCGGCCGGTACGTCCGATGCACGGTGTGCCTCAGTGTGAACAGGGCGTGTCCGAGGGGCCTGTGGCGGGTCCGGCGGGGATCCGTCGGCGATAGCGAGGAGGGAGAGCAGGCTCGGTGGGTGAGCAGGCACCCAGCCGCGACGCCGAGCCAGATCATGGCTCCGAAGAACAGGCCGACGATCCGATGCAGGCGGTACTTCCAGGTGAACACCCGTGCGCTTTTCGGCCTTCCGGACATGGAGGCGACCGGCACATGGGCTCCGAGGGCCAGCCCCGTCCCCGTCGCGGGGGGCCGGAACCTGACGGGCCGGCCCTGCTGGTCGATGAACTCGATGACGGGCGTCGAACAATGGTCCGCCGACGTGTGCTCCCGGTCCACCACCAACCCCTCGGCGTGCAGCCCGTAGCGGCTCAGCCGCACCTGCAGCCATGCCTCCCGTGCACTGGCCCCCCGACTCACAAGGCCCGCCAATACGGCCAGCCCGATACCGATCACTTCACCCGTCATCCGCCCCTGCTCTCACACGCACAGCGCCCGCCTGGCACGGGCCGCGCACCAGGAGGACGCGGCACGCAGCCCGATAGTTCAGAAAGGTGCGCGGACACACCGGCACCTTCCTGAATCAGGGCATCTACCATGTAGAGATCGCAGCCACTAGCGCCGAGGCCGAGTTACCTCCGCGCCTCGGCGCCGCTCACGGGGCTGGAGCGCCGCCGACCCGGATTTTCACACAAACGACCCATTCCCAGAGCAAGATCAAAAAATGGTGGCTGTCGATGTCCGAAGTCGCCTGCACGGCCATCCTGGCGGTTTAGATCGGTTTGCAGAGAACTTCGGATCTCGCTGCTGTCCGCACTCCTGTGCACAACGCCCTGAGTCCGTGTCCGTTAGAGGAACGCTCAACGAGACATCATCGGGCGCGGCCATCGGAACGGCCGACCTGCGGATGGGAGAAATGATCGGCTACGCCCGGTGCTCGACCGTCCTGCAGGACCTCACCACCCAGCGCGAAATCCTCACCAGCCTCGGCGTGCCCGAGGACCGGATCTATCTCGACAAGAGACTCACCGGCACCAACCGCGAGCGGCCCGGACTCGATCAGGCCCTGGCAGCCGTGCACGCCGGCGACACCCTGGTCGTCCCGGAACTCGACCGGCTCGCCCGCTCGGTCCCCGACGCCCGCGACATCGGCGACACCCTGGTCGCCCGCGGCGTCCGGCTCTGTCCAGGCGGCAGCATCTACGACCCCGCCGATCCCATGTCCAAGATGTTCTTCAACCTGCTGGCCGTGTTCGCTGAATTCGAGGCAGATCTGCTGAAGATGCGCACCCGCGAGGGCATGGCCAAGGCGATCACAGGCTTATCTTGCGGCTCGCCTAGCTTCAGGATCTCCGGGCGGGGTCCAAGTGTAGTCAGCCAAGCACTGACTGTTACCATCGAATCGCCGCATGGAACGACGTCTTGGACCCACACTTGGACGCATGAGGGCTGCCGAGGGTCGGTTGTATCGGGACCTGTGTGCGGCGCTGGTGCCAGGCGCCCGCCTTGAGGAGACGGGGGCGGCGCTGTCCCGGGTGATCGCGCCAGTGGTCGCGCATGACGGGCTGCGATACGCCGCGATGAACCCGTCGCTGGGGGTGGGCGTCACCGCGATGGCGTTCTGGCACGGGTACGGGCCCGATCTCGGTCGCGAGGTACTGAGCGTCGACAGTGTGGGTATGGAGCTGCCCGCCCTGGCCGCTCTGGCGCGGCAGCCGGTGCCGGTGGCCGTGGCGGACCGGATGCGCCGCGCGGGCGCGCCTGACAGGCTGTTGGCCGAGTACGGGATGGGTGAGGAGCTGCGCCTGGTGCTGCGGGACGCCCGTGGCGTGTGGGGACTGCTCTGCCTGACCAGGGCGGCCGGCGCCCGGCCGTTCGACGCGGGCGACCGGCATCGGATCGCCGAGGTCGGACCGCCGCTGATCGCAGCCGTGCGCGGTTATGTGATTGCTTGGCCCGTCGTGCCTTCGGCGCGGGGGTTGCCGCCGGGTATGCTCGTCGTGGGACCCGACGGCAAGGTCAAGTCGAGGACAGCGCAGGCCCGGCGGTGGCTGGACCCGATGGTCGAGCAGCTGGCGATACCGGATTGGCTCGTCGAATCCACCGTCGCCGCCCTGGCGTTCGAGGCGCGCGAGCACGACCGCAACCCGCGGGCGCGCTACCCGCGGGTATGCGTCCCGTCGGTGGGATACGGCGGGTGGACCGCGATCGAGGCGCAGCCACTCGGCGATGACGGGGATGTCGCGATCGTGATCCAGCACGCGACCGGCACGCTGCTGCTGCCGACGTTCTGCGACTGGCACCAGATCACCGCCCGCGAACGGCAGATCATGCACTGCCTGCAGGACGGCTCCGCGCCCAAGCAGATCGCACGCCGACTCGATCTGTCGGTGCACACGGTCAACGAACACCTCAAGGCGATCTTCCGCAAGACCGGCACCTGCGGACGGCATGACCTGATAGCGGCCATCTCCGCGTGACGTCCTTCAAGCCCGGGAGTGCGCGACATGCCGAGGCGCCCAAGCCCGGCCGACGTCAACGTGCCGTCCGGGCGGCCCCGGTGGCCGTACCTGGCGATCGGTGTGCCCGGTGCCCGGCGGAGGAATCCAGGAACGGCTGCCGGCGCCGGGAATGATCACGGTGGGGTTGTTTCCGTCCGGGGATCCCCGGAACTTTTCTGGTGAGGAGAGCCATGCGGAACACACTCTCCATCGATGTCTTCCCCGAATTCGGCGGCACTTTCTGACGTAGTCCTGACCGGCGACCCCCCAACTTTGCGGATACCTTCGCGCCTGCCGCTCGGACGATCGTTGAGACCGACCGGCAGGGCGGACCGTCGTGACCACTCGCGACCGTGACACCCGGCCGGCACCGGCCCAATCACCGAAAAGCGAGGAAAAGGGGCTGTGAGCCTACAGACCATCCAGCCGAGCGAGGAGAGTCTCGCCGACCAGTCCGCCGAAGCCGTTTTCACCGGCACCGCCACCTTCGTCGCGCATGGCCAGGTGATCCTCAACGCCACCTCGAACGCGTTCAGCCCCTCCACGCGAGTCACCGCCTCCATCGTCGAAATCGACAACAACGGCGTTCCATCCATCGGGGCAGCCCGCATGACCATCCACAACGTCCGGCCGTACCACGGAGGGGTGCCGGTTTCCCGCGCGGCCGCTCGGAGCTGCCCGACTGGGTCGTCGAGCACGTGGCCACGGACGCGACGAAGGTAACGGTCTGGCTGGCCGAGAATGTTGCGCACGCTGAGCGACGGCCCGAGCGGGTTCGGGAGGAACTCCTCCAGCATCTACGGGAGGAGAGGGTCGAGCCGCCCACGCCGGGGCGGATCTCCCGGATCGTGGCCTCGGCTCTGCACAACGCGGAGTCCACCTGGTCGCTACGGATCTCCTCCCGGTTGAGCGGCGAGACCACGCAGCGCATCTGCGGCCTGGTCGACTTCGACAAAGAGCGCGACGCCGTCGACGAGGAGCCGAGCGACGGCGACCAGATGCCCACAGGTGAGGCCCCTGCTGACGAAGACGACGACTTCGACCTACTGGCCTTCATCAAGTCCGCGCCGGGCAACGTAAGCCTGGAGTCGATGATGACCGAGATCCGCAAGCTGACGGCGGTGCGCTCGATCGAGCTGCCACCCGGATTATTCGCCGACGTGGCACCCAAGGTGCTGGCAGCCTGGCGTGCTCGCGCCGCGGTGGAGGCACCCTCCCACATGCGAACGCACCCGCGCGAGCTGACGGTCCTGCTGCTGGCGGCGCTGATCCACGAGCGCGAGCGGGAGATCACCGACACGCTCGTGGAACTGCTGATCGCCACCGTGCATCGGATCAAGGCGCGGGCCGACAGCAAGGTGACCAAGGAGCTCATCGACGCGTTCAAGCGGGTGACCGGAAAGGAGAACATTCTGTTCAAGGTCGCTGACGCCGCCCTCGGCCAGCCCGACGATCCGGTCCGCCAGGTCAGCCGCGGCCTGATGGCTTTGCTGGACACCTTGGAGTTCAAGAGCAACAACACCGCCTACCAGCCGGTGATCGAGGCGCTGGAGCTTATCCGCCGCTACGCCAAGGCGGGCAACACCACCTACTACCCGCGCGGCGAGACGGTGCCCGAGCACCGCGGCACCGCTGGCGACTGGGAGGACCTGGTGTTCAAGAAGGACAAGCGCGGGCGCCGGCGCGTGGTGCGGATGGTGTACGAGATCGTCACCTTCCAGACGCTGCGTGACGCCCCGGCGTCGTCGGCCTGGGCGCGGGTCTGGGCGAGCTGGTACGGTTCGGTGCCCGTCTCGATGACGTTGCCGCCGCGCGGGCCGCGGCCGCGAGGGCCAGAAGCTTCCGTCGCCGCACCGGATCATCCTCCCCTGCTTGCTCGTTCGTCACGCTGTCGGCCGCGGTCCGAGGGGGCATGGAGGTTGCGGCGACGAGCCGTGCGTGGCGATGAGAGGCGGCGTCGGGCGCCAGGTCGAAGGCCTGCGGGCGATGTTCAGGGCGTTGGCGAAGCGGCGCAGCACCAGCAGGTCGGTGAGCGGAGTCAGGCCGCGCTCGTAGGGGGAGACCTGGGAGGCCGGATATCCGGTGCGGGTGCCGAGCTCGGCCAGGGTGAGCCCGGCGGCCTGGCATGCCTTACGGACGATCCCGCCGTAGTCCCAACCGGCGGCGCCAGCGGGCCGGTGCGTGGCCAGCACGTACTCTTGCCCGTATGGCAGAGCATGAGGGGTCGGGCGGTACGGTGCGTTCGCGGCCGGGCGGCCGGACGGCTCGCGTGAGCGAGCAGGTGCTCACCGCGGCCGTGGAGCTGATCGCGCAGCACGGTGTCGCCGCCGTGACGTACGACGCGGTCGCCAAGCTGGCCGGAACGAGCCGGGCGACCGTCTACCGCAAGTGGCCCGAGCGCGACGATCTCCTGAAGGACGCGCTCATGCGCTTCGCGGAGTCATCGGTGTCCGCTCCAGACACCGGCGACGTGCGTTCGGACATTGTCGAGTTCCTGTGCGCGATCAGCGACACTCTGGCCACTCCGATCGGTCGCGCGATCATCACCGCGTCGATCGTGGCGGATGCCGACGATCCCATCCGGCAGCTCGGCAGCGATGTCCTCCAGGCTCGGCTCGGGGCGTTGCAGCACCGGATCGACGCCGCCGTGGAAGCTGGCGAACTGCCGCCTGTGGATGCCTCATTCCTGAACACGATGCTGGCCGCGCCGGTCTATCTGCTGGTCATGCGTGACCGTCGCCCGCTTACTCGCGAGCTCGCCCGGCGCATCACCCAGACCGTTCTGGACGGACTGACATCGCACGCGCCCTGACGTCATGGGTTGACCAGCCACCCCGATTAACGATACAGTTCTGTCTCGTTAGGTGAGGTCGTGCTGGTCGGCGACGTGCCCCTCCCGGTCTCGCCCTCTCCCATGCCGCACAGGAGGCAATCCATGTCGAACGACTACGGCGACACCTGGGCCGGTCATGTTCCGCCCGTCACCTTCGAGGAGTACTCCGAGAAGTACGCCGACTTCTTCAAGATGCGCCGCGAGAACGGCATCATCGAACTGCGGCTGCACACGAACGATGGCCCCTACATCCACAACTGGGCCGCGCACAACGCGTGGAACCGCGTCTGGCAGGACGTCGGGAACGACTCCGGGAATCAGGTCCTCATCATCACCGCGACCGGAGACACCTGGTTCCAGGGTGACCCCAAGAAGACCTGGGGAAAGCCGATGGTCGAGGAGGAGCCGGACTACATCTTCCAGCAGACCTACGACGGCTGGAAGCTCATCGAGAGCTTCGTCAACAATCTCGACATCCCGACGATCGCGGCGGTCAACGGGCCTGGAATCCACACCGAGTTCGCCATGCTGTGCGACATCACACTCGCCGTGGAGAGCGCCGACTTCATGGACCCGCACTTCCTCGCCGGCAGCGCGCCCGGCGACGGCCAGGCTCTCGCCCTGCAGGCGCTCATGGGGACGAAGCGAGCCGCGTACTACATCTACGGGGGCAAGTCGATCCCTGCGGGGACCGCGCTCGAACTCGGTATCATCAGCGACGTGCTGCCCCGCGAGCAGCTTCTCGACCGTGCCTGGGAGCTCGCCGAGTTCATCATGAAGCGCCCTCGCTTCGCACGCTGGGCGACCCACAACATCCTTTCGCGGCCGTGGAAGAAGCTCGTCGCCGAAGACTTCGGCTTCCACATGTCACAGCAGATGCTGGGCACCATCGCGTCCAAGGAGCTCGTCCCCATACGAAGCCTGATCGCCGACGCCGGCGCCCGCAAAATCTGGTGACGACGCACCATGCAACGGATCGAAGCCCGGATCATGATTCCCGGTCGAGGCGATCCCGTCCCTGACGCTGTGGTGCTCACCGACGGACCGGTGATCGCCTACGCCGGGCCGGCCGCAGGGGCGCCGGACTGCCCGGACGCCACGGTGGTACCGGCCCACGCGGTGCTGCCGGGCCTGTGGGACTGCCACGCCCACTTCATGGGCGTACGCGCCATGGACCCCACCCGGATCGTGCAGGAGCCGGTCGCCCTGCGTGCCGCCCGCGCCACCGCCGATCTGCGCGCCGCGCTGGACGCAGGAGTGACCAGCGTGCGCGAGATGGGCGGACTGGGCGTGGCCCTGGCGCGTGCGATCGAGGAAGGCGGCGTCGTCGGGCCGAACGTGTACGCGGCCGGGGCCGTCCTGTCCACCACGGGCGGCCATGGTGACCTGCACGGATTCCCGCTGCCCTGGGTCGTCGACCACGCGCGCGCCGGGACGGATCTGCGGTTGGCCGACGGTCCGGCCGACTTCGCCCGTGCGGTCCGCGAGCAGCTCCGGCGCAATGCCAAGGTGATCAAGGTGTGCGCCTCCGGCGGGGTTCTGTCCGAAGCGGACGATCCGGCCCATCAGCTGATCACGGCCGCCGAGCTGGCAGCGGTCGTCGAGGTGGCCGGTATGGCGGACCGGGTGGTAGCCGCGCACTGCCACGGCAAGCCCGGCATCCTGGCCGCGCTCAAGGCCGGGGTCCGCACCATCGAGCATGGAACCTATCTGGACGCTGAGTGCGCCGACGCGATCCGCGAGTGCGGCGCCGTCCTGGTGCCGACCCGCACCATCCTCACCGAGCTGGTGGACAGCCGGATCTTGCCACACTACGCGCAGGCGAAACTGGAAGCGATCGTGGACACCCACGCGGCCGCGGTGGCGCTGGCCCGCGAACACGGGGTGACCGTGGCCATGGGCACGGACCTGGCGATCACCGGCCGCGACCAGCCGGCGGCCTGGGGGCGTAACGGCCGGGAACTCGCTCTGCTCGGCGACGCGGGATTCAGCCCGCTGGCGGCGATCGAGGCAGCCACCGCCACCGGCCCGGACACTCTCGGACCCCTGGCACCGCGCGCGGGACAGCTGCAGCCCGGATACGACGCCGACCTGATCACCATGGACGTCAACCCGCTGACCGACCTGAAGGTGTTCTCCGACCCCGACCGGATCGTCGGCGTCTGGAAAGCCGGCCGGCGGGTGAAGGGTTGACGCCGACCGAGGAACGTACCGCCTCAGCACGCCCGCCCGTCGCACTCGACGCCTGATCAGCACATATCACCCGGGGTCACAGAACAGAACCTTCTGATTGCTTACTAAGTGGGTGTTTGATCCTGAGAGTTCCGTCTGGTTCACGTGTCAGGCGTTTCGCCAGGTTGGGGTGGATTCGCCGGTGAGGCGGCGGGTCATGAGGT
>NZ_QNFZ01000979.1 GCF_003313395.1 Nonomuraea lactucae | reverse complement strand
GACGCCAGGCGGCCCGTCCCGGGCGCTTCACGACGCCCAGGCGTGCCCGTCCCGGGCGCCGCCCGCCCTGGGCGGCGCGTCAGCTCCCCGGGTAGCTCGCGCTCGGGTAGCCCTCCACCGCCACGGCCCCGCGTGAGGCCGCGTAGGCCACGGCACTCCTCCAGCAGCGCGGCGGCGACGCCCTGGCCACGGCCGTCGCGGGTCACGTAGAAGCAGGTCACCGACCAGACTCCGGTCTCCGTGGGATCGGCGGGCCTGGTGACGGGCGAGCGCAGCCGGGGGTGCTCCTCGCGCCGCGACACGGCGCTCCAGCCGACGGAGCCTGCCGTCGGCGTACGCGAGGGGGCGGCCCGGGGGACTCGACGAGCGGGCGCAGCCGCTCGCGGGGGTCGCCGGCCGCGACCGAACCGAAATCCGCGTTGGACACCCGGAACCACAGGCACCGGCAACCCGAATATCCGCCGTTCGGGCCGAACACGGTGGCCACGTCGTCCCCCGAGGTCGCGGGCCGAATCTCGGGTTCGCGCACGCGTCACAACCCCCTTGAATCGCACCGGCGTACCGAGTTCGCCGGTGTCGAGGCGCTGACCTCGGGGTATTGTTGCCCCACGTGAGTACGCCGCGTTTTCTGACCCTGCCTCCTGGCGTCGCACCGCAGAAGATCGAAACGCCCCAGGGCGCGTTCGCGGCCCTGGAGGCGCTGCCGGTGAGCGGTGTGGTGGAGCGCTGGCCCGCGCTTCTGGTGCCCGGGGTGACCGGCAGCAAAGAAGACTTCATCGCGATCCTGCAGACCCTCGCCCAGTCGGGCCGCCGGGTGGTGGCCGTCGACCTGCGCGGCCAGTACGAGACGCCGGGCCCGGACGATCCGGCCGCCTACACGTGCGCCGCGCTCGGGGCCGACATCGACCTGCTGGCACAGGAGGTAGGCGGCGGCCAGCCGATCCACCTGGTCGGGCACTCCTTCGGCGGGCTGGTCGGCCGTGAGGCGGTGATCGACGGCCGCACCAGGTTCGCCTCGTTCACGCTGATGGGCTCCGGCCCCGCCGGCATCGTCGGCAGGCGCGAGCAGCACAGCCGTACGCTCATGAAGGAGATCCCCGCACAGGGGCTGGAGCAGGTGTGGCACTCCAGGTTCGAGCCGGAGGCGCTGATCGCGGGCGTGCCCGACGACATCATCGCCTTTCTGCGCAAGCGACTGCTGGCCAACTCGGCGACGGGCCTGGCGTGCATGGCCGAGCAGGTGGTGACCATGCACGACCGCACCGACGAGCTGCGCCAGATCGAGGTGTCCACCCTGGTCCTGTACGGCGAGCGCGACGACGGCTGGCCACCGGAGCTGCAGTCGGAGATGGCCGCGGCGCTGGGCGCGGAGAGCGTCGTCGTGCCGGGCGCCGTCCATTCGCCCGCCGTGGAGGCCCCGGAGACGACCGCCGCGGCCCTGGTGAGGTTCTGGAACGAGGCCGAGAGCCACTTGGACACCAGGCCCGCCGTCAGGTAATCCTCTGCTCACCATGGCGAGCACCGAAGGCATCGTGGTGCAGCCGCCGCAGACCCACGACCTGGCGGGTGCGCATCGACCGCTTCATGTGGGTGGGCGGTGTCCGCGGCCTCATGTTTCAGGCCCTGCACCCGCCGGCCGTGCGCGGCGTCCGGCAGAACTCCGCTTTCCGGGACGACCCGTTCGGGAGGCTGCGGCGTACCGCGTGGACGATCCGGAGCTGCTGCTGTGGTGCACCGCGCGGACGTCTCGTCCCACCTGGCGGAGGTCTCGTCCTACCTGGAGGTGGCCAGGCGCGGCGGGCTCGGCATCACCGAGCGCCAGGCCGACCGCTACTGCGCGAGCAGCGCGGGAGCGCCGCCTCCGTCGCAAGGGGCGCCGGGGCCTGCGTGACCCGCGCCGCCGGCCGGTCTCCTGAACGTTCACGCACCCCTGACCGGAGGCGCCGCCTCTCTGAAGGTCCATGCGCCGCCGCCGGCCAGTCCCTTGATGAGGTGGTGGTCCGGCGAGAGCCCGCAGGCCGGGTCGGTGCGCGCGGCGTCTCCGGTGAGGGCGTACGCCTGACAGCGGCAGCCGCCGAAGTCGAGCTCCTTGCGCGGGCAGCTCGCGCAGGGCTCCGGCATCCAGGCGGTGCCGCGGTAGGCGTTGAACGCGGGCGAGTGCTCCCAGATCCAGCGGAGCGAGCGGTCTCGGGCGTTGGGCACATCCAGCGGCAGGTCGTAGGCGGCGGGGCAGGGCAGCACGCGGCCGTCGGGGGCGACGGTGATCGAGATCGCGCCCCAGCCGCCCATGCAGGGCTTGGGCACGCCGTCGAAGTAGTCGGGGATCACCCAGATCAGCTCGACATCCGTCTTTTCCCGATATTTCTGGACTATGGCCTCGGCGCGGGCGAGCTGCTCACGGGTGGGCAGGAGCGCGGCCCGGTTCAGCAGGCCCCACCCGTAGAACTGGGTGTTGGCCAGCTCGATGCGCTCCACGCCCCACGCCAGGCCCAGCTCGATGATCTCGCCGACGGCGTCGAGGTTCGCCCGGTGCAGCACCACGTTGAGCCCGAGGGGCAGCCCGCTCGCCGTCACCACGGCCGCCGCCCGCTCCTTGCGCGCGAACGCCCTGACCCCGGCGATCCCGTCCGACTCCCCCTGCGTGGCCGCCTGGACCGACAGCTGCACGCTGCGCAGCCCGGCCGCCGCGAGCTCGCCGAGCCGCCGTTCGGTCAGGCCGACGCCGCTCGTGACGAGCTGGGTGTAGACGCCCTCCCGGTCGGCCGCGGCCACGATCCGCGCCAGGTCGCGCCGGAGCAGGGGCTCGCCGCCGGACAGGTGGGCGTGCACCACGCCGAGCGCCGCCGCCTCGCCGAGGATGCGCTCCCACTCCGCGGTGCTCAGCTCGCTCGACCTGGCGGCCAGTTCTGTCGGGTTGGAGCAGTACGGGCAGCGCAGCGGGCACGCGTGGGTGAGCTCGGCCAGCATGGCCCAGGGCGGGGCCGGCGGGCGGGCGACGGGCTGGGCGACGGGCTGGCCGTCTGGTTGAGCATCTGGTTGGCCGTCTGGTCGGGCGTCTGGTTGGGCGACGGGCGGCGCGCCCGGCGGTGGTGTGGTGGTCATCGCAGCCACCCTTCGGCGCGGATCCGGTCGAGGAACTCCACCACGTCGGCTTCCGTCCCTCCCGGGAACCGCGCGAGGACGCCGGCCACGATGCCGGCCACGGTCCGCTCACCGTCGCAGAGGGCGACGATGGCCGCGGCCTCCTCGTTCAGCACGACGATCCGCTCGGGCACGATGAGCAGGTCCGCCTGTCGCACCGGATCGCGGCGCAGCAGCGCCGAGCGGGCCAGCGCCGGCTGCCACGCCACCCCGCCCGCCGGTGACTCGGCCTCCCCGGTCGGGGGCCGGGTCATCGGTACGCCCCGTCGATCGCGTCGAGGAGGGACCACAGCACGTCGCACTTGTAGCCGAGCGCCGTGACGGCCCTCTCCTGGTCCGCGCGGCTGCGTGCCCAGTCGAGGACCAGGGCGAGGGCCTCGCCGCTGTCCTGGCGGCCCTGGGTGACGCGGATCCGGAAGTAGCGCAGCCCCTCGGGGTCGATCCACGGGTAGTGCCGTTCGAAGGCGGCGATCCTCGTGCGCATGAGGTCGGGGGCGAACAGCTCGGTGAGCGAGGCGGCCACGGCTTCCAGGGCGGTGCCGTTGCGGCAGAGGTTCACGTAGCCGTCCACGGCCAGCCGGACGCCCGGCAGCACCCCCTCGCCCGACAGCAGCAGCCCGCGCTCCAGGCCGGCCGCCTCGCCGAGGCGCAGCCACCGCTCGATGCCGCCCTCGCCCGGCACGACGCCGTCGTGGTCCTGGATGCGGCGCAGCCATACCCGGCGCAGCTCGGGCGTGGCCAGCTTGGCGAGGATCAGCGAGTCCTTGATCGGGATGTGCCGCTGGTAGTGGAAGCGGTTGAGTATCCAGCCCCTCAGCTCGTCGCGGGTCAGCTCACCGGCGTGCATGCGCTGGTTGAAGGGGTGCAGGTGGTGGTAGCGCTTCTCGGGTACGGCACGCAGTTCCGCCTCGAAAGCGTTCAAAGGTCGATCACCATCCCGTCCGCGGCCACCTCGAGCCCCAGCTCGGCGAGCACCTTGTGCTGCTCGGCGTCCGGGTCGACGAGGGGGTTGGTGTTGTTGAGGTGGGTGTAGAGGCAGCGGCCCGGCAGCCGGGCCAGGCGCTCCATGGTGGCCTCGATCGGCAGGTGGCCCATCCGGGTGGCGGTCTTGGCGGAGATCCCGGTACGGCGGGGCTCCTCGTCGTCCCAGAAGGTCCCGTCGACGATCACGCAGTCGGCCGTGGCCAGGGCGTCGTCCAGCGCGGCGGGCCACACGCCCATGGCCGGGGCGTACACCAGGGTGGACGTCCCGTCCGTGAGGCGCAGCGCGGAGACCCACTCCGGGCTCTCGGGCAGGCCGGCGTCGTGGCCGGCGTACCTGGGGCGCTTGCCCGACACGGGGATGGCGTCGGCGGCAGCCCACGTGAGCCGGACGTAGGGGCGGAGGATGTCGGCGAAGGGGCGCAGCGCCTCCCGCACCACGGGGGTCGAGCGCACCTGAAGCGTGTCGGCCTCCCTGAGGCGGAGGAGGCCGATGGTGTGGTCGAGCTCGGCGTCGGTGAGGATCACGCCCGCCAGCGGCGACTGCCGCGGCCCCGGGCCGGGGCGCAGCCACGGGCACGCCTCGATCTGGTCGGCGATGTCGGGGGTGGCGTTGACGACGAAGCAGCCGTCGTCGAGCTGTACGGCGAGGCTGGCGTGGCTTCTGCGGCGGCCAGGGTGGGCGCGTGCCCCGGAGCAGCCGGGGCAAGCGCAGTTCCACTGGGGGACGCCGCCACCGGCCGCGGTGCCGAGCACCTGCAGTCGCATGGCGGGGCCCGGCTATCTGGTGGCCAGGAAGTAGGCGGACATCTCCATCGACGCTTCGACGACCTGGTAGTCGGGCTTGTGCCAGGTCGTCTCCTCTCCGCGAGTCCTGATCTTCTTCTCGTGGATCCGGCGTGGCTGCTTCTTACCCTGTTCCTTCGGCTGGGACATGGGTCGCGCACCTGCCTTTCAATCTGGTGTCACAACCGATATGACCGCCAGGAAGGTCGATCGTCAATGGGCAAGGTCGGATCTATGCCACGAAATTTCGCCCTTTAGTGGCCTCTTAGGGCTTATGTCGTAAGTTTTTGTCCGATGTCTTTACAGGGAGGACCAGCGCGCCGACCAGCACGAATGACGAGGCCAGCAGCATGGCCCAGCCGCCCGCCGCCATGCTCGCCGGATCGAACAGCACGCCCGTCGCCGCGGCGGCAGCGGCGGCGCCGACGAACCGCGACGCCTGGAACAGGCCCGAGGCCACCCCGGTGTCACGCCGGTCGGCGTGCACGTACACGAGCGAGTTCAGGCCGAACTGGCTGAACGCCGTCGCCAGCCCCAGCAGCGAGGTGACCACGAGGACCACCCCGACCGCGCCACCCGGACCGCCTGCACCGCCTGGGCCGCTGGTACCGCCTGGGCCGCCCGTGCCGCCCGTGCCGCCTGGGCCGCCGGTACCGCCCGTGCCGAACATCGCGCAGGACGCCGCGATCAGGAGCACGGCGCTGATCACGAGGACGGTCCGCATCCCGGCCCGTGCCACGAGCCGCACCGCCACGGGCATCATGACGATCGCCAGCCCCGCCATGGGCAGCACGAGCAGCCCCGCAGCGAGGGCGGGCAGCCCCGCCGAGCGCTGCGCCCAGAGCGGCACCACGAAGAACGCCAGGTAGAAGACCACGTTGACGAGCGCGTACAGCCCGCAGGTGGCGAGCAGCGCGGGCCTCGGCCGCGGCAGCCAGGCGCGACGCTCGCTCGCCACGCGCACCGCGGGCAGCCAGCGCAGGCCCAGCACCAGGGCGAGCACGGCGAGCGGGACGTTGACCAGGAAGACGGCCCGCCAGCCCCACAGCGACACCAGAACGCCCGCGGCGACCGGCCCGGCGGCAGCGCTGGCCGTCAGCACCATCGAGATCATCGCGATGATCCTCGGCGGCGGCCTGCCGTCCGCGCCGGGGATCACCGCCTGGATGATCGCCATGCCGGACGGGAACGTGGCACAACTGCCGAACGCCTGGAGGAGCCGGAGCGCGACCAGCACCGGGAAGCTGGGTGCCGCCGCGGCGAGCGCCCCGGTCAGCGCGATGACGGTCAGACCGGCGCAGAAGACCGTCCTGGGGCCGAAACGGTCGGCCAGGGTCCCCATGAGCGGCGGCGCGAGCACGGCGGTCAGGTAGAAACCGGCGGCCAGCCAGGTGACCGCGGCGACGCCGACCTGGAACTCGGCCTCGATGCCGGCCAGCGCCACGGCGATCATGGACGAGTTCAGCGGGTTGAAGAGAGCACCGAGCGCCACCGCGAGGGGTATGCGCTCGGTCCGGGCCACCTAATCCGCCAGCCCGTCCCAGGGGCGGCGCTCGGGGGCCGCGGCCATGCCCTCTGGGCAGTGGCGGCGGAAGTCGCACCAGGAGCAGATCGGGCCGGGGCTGGGCGCGAAGAGCTCGTCGATCTCCGCCGGCACGGCGGACGGGCGCGGGGAGCCGAGGGCGGCCATGGCCGCGCGGTAGCGTTCGTCGGCCGTGGCGGCCTCCAGGGCCACCTCCTCGGCGCGCCGCAGGTGGCGTCCGAGGGACTCGTCCGTGTGCCGCCACTCGACGATCTCGCCCGTCGGCAGGTGGTGCAGCTCGACCGTGTGGCACGGCGTGCGCATCATCCGGGACGCCGCGATCGCGTAGATGGCCAGCGCGAGCGAGGAGCGGGCGTCGTCCTGGGTGAGCGGCCGCCGCCCGGTCTTGTAGTCGACCACCGCCAGTTCGTCGCCCCGCCGGTCGAGCCGGTCGATGCGGCCCGAGACCGCGATCACCTTGGTGCGGGTGGCGACCGTGCGCTCCACGCCGACGGGGTCGTCGGACGGGTCCAGGGTCGCGGTGTAGCCGGAGACGAGGTCGCGGGCGCGCCCGAGCCACTGCGACGACTGCTCGCCGTCCCTGAACCCCTCGGCGATCCACCCGTTGGTGAGCAGGATGGCCGCCGTCAGCGGGGTGCGCCGCTCGTACGGCTCGCGCCACCAGCCGGCCAGCGCGTTGTGCACGCTGGCGCCCACGCTGTTGTGCGCCCAGGCCGGGCCCTTGGCCGGCTGGGGCCGGTCGAGGTAGGTGAACCGGTAGCGGCGCCGGCAGTCGAGCCAGGAGTTCAACCGCGACGGCGTGCACGAGTAGAGCCGCCGCGGCATCCCGTCCAGCGGGAGCTGGTCGTACACCTACTCGTCGCCCGGGGTGATCCTGATCCCCGCCGCCCGGGTGCCGTCGGTGAGCGGGCTGTCGTCCTCGCCCTCCGTGCGGGTCAGCGAACCCGAGACCCAGTCGTCGAAGTGCGGCTCCAGATCGCCGACCGTGACCTCGTCACCGTGCGCGGCCAGCACGCGGGTGGCGCCGGGCAGCGTGAACAGCCGCCCGCCGATCGAGGTGAGCTGGTCGGCCAGGGCCGGGTATTCGCCGCCCAGCTTGCCGGGCCCGTCGGCCTGCAGCGACTTGCCGGTGAACACGGCCCCGAGCCCCTCGCAGTAGAGCGAGACGCCGCCGGGCGAGATGCCGGGCGTCTCCATGACGTCGAGCTGGACGTCGGCGACACCGAAGATGCCGTCGTCCTCCATGTCGATGTCGGGCCAGGTCTCGGACCAGGTCTCTCGCCAGAGGGGCTTGTCCTTGGGGTGGAGGGCGATCACCGCCTCGTCCCTGCTGGCCACCTCGATGGCCGCGCCGACGTGGTCGGGCAGGCCGTGCGTGCAGATGACGGCGAGCACCTCTCGCTCACCGACCTGCTCCAGGATCTTGTCGGCGTCACGCGCCGGGTCGATGACGATCACTTCGTCGTCGTCGCCCACGATCCAGGTGTTGTTCTCGACCTTGTGCTCGGTGTCGTCGATCTCGACGACGCCCTCGGTCACCACTCGCTCGATACGCGCTGTCACGCTTCCGCACTCTAGTCCGTCTGGATGACAGTGCGAATCGCCTCGGGGCGAGTCGCGGGGCGATCGCGTACGCCGGTGCGGGAGCTAGCCGCCCAGTCTCGGTGAGAAGGCGCCGAACGGCAGGTCCAGCTCGTGGTCGCGGAGATCCATCAGGGCGAGCTCGCTGAGCGCGATCAGGCAGCCCGCCTCGGCGGGCCAGGCGATCGTCCACAGCCAGTTGCCGAGCGCCTCACCGGCGTAGACGGCGCGGTCGTCGGCCGCGCCCACGCACCACAGCGGGGTGGGATGCCCCAGCACCTCGATCTTGGCGTTCGGCGGTCCGGCGTCGAACCCCTCACCGGGGTCCGGCCCGCCCAGCCCGGCGAGCGCCGCCCCCAGCCCCACACCGGGCTCCTCGGCGACGATGAGGACGTCGGCCGGTCCGCGGCTGATCGAGGGCCCGCAGAGCGCGACCACGCTCGCCCTGCCTCCCGTGCGCTCGTCGCCCGCCTCCGCGAACCCGGTGACGAGCCACCCGGCGGGCAGCGGCCAGGGCACCCACACGGGCACCACCGAGCTCTTGCGGATCGCCTCGGCGGAGGCCGGCGCCGGCGGCCGGGCCGCCTGGAAGGGGAGTACGTCACCATGGGCGTCGCAACGCCACGCGCTCGACCACGCATTCGGCCCGTGCAGGGGGCCAAAGCACCGTGGGCAGGTTGGAGGCGCTTTCACAGCTACCCACGGTGCGTCCTCCGGCGCCATGCCGTCAAGGCCGCATTTCGTTAGCCCCTCGTTATGTTGGTCAGGTGCGCGTAAATTGTGTGGGCGCGATCGTGGTCGACGCCCAAGGCCGGATCCTTCTCGTCCAGCGTGGCCACGCGCCCGGCGCGGGCCTGTGGTCCATCCCGGGCGGCCGGGTGGAGCCCCACGAGACGGACGCCGCCGCGTTGCGGCGCGAGGTCCTGGAGGAGACGGGCCTCCACGTCGCGGTGGGCGCCCTCGCGGGCGCGGTCGAGCGGCCCGGGCCGGGCGGGGTGACGTACGAGATCCGCGACTACCTGGCCACGGTGACGGGCGGCGTGCCGTCCGCGGGGGACGACGCCGCCGACGTCCGCTGGTGCTCCCGGGAGGACGCCGAAGGGCTCCCGCTCACCGAGGGCCTGCTGGAGGCGTTGACCGAGTGGCGGGCCTGGCCGTGAACAGGGCCCCTCTCGTCAGCGGCTGGCGGTCGTCAGGGTCGAGGTCCACAGGATGAGGTGATCGTCGCTGTAGGTGGTGCTGCGGCCGAGCGCCACGACCTCCGATCCGGCCAGCGTGACCGCCGCCAGCCACTGCATCCCCGGTCCGCCCAGCCGATCCCTGGTCAGGTCGGACCGCTCCCAGGCCGTGCCGTCCTGCGACACCCAGGCGGCGCTGTCGCCGTCGCCCGGCCTGCCGTGCCAGCCGACCGCCACCAGGCCCTGGGCTCCCGCCGCCAGGTCGTGCACGGCCGCCGCCCGTTCAGCCGGGAGCCAGGACGTACGCCAGGTCGCCCCCTCGTCCTCCGAGACCGCCGCGAACACCCGGCGCGAACCCTGGGTCTTGGCCGTTCCGACGGCGATGACCTTGTCCTGGTGGGCCGCCACCTGCCGGAGCCCCGCCGAGGAGGAGCCGGGCGGGGCGGGGCGCTTGCGCGCCTTCCAGTTGAGGCCGTCGGCCGAGACCCAGACCACGCCGATCTCGTCGTCGCCGGTGCCCGCACCGCCCACCGCGACGTACCCGTCCGGGGTGGCGGTCAGGTCGTGGACGCGGACGCCTGAGCCGCCCTGCGGGAGCCTCTTGGACCGGGTGAACCTGCGCAGATCGGAGCTGAACCACAGCGCCGCCCCGACCGTGCCGGTCGGCCCGCGTTCCTCCCCGGCGACCACGTACCCCTTCGGCCCCGCCGCGACCACGCGGGTGTCGAGGTACGGGTGGTCCTGCCTGCGGGCGAGGTCGCCGGAGGCGGCCACGCGCTTCCAGTTGCGGCCGTCCTCGGAGGAGACCAGGAGCGGTTCGGTGACGCCGACGGCCGCCTGGGTGCCGCCCACCGCCAGCCAGCCGCGGCGCCCATGGGCCACGTCGTCGAGGATCTGCTGGTGCGGGCCGCCGAGGCTCATCGAGGTCCAGTTCTGCCAGTTGAGGCTGGTCCAGATGCCGGCGTCGCCGGAGGCGGTGCCGACGGCCACGTACCTGCCGTTGTGGCTGGCCACCCTGGTGGTCTGCCTGGCGATCCGCGACAGGCCCTCGACGTCGGCCAGCCGCACCCGCGACGCGCCGCCGCGCGGCGGCGCGTCCATGAGGACGAGCTGGTTGTCGACGTCCGCCGCGGCCTGGTCGCCGCCCGCGAACAGGGTCCCCGACTCGTTGATCGTGAACCCGCGCAGCGTGGCGCCGGAGAGGTCGCCGAGGTCGGCCCGCTTGGTCCAGGTGCGGCCGTCGGCGCTGGTCAGCACCGAGTACTTGCCGAGGTTCGCCTGGCTGACGGCGGCGATGCCGCCGGGGTGGGTGATGACCGACTCGATGCCGGGGCTCTCGTCGCCGAGCCCGCCGATCGTGCCGCACTGCGACCACTGCTCGCCCGTCGGCGAGCAGTAGACGCGCACGTCGCCGTCGATCGTGCGCTGCCTGGTCGGCACGAGCACGAACTGCTTGGGCAGTACGGCCAGCGAACCCGTGCGCGGCATCGCCTCGGGCAGCTGGAAGCCGGTGGCCTGCCAGGTGCGCCCGCCGTCGGCCGACCGGACGACCCGCGAGCCGTCTCCCTGGGCGGGCTGCGCGACCGCGATGACCGTGTCGCCCCTGGCCACGACCGCCTTGAGCTCGCGCGCCTCCAGGCCGCGCGTGTCCACCCGCTGCCAGGAACGCCCATCCGGCGAGTGCCAGGCCGCTGGTCCGGCGCCACCGTCCTGCGGGGTCGTACGGCCGACGGCCACGAACCCGGACCGGGTCCTGGCGATGTCGGAGATCAGGTCGCCGTCACGGAACGCCGCCAGCCCGCTCTCCTCCACGGCCGCCCAGCTGAAACCGTCGGTGCTCGTCCACAGGCCGCGTTCGCCGCCCGTGCCGTCGCCGCCGCTGGCCAGCCAGAGCCCACCGCCGCCCACGACCCGCTGCACGGTCGGGGTGGTCGCGCCGGCGACCTGGCCGAGCTGCCATGACTCGCCGCCGTCGGGCGAGAACAGGAACAGCGGGCGCGGCGTCGGGATCGTCGTGTCGCTGCCCACGGCCACCACGACCCGCCCGGCCGAGGCCATGTCGTTCAGCTTCTGGTCGGAGCCGAACCCCGCCGACGGGACGGTGAACAGGTCGTCACCGGACCGGCCGGTGCCCGCCGCCAGGCGCAGCCCCGGGTCGCCGGGATCGGTCAGCTGCCAGACGAGCACTCCGCCGGCGATGACCAGGGCGAGGGCGAGCACCACGGCGACGGGCGCCGCCGGGCCGCGCCCCCTGCGCGTGGGGCTCACCCTGCGCACGGCCGACGGGGCGGGGCCCCTGTGGTGCCTGCCG
>NZ_QNFZ01000978.1 GCF_003313395.1 Nonomuraea lactucae | reverse complement strand
CCGTGGCGGCAACAGCCGGCGCCGGTGCCACCTCGGTGTCCGCCGTCGCCCACCGGCCCGGCGTGCTGCCCTCGCTGCGGCGCCACCTGGTGGCGGCGTACGACTTCGACCACCCGCTGCCCGGCGACCCGGCGCGGGAGCGCGACCAGGGCCGGTCGGGCACGGACATCACGCTCGTGAACGGCGGCGCCGCGATGCGCGCGGCGGACGGCGCGTACCGGGGCAGCAGGCACTCGCTCCAGGTCCAGCAGGTCAACCCGGCCGTCGCGGGGAACGACGACTGGAAGGCCGGCATCTACGCGGAGCCGGGCGTGCCCACCCTGAACGCCTTCAACGGCGTCCAGGGTGTCACGATCATGGGCTGGTTCAAGATGACCGGCCAGAACCCGAGCCCCAACTCCAACACCCCCGCCCCGGGCGACCTCTTCGGCGCGATCGGGCTGGCGGGGGTGCTCAGCGGCAACTCCCAGGGGCACGACGTGCGCGCCCTGCTGGAGCTCATCACGGTGAACGGGGAGATGCGCGTGGTCGCGCTCGGCCGCCGCGTGGACGGCGCCGGTTCCCAGACGTTCGCCGCGAACGAGCCGTGGCAGAGCGTGCTGCCGCCGGACGAGTGGGTGTTCCTCGCGGCCACGTTCGACTTCGACCGGGCCGCGATGCGGCTGTACAGGAACGGCAGGCCCCTCGACGGCTTCTACACGCTCACCGGAGATCCGTGGGCCGTCGAGGGGCCTCCCGAGCCTGACACCGCCTCGCCGACCGATCCCCGAGGCATCAAGATCGGCGGCAGCTTCCCGCAGAACACCAGGGAGGGCAATCCCTGCAACTGCCGGATGGACGGCCTGATGTTCCTGGACCGGGTTGCACGCCCGGCCGAGGTCCGGGCCCAGTACGAGCTGCTGGCGTCGCGGCGCTGAGGTTCGAGTCACCGGCGTCACGCCGCCGGGGACCCATGCGGACGGCTACCAGCGGGCCGCCCCAGCCCGCTAGTAGCCGCCCGCAGGCTGGGCGGGCTGAGGCGACTTGGTCCTGTGATCGTTCAGGTGCAGGTCGCCGTTGAGCGGCTTCTGCAGCGCCTTCAGCACGTTGAGGCTGGACAGCACCGTCCACCGGTGCCCGACCAGGTGGGGGTTGTACTCGGGCGCCCTGTCCATCCACACGTCCTTGTCCTTCTCGGACAGGAACGTGTTGACGAAGAACTGGCCGACCTTGGTCTTGCAGTACCCGGTCCGGATGTCCTTGGCGTCGACCTGGATGCGGGGCTTGCAGCCCACCTTGGCGGCGAGCTGCTCGACAGTGAATACGCGGAGCTCGGTGGGGTCCGGGATGGGCTCGTCCGCTCCGCCCGCGATCGGCGCCCCGCCGGTCCCGCCCCCACCACCGCCCGACGAGCAGGCGGCGACGAGTCCGACCAGCAGCAGCGCAGAAGCGGCCAGACGTGGAAATGTCGTCATGTGCCGAGATACGCAGCGCCGGAAGGGGCGGTTCACCCGGCTTCGGAACGGAATCCCGGAGGGAAGCGGTACGACTCGTCCGCCTGCATCCAGGCGGGGTACTCGACCGGGAGCGCGCTCGCCTGGTCGAGCTCGGCCAGGTCCCGCTCGGTGAGCTCCAGCCCGGTGGCGGCGAGGTTCTCCTCCAGTTGCTCGGGCCGCTTGGCGCCGATGACGGCGCTGGTCACGCCCGGCCGCGTGAGGAGCCAGGCGAGGGCGACGCCCGCCACCGTGGCCTCGTGACGGGTGGCGACCCGGCGCAGGACGTCGATGACGTCGTGGGCGCGCTCCAGGTCCACGGGCGGGAAGTCGTACTTGGCGCGGCGGGCGTTCTCGTCCCGCGCGCCGGTGCGGTCGAACTTGCCCGTCAGCAGGCCGGCGGCGAGCGGTCCCCAGACCAGCAGGGCGAGCCCCTGGTCGCCCGCCATCGGGATGATCTCCCTCTCGATGTCGCGCGCCGTGAGCGAGTAGTGCGCCTGCAGCGAGCAGAACCGGGCCCAGCCGCGCCGTTCGGAGACGCCGAGCGCCTTCATCGTCTGCCAGGCGGTGAGGTTCGAGGCGCCGATGTAGCGGATCTTGCCCTGGCGCACGGCGTCGTCGAGGGCGGCCAGCGACTCCTCGAACGGAGTGATCGGGTCGAAGGCGTGGATCTGGTAGAGGTCGATGTGGTCGGTGCGCAGCCGGCGCAGGCTGTCCTCCAGAGACCTCATGACGTGCAGCCTCGACTGGCCGACGTCGTTGGGGCCGGGTCCCACCCGCGCTGTCATCTTGGTGGCCAGCAGCACGTCGCGGCGGCGCGACCCGAGCACCTCGCCGAGGATCTCCTCCGACGCGCCGTCGCCGTACATGTCGGCCGTGTCGATGAGATTGACGCCTCGGTCGAGGGCGGCGCCGACCAGCTGGTCCGCCTCCTTCGCCTCCAGGGCGCCGACCATCTCCCATATCTGCGAGCCGCGCCCGCCGAAGCTCATGGCGCCCAGCGACAGGCGGGAGACGAAGACTCCGGTCGTGCCCAACTGTGCGTATTTCATGTCTCTGTCCTTCCTTAGGTTGTGGGGCGTGAGGCACGCTATAGCCCGCAAGATCGACAATCCATGCACGTGAGTCCGGTATTCATGCGCGATCGTCTGGAGGCGTGGTGGACCCCCTGTCCGACGTCCTGACCCTGGTGAACATCCGCAGCGCCTTCTCCTCGCGCTTCGTGGCGGCCGGGCGGTGGGCGCTGCGCTTCGAGAGCTACCGGCACATCAAGGTCGGCGCGATCGTGGCCGGCGACTGCCTCCTCACCGCCGACGGCGCGTCCTCGCTGCGGCTGTCGGAGGGTGACTGCTACCTGCTCACGGGGGGCCGGCCGTACGAGGTGGGCAGCGGTCCGGGGATCGAGCCGCGGGACGGGCACGCGGTCTTCCGCGCCTCCCCCACCCCGGGGAACGTCAGGTACGGCACCGCCGACCCGGACGCGGAACGCACCGTCATCGTGGGCGGCAGCATCACCCTCGACGATGTGACCGCGGCGCTGCTGCTCGACTGCCTGCCCCCGGCCGTCCGGATCCCCAGCGGCAGCCCCCGGGCTCAGAACCTCCGCCCCGTCCTCGGGATGCTGGAGGACGAGACCGCGGCCGGGCCGATGGGGGCGGGCGTGATGATCGAACACCTGACCCGGATCCTGTTCGTCCAGGCCCTGCGCGCCTATCTCGCCGCCGGGGAGCCGGTCCCGGGCTGGCTGGGCGCGCTGAACGACCCGCAGATCGGCGCCGCGCTCACCCTGATGCACCAGCAGGCGGTCCGCCGCTGGACGGTCGCCGAGCTGGCCGCGGAGGTGGGCATGTCGCGCTCCGGCTTCGCCTCGCGGTTCAGGACCCTCGTCGGGGTGCCGCCGCTCGAGTATCTGCTGCGCTGGCGCATGCGCTCGGCGGCCGAGACCCTGCGCACGAGCGGCCGCACGGTCGGGTCGGTGGCCGCCGAGTGGGGCTACACCTCCGAAAGCGCCTTCAGCCACGCCTTCAAGCGCGTCATCGGGGTGCCGCCCGGCCGCCATCGGGTGACGCCGCCGCCCCCTCCGGCCGCCCCCGTCGTCATGCGGTGACCCCCGGCCGGGAGGGCGAGCCGGTCAGCCGCTGTCCGCCGACCGGCGGCTTCTCAGCTCGAACAGGTCCGACGGCGAGATCGGCATGCGGTCGATCTCGATGCCCTCCGCGTCCTCGACGGCCGCCGCGACGACGGCGGACACCGGGATCACCCCGGCCTCGCCCGCGCCCTTGATGCCCAGGGGGTTCAGCGGCGACGGCGTCTCCAGGTGGGCGGTCTCGACCCGCGGCACCTCCGTGGCGTACGGCATGAGGAAGTCCATGAACGAGGCGTTGACCAGCTGCCCGTGCTCGTCGTACACCATCCGCTCGTACAGTGCCCCGCCGACGCCCTGGGCCACCCCGCCGTGGATCTGCCCCTCGACGATCATCGGGTTGATCAGCCTGCCGCAGTCGTGGACGACCGCGTACCTGACGATCCTGATCTCGGCGGTCAGCGGGTCGGTCTCGACGATCGCGGCGTGCATCCCGGCGGCGAACGTGGACCTGATCGGCGAGTAGTAGTCGCGCCCCTCCAGCCCCGGCTCGTCGCCCTCGGCGACCGGCGGCCGGTCGGGCGAGGCGGCGCCGGCGAACTGGGTGGCCTTGACCGCCTCGTCGTCGAACGCGTAGCGCAGCGGGTTGGCCAGCACGGCGACCGTGGACAGCGGGATGGAGGCCGACGGCGCGCCCACCACGTGCACCAGCCCCTCGGTGATCTCCATGTCGGCCGGGTCGGCCTCCAGCGCGTCGGCGGCGATGCGCAGCGCCTTCTCGCGGACCTTCCGGCAGGCCAGCGCGATGGCGTTGCCGCTCATCACGGCCGCGCGGGAGGCGAACGTGCCGACCGCGTAGCCGAACCTGCGCGTGTCGCCGGTGACCACCGAGACCCGTTCGATGGGCACGCCCAGCTCGGTGGCGGCGATCTGCGCGAACACGGTCTCGTGGCCCTGCCCCTGCGAGGTGAGACCGGTGGACACGTGGACCCGGCCGTCGGAGGTGACCATGACGTGCCCGCCCTCGTACGGCCCCACCCCGGTGCCCTCGACGTAGCAGCCGATGCCGATGCCCCGGCCGGGCCGCCGCTCGAAGTCGTCCCAGCCGATCAGCTCCTTGACCATCCGGAGCATCTCCGGGTAGTCGCCGCTGTCGTAGATCAGCGGGCGGCCGTCCTGGAAGATCATGCCCTGGTCGTACGGGAACTCGTCCGCCTCGATGAAGTTCGCCCGCCGCACCTCGGTGCGGTCCTTTCCCAGGTGACGGGCGATCTTGTCCATGGTGCGCTCCATGCAGAACACGCCCTGCGGCCTCCCGGCCCCCCGGTACGGCGTGACCTGCACGGTGTTGGTGTAGATGGAGCTGAATTCGACCCGGTAGGCCCCGATCTTGTACGGCCCGAGCAGCTGGGTCGAGGTGATGAGCGGCACGATGATCCCGTACGGCGTGTAGGCCCCGTGGTCGTGCAGGATCGTCACGTCCAGCCCCAGGACGCGCCCGTCGTCGTCGAACCCGACCTCGACGTGCTGCACCTGCCCCCGCTCGTGGGCCGAGGAGACGAAGTGCTCGCGCCGGTCCTCGGTCCACTTGATCTCCCGGCCGAGCAGCATCGCCGCCCACGGCACGAGGATCTCCTCCGGCCACGGGTGCATGATCTTCACGCCGAACCCGCCGCCCACGTCGGGCGCGATCACCTCGACGTGCGGCAGCGGCAGGCCGAGCGCGGCGGCGACGGCCATGCGCACGCTGGTGGAGGTCTGGGTGCTGGTGTAGACGCGCAGGTCGGTGCCGTCCCAGCGGGCGTACACGCCGCGCCCCTCCAGCGGCGTGCTGGCGCTGCGCTCGATGTCGAGCCGGAAGGCCAGCCGGTGCGGCGCCGCCTCGATGGCCTCGCGGGCGCTCGCGCCGGCGCCGGACGGCACCTCCTGCACCAGGTGGGCGCCCACGTTGCCGGGAACGTCGTCGTGGACGAGCTGCGCGCCGTGCGCCGCCTCCTCCAGGCCGACGACCGGTTTGAGCACCTCGTACTCGACCTCGATGCGCGCGCAGGCGTCCTCGGCCAGATAGCGGTCGGTGGCCACGACCATGACGACCGGTTCGCCGACGTGCCTGACCACGTCGCGGGCGAGGGGATGGGCGGTGCGGCCGTGGGTCAGCGCGGGATGCGGGATGAGCAGGGGCAGCGCGCGGCCCACCCGTTCGGGCAGGTCCTCCCAGGTGTAGACGGCGACCAGGCCCTCGACGTCGAGGGCCGCCGAGACGTCCACGTCGCGGACGCGGGCGTGGGCGTGCGGCGAGCGCACGAACGCCGCGGCCAGCGCCCCGGCGCCCAGGTCGTCGAGGTAGCGGCCCTGCCCGGTGAGCAGCCTGCCGTCCTCCCGGCGCTCCACCGGCTCGCCGAACAGCCTCGTGGTCACTGTCCCTCCTCCGCCAGCAGCTCGGCGGCACGGTGTACGGCCTTGGCGATGTTCTGGTAGCCGGTGCAGCGGCACAGGTTTCCGGAGATGCCCTCCAGCACCTCCTCGTCCGTGGGCGCCGGGTTCTCGCGCAGCAGCGCGGTCACCGTGCACAGGAAGCCGGGCGTGCAGAAGCCGCACTGCAGGGCGTGGCACTCGCCGAACGCCCGCTGCACCGGCGACGGGCCCTCCGGCCCGGCCAGCCCCTCCACGGTGGTGATCTCCTGCCCGTCCACGGTCACCGCGAACGTCAGGCAGGAGCGCACCGGCTCCCCGTCCAGCAGCACCGTGCAGCACCCGCACACGCCGTGCTCGCAGCCCACGTGGGTGCCGGTCAGGCCGAGGTCGTGGCGCAGGCAGTCGGACAGCAGCCGCCGCGCGGGCACCCGCGCCCGCCGGGCGGTGCCGTTCACGACCAGCGTGATCTCGTGCTCCACTCTCTCCTCATCCCGTCTCTCCTCATCCCGTGGCCGGGCTCGGGGCCGCCTCCTGGGCGGCCGCGCGGGCCGCGTCCTTCAGCGCCTGCTCGGCGAGGACGCCGACGAGGTGCAGGCGGTACGCGGCGCTCGCGTGGATGTCGCCCTCCGGCTCCGTGGCCTCCTGTACGGCCCGCGTGACCGCCGCCCAGTCGACCGTGGACGCGGGGCGGCGGTCGCACTCGGTCGTGACGTCGGCCACGACGGGCACCGGGCCGACGCCGATGCAGGCCACCCGGGCCGAGGCGACGTGCAGGTCCTCGTCCAGGGTCACCGCGGCGCACACCCCGGCCAGCGCGTAGTCGCCGTGCCGCCTGGCCACCTCCCGGAACGCCGTGCCCGATCCGGCCGGAAGCACCGGGAAGAACGCCGACACGGCCAGCTCTCCCGGCCGCACGGCCGACTCCATGGGGCCGACGAAGAACTCCTCGGCCGGGACGTCCCGCTCCCCCTGCCCGTGCCGCGCCAGCCGTACCGACCCTCCCAGTACGGCGAGCACGGCGGGCAGCTCCGCGGCCGGGTCGGCGTGCACCAGGCTGCCCACCACCGTGCCGCGGTTGCGGATGACGGGGTGGGCGACCAGCCGCAGCGCCTGGCCGAGCAGCGGGTGGGCGTCCGCGCGGGCCACCTGCGCGTGCCTGGCCAGCGCGCCCACCGTGACGCCCTCCGGCGCGGCCTCCAGCGTGGCCAGCGCCGCGACGCGGTTGATGTCGACCAGGTGCTCGGGCGCGGCGAGCCGCATGTTCAGCATGGGGATCAGGCTCTGGCCGCCGGCGAGCACCTTGCCGCCGACCCCGGCGAGGGTCTCCAGGGCCTCGCCGAGGTCGCGCGGAGCGTGGTAGGTGAACGGCGGTGGCTTCACCCTGTCGCTTCTCCCCCCACCGGGGACGGTGCGGGCCTGCCCGCGATGGCGCGCAGCAGGTGGTAGCCGCCCACCACCACGATGGTGCCGAGGGCGATGCCGTCGAGCCTGAACTCACCGCTGATCAAATGCTTCACGGGTCCGATCGCCAGGATGATGCCCGCGCCGATCGGGACCATGTTGACCGGGTCGGAGAAGTCCACCCGGTTCTCGATCCAGATCTTGGCGCCCAGAAGTCCTATCATGCCGTAAAGGATCACCGTGACGCCGCCCAGCACGCCGGGCGGTGTGGCGGAGACCAGCGCGCCGAACTTGGGGCAGAGCCCGAACAGGATCGCGATGACGCCCGCGATGTAGTAGGCGGCGGTCGAGTAGACCTTGGTGGCGGCCATGACGCCGATGTTCTCGGCGTAGGTGGTGGTGGGCGAGCCGCCCACGGCGCTGGCGACCACGGTGCCGACGCCGTCGGCGGCGATGGCGCGGCCCACGTACGGGTCGACGTCGACGCCCGTCATCTCGCCCACGGCCTTGACGTGGCCGATGTTCTCGGCGATCAGCGCGATGACCGCGGGCAGCACGAGCAGCACCGCCGACATCCGGAAGTCGGGCAGGTGGAAGTCCGGCAGCCCTGCCCAGGGGGCGGCCTCCAGCTTGCTGAAGTCGACCCGGAAGTGCGGCGCGATGTTCAGCGTGCCGTCGTTGTAGACGGGCACCTGGCCGAGGACGCGGTCCGCGGCCCACGACAGGGCGAAGCCGATGACCAGGCCGATGAGGATGCCGATGCGGCCGACGAACCCCTTGAACCCCACCACGATGACGAACGTCACCAGCATCGTGACCATCGCCATCCACTGGTCCTGCGGCCAGTAGACGTCGGCCACCACGAAGGCCAGCCCGAACCCGATGAGCATGACCACCGCGCCGGTGACCACCGGCGGGAAGATCTTGTGGATGATCTGGACGCCGAGGAAGTGCACGGCCAGCCCGGCGAGCGCGAGCACGAGGCCGGCGACCAGGATCGCGCCGGTGACGATGGCGTCCACCCCGGCGGTGTCGCCGCCGAAGATGGCCCGGATCGCCAGCACCCCGCCCACGAACGAGGCGCTCGTGCCGAGGTAGCTGGGCACCTTGCCCTTGACGATCAGCAGGAACAGGATCGTGGCGATGCCCGACATCATGATCGCGACGTTCGGGTCGAGCCCCATCACCAGCGGGAACACGAACGTGGCGCCGAACATCGCCACCACGTGCTGGGCCCCGAACCCCACCATGCGCGGCCACGTGAGCCGCTCGTCCGGTCTGACCACCTCTCCGGGGGCCAGATGCTTGCCGTCACCGTGTTTCGTCCAGCCCAAAACCATGAGAGCCCCTCTTCAACCGGGCCGTCGGGCAGGTGGCCGCCCCGCAGGCTCCTCCGCGGCGGTTCTTTCCATTGCGGGCACATTAGGCCCGCCGGCTCGGCGCTACACGGGCATGATCTGCCAAATTCGCTTACTCCACCAGCGTTCCCCTCACTCACCGCGTGTCACCTGGCCAGTGAGAGGAAATCAGCGAGAGGAATCTCCCGGGGCCCTGGCGGGGCGCCGGGTCACACCACTCGGATGGAGAACCCCTCGCCGCTGACGACCTGGCCGGAACGGATCTTTCGGGTCTTGCGCAGCTCCACCTCGCCGTCCACCCGCACCATGCCCTCGGCCACCAGCATCTTCGCCATGCCGCCGGTCTCGGTGATGCCGCAGTACTTGAGCAGGTCGCACAGGGGGATGTAGTCGGAGCGCAGTTCGAAGTCCACGGCACCCCAGCCTAGACGCCTAGATTCCGCGCATTCGCAGGACGTGGAGAGCGAGCGTGAGGTTGAGGCGGAGGTGGGGGTCGTCGGTGAAGTTGCCGAGCAGGCGCTCCAGCTTGCCGATGCGGTAGCGGAGCGTGTTGTAGTGGAAGTGCAGCCGCCGGGCCGTCTCGGCCACGTTGAGGTTGGTCTCCAGGAGCGTCTGGAGCGTGCGCCGCAGGTCGGAGTTCTCGGCGTCGTGGTCGCTCGCGAGCGGGCCGAGGGTCTCGCGGACGAAGGCGTGCAGTTCCTCGGTGTCGTTCACCAGCGACAGCAGCCTGTAGACGCCGAGCTGGTCGAAGTGGGCGACGGCGCCCGGCCCGTGCAGCTGGCGGCCGACGCGCGCCGCCTTGAGCGCCTGGGCGTACGCCTCGGGCAGCGTCTCGGGGCCGGGCGACGGGCGGGAGGTGCCGGTCGAGAACGTGACCGGTGGCGTGTCGGTGAAGGCGGCGGCCGCGTCCTTGGCCACCTTGGCAGCATCCACCGCCGCGCCCACGACGGCGACCACCTCGTGGGAGAAGCCCGCCACCGCGCCGCGCGGGTCGTGCCTGCGCATCGCCGCGGTCCAGCAGGCGACCAGGCGATCCTGGGCGGTGCGCTCGTCGCCGTCGGGGTCGAGCTCGGCGACGAGGACGGTGACCGGGCGTTCCAGGTCCCAGCCGAACGCCCGCGCCCGCGCGGCCACCCGTTCGGCGGTGCCCGCGCGGCCGGTCAGGACGTCGCGCAGGAAGTCGGCGCGGTATTTGCTCTCGACGGCGTTGACCGCCTCCTGGCGGGTGACGACGAGCGCGGCCACGGTGGCGGCGCGCTCCAGGATGCCGACGTCGCTGTCGCGGATCGCGCCCGACGGGCTGTAGGCGACCATCCGGCCGTGGTGGTGCCCGGCCGCGACGACGGGCACGGACACGAACTCGCGCCCCCTGCCCCCGGCCGCCTGAGCACCCGGCCGTCCGCTCGACCGGGCATCCGACCGGGCATCCGACCGGGCATCCGACCGGGCATCCGATCGGGCATCCGATCGGGCGGCCGTGCGGGGCGGGGCCGGGGTGGGGCCCTCGTGGAGCAGCGACTCGCGCAGGATCGTCACGTGGTCGGGCGGCCCGGCCGTGGCCAGGACCCGGCCGCCGCCGTCCACCGCCGCCACCGCCACGTCGAGCAGCCCCGCCACCCCTTCGGTGACCTCGTTCAGCCCGCCCCCGGCCAGCACCACCTGGACCAGCGCCCGGTGCGCCTCCTCGGCGCGGGCCAGCACCGCCGCCTGCCGGTTGAGGATGTCGGTCAGCACCTGGTTGAGGATGTCGTCGAAGCCGACGTCGTTGGGCAGCAGGATGAGCGGGAACCCGAGCCGGTCGGCCTGCTCCACCATCTCCTCGGGCAGTTCGTCCACGTAGCGGCCGAGCTTGATGGCCAGCGCCGCGAGCCCGCGCTCGTCCAGGTCGGCGACGAGGCGGCCGAGCGACTGGGGGGTGTTGCGCAACGGGTAGCCGGTGGTGAGCAGCAGCTCGTGCGGCTTCACCCAGGCCAGGATGTCGGGCACCTCCATGACGTTGAGGCGCTGCACGATGCGGCCCAGCCCGCTCCCCCCCGCGATCAGCCGGGCCTGCGCGAGGGTGGACACGCCGAGCACCTCACCCACGGAGACGCCGTGGATGATCGTTCCGGTGCTGGCGAGCCGGACGGGGGGTTCCATGGGGTCGATTGTGACCCGAGAAGCGGTCTGTCAGGAAGAGCCAACCTTCTCGCGCACTGTTGGCAAATTTCTCCGTACGGAGGGTTGAACCGGCGTTCTACGGTCAGGTCCAGGCTCGACAAGGAGGTCCCGTGACCGTCGGTACTCACGCGAGACGGCCGCGTACGCACGTGACCGGGGCCGCGAGCGAGGCGGTGCGCCCGGTGCTGGAGGCGCCGCGCAGTCCCGCCCGCGTGCTGGCCGCCTTCCCCGCGGGCGTGTACCTCGAGGTCAGGACCGACCTCGAGCCGTCGGTGATCGCCGTCATCACGGGCGAGGCGACGCGGCTGCCGAACTCCGTGCTGCTGGCGGGCGGGCTGCCGCACGTCACGGTGGGCGACGATGCCGCCGTGGGCGACGGCGTGATCCACCTCGGCCGGTTGAGCCTGCGGGCGCGCCGCTGGTGGGACCCCGCCCCGCCGCTAGGCCGGGTGGACCCGCCGCGACTGCGCGAGGCGGTGCCCCACCTGACGACCGGGACCCCGGGGCTGGCCGGGAACCAGGCCGTCGAACTGCTGGCGGCGAGCTGCGCGAGCGGCCGCCTGCTCGGCGTGGTG
>NZ_QNFZ01000977.1 GCF_003313395.1 Nonomuraea lactucae | reverse complement strand
CGGGAAGGTGCGCACCGGCGCGTCGTCGGCCAGGCCGACGCGCTTGCGGGCCAGCGCCAGCGCGTCCTCCAGGCCGCCCAGCTCGTCCACCAGGCCGCCCTCGCGGGCGTCCGCGCCGGTCCAGACCCGGCCGCGGGCCAGCTCGTGGGCCCGGTCCCTGGTCAGGCCGCGCGAGTCGGCCACCTTGCCCACGAAGTCGTCGTAGATGCGGTCCAGCCAGGCGTTCACCCGTGCCCACTGCTCCGGCGAGAAGCCGCGCGTGGTCGAGAACATGCCGGCGTTCGCCCCCGCGGCCACCAGCTCGGAGTTGACCCCGATCTTCTCCAGCAGTTCCGCGAGCACCGGCTTGCCGCCGAACACGCCGATCGAGCCGGTCAGCGTGCCGGGCTGCGCGATGATCACGTCGGCGGCCATCGACACGAAGTAGCCGCCCGAGGCGGCCAGGTCTCCCATGGACACGATCACCGGCTTGACCTTGCGCGTCAGCACGACCTCGCGCCAGATGGTGTCGGAGGCGACGTACGACCCGCCGGGGCTGTCCACCCGGAACACCACGGCCTTGACGTGATCGTCCCGCCTGGCGGCCCGCAGCGCCGCGCCGACCGTGTCGGAGCCCATGGCGCCGCCCCCGCCGAGCGGGCTGCGCCCGCTCCGGCCCGTCTTGATCGGCCCGTTGCCGTGCACGAGCGCGATCCCGTCGGCCGTGGGATGCGGCAGCTTGCGCACGGCGGCGGCCCTGACGTACCTGGAGACGAACAGCAGGTGGGAGTCCTCCCCGGCGGCCTTCTTGACCTCGTCGTAGACCTCGTCCCGGTAGGCCAGCCGGTCGACGAGCCCGGCGTCCACCGCCTCGGCCCCGAGAAACGGCCCGCGGTCGATCAGCTCCCGGACCTTGCCCGGGTCGAGCCGGCGCGCCTCGGAGATGCCCGCGACGAGCTGCTCCGTGACCGACTCGAGGATGCGCTCCACCGACTCGCGGTGCGGCTCGGTCATGTGGTCCTGGGTGAACGTGTTGGCCGCGGTCTTGTACTCGTGGCGCTGGCCCAGCTCGTAGCCGACGCCCAGCTTGGACAGGGCGCCCTTGACGAAGCGCTGCTCCAGCGCCACCCCGGTCAGCCCCACGTCGCCGCTCGGCTGCAGGTAGACGCGCTCGAACGCGCTGGCCAGGTAGTAGGGCACGGTGCCGTTGCCGAACTCGCCGTAGGTCTCGGCGAACGCGACCGTGAGCCTGCCCGAGGCCCGGAACCTGGTGACCGCCTCGCGCAGCTCCTGCACCATGCCGAGCCCCAGCGGGTGGCCGCCGAGCTTCACGACCAGCGCCTTGACCCGGGAGTCGGCGCGGCCCCGCTTGAGCCCGGCCAGCACGTCGGACAGGCGGGGCTTGCGCATGGACAGCACCGCGGCGAGCGGGTCGCTGGGCGGTCCCTCGGTGAGCCCCTCGGTGAGGTCGAGCTCCAGCACCAGCGGGGCCGTGCGCCGCTGGCGAAGCCTGTCAACGGTCTCGAAGATCGCCTTGCCTGCGTCCATAGAAGCCACCCTAAGCGGCAGGAGTCGGTCATGGGCTACCAACTCCTGCCGGAAGGAACGTCAGTACCGATCCTCCTGCCGGAGAGGTGATCAGTGACGGTCGCGGAGGGCGGCGAAGACGTCCACGCGCGGGGTGGTGACCTCGCCTTCCGCGCTGGCGTAGGCGATCGGCTTGCCGGTGCGGCGCAGGGAGTCCAGCAGCTCCTGCGGGCTCTCGCGCCTGCGGGCCTGGTGCAGCAGGGCGAAGGCGCCCGTGACGTGCGGGGCCGCCATCGAGGTGCCGTTCAGCACGCCGTACAGGTTGCCGGTCAGCGACGACTTGATCTGCGCGCCCGGCGCGAAGAGGTCGAGCAGCGCTCCCCGGTTGGAGAACGGGGCGACCGCGTCCTGCTTGTCCGTGGCGCCCACGCTCACCGTGGTGGACACGCACGCCGGCCAGGAAACGGCCGCGTCGAAGCCGTTGTTGCCGGAGGCCACCACGGTCGCGACGTTCTTGGCCAGCAGCGCGTCGGCCGCGGCCTTGAAGTCCGCGCCCTCGCCTGTGTCGCAGTTCGCCGTGTGCCGGCCGCTGCCCAGGCTGAGGTTGACCGCCGCCAGGTTGTACCGCTCGGCCACCAGTTCGGCGTAGGCCATCCCGGTCAAGATCGAGGAGTCGTAGGCAAGGATGCACGCCCTGCGCCCGGCGGGGCAGTACGGCGAGTCGTCGAACCGGCTGAACACCTGCACCGGGATGATCTTGGCCTTGGGCGCCACCCCGGTGGCCGGGAACTCAGGCGTGCGCTGCCCGGCGGCGATGCCGGCGACGTGCGTGCCGTGGTAGCACAGGCCGTACTGCGGCTGGGGCGCCTCCTTCATGCACGCCTCGGCCTCGGCGTCCGCGGCGCCCGTCCCGATCTGGAACTGGCTGCCGTTCGGGCAGAGCGAGGTGGACTTGTCGGCGGGCTCCGTCGCGGAGAAGCACGCCTGAGCGACGATCCGGCCGCCGAAGGCGGGGTGGTCGTCGTCGATGCCGGTGTCGAGGACGGCGACCGCGGTGCCCCGGCCGCTGACGCCCCGCCTGTGCGCCCTGTCGGCCCCGATCAGCGGGACGCTCTCGGCCAGCGTGGGCTCGTTCAGCCCGTCCTTGCGGATGGAGACCACGTCCGAACGCTCGGCGATCTTCGCCAGCTCGTCCCGAGTGCCCTGGTAGACGAAGAAGTCGAGCTTCCCGGCCACCTCGGCGGGCGGCGCGGCCCGTACGTTCCTCCTGCCCTCCCTGACCCCCTCAGCGGCGGACAGCGCGGACGGGACCTGGGCGGGCCGCTGGACGCGGACGATGGCCCGGTGCTCGCCCGACGCAGTGATCGCCGAATCGATCTTCGACTCGGGATCCGCGTGCGCGGGAGCGGCGACGAGCCCGGCAGAGGTGGCGGCGAGCGCGACGGCGCCGGCCAGCAGGGACATGAGCCTCAACGGTGACTCCGGAGGGTGGGGGATGTTCCTCGGCTGAAGTGTAGTTATTGGGGCTATTGATGTAAGGGAGGCGGGAGTGCTCCGTTACGGCGATTTGTCGGTGAGCACGGCGAGGGCCGGCTCTTCACCGGGAGCCGGCCCTCCAGACTGCGGGGGTTACCTGTTGACGTGCCTGCCGAGGTAGGCGGCGGCCTTCAGCTGCTGCGCCGCGGTGCCCTTGACGCGGTACTTCTCGGCCACGGTGAGCACCTGCTTGAGCGTGGCGGCGCCGTGGACCTTGGAGGAGGCGTTGTGGACGCCGTGCGCGTAGTTCAGCCAGGCGGCCAGCAGCTCACGGTCCAGCACCGCCTGGGCGCTCCTGCCCGTGGGGTTGAGCACCTTGTACGCCCTGGACAGGGTCCCCGCGCCGGTCACCTCGGGAAAGACCGCGCTGCCGTTCTGCGTGATCGACAGGTAGCACAGGAGCGTCCGGTCGGACAGGGCGCCCTTCGACTTCAGCATCTCCCTGGCCCAGGCCTTCGAGGTCAGCGCCTTGGTGCCACGTCCCCGCGCGCAGGTGTCGGGCGTCGGCTCGGGATCGGGGTCGATGCCGATGAGTTCGGGACCGGGCTCAGCGGTCGGCGTCTTCGTCGGGGTGGGGGTGGGAGTCCCGGTGGGCGCGGGAGTCCCGGTGGGTGTGGGCGTGGGTGTGGGCGTGGGCGTCGGGGTCGCCTTCGGCGGGGTGGCCTTGGCCAGGTCGATCCGCTTGGTGGTCACCCCGTCGTAGGTGATGCTCTTCCCGGTCTCCTGGAGCTTGGCGAGGATCTGGGCGACGCTCATGCCCGGGTACGCCTGCTTCATCACCGCGAACGCCCCGGCCACGTGGGGAGCGGCCATCGACGTGCCGTTCAGGTTGCCAAAGGTGTTGTTCGGCATCGAGGAGTTGATCTGCACGCCGGGTGCGAACAGGTCGAGCAGCCGTCCCCGGTTGGAGAACCCCGCGACCGCGTCGCGGTCGTCGGTCGCGCCGACCGCGACGGCGCTGGAGACGCAGGCCGGAGAGGAGACGGCGTCCGTGAACCCGTTGTTGCCGGAGGCGACGACGGCCGCGACGCCGAGCGTGACGAGAAGGTCGAACTGCTCCTTGGTCGCGATGTTGGCCGGAGCCGTGTCGCAGTGGGTGGTGTTCCGGCCCGAGCCGAGGCTCATGTTGACCGCCACGACGTCACGCGCCGCGGCGATCATGCCGACATGCCGCAACGCGAGCAACTGGTCGGAGGTGAAGCTGAGGAAGCAAGGAGCGTTCCGCCCCGCGGCCTGCTGGCAGATCGGGTTGCTGTCGAACCGGCTGAAGACCTGGATCGGGATGATGCCCGCCTCCGGGGCCACCCCGCTGGACGGCGAGCCCGTGGCCTTCTTGCCCGCGGCGATGCCCGCCACGTGGGTGCCGTGGTAGCACTGGTTCGCGCCGCCGACCACGCACTTGGCGGTCTCGGCGTCCGCGGCGCCCCCGCCGATCTGGCTCGGCTGCCCGTTCGGGCAGAGCGAGCTGGCGGCGTACTCGGGGTCGTTGGACGAGAAACAGGCCTCCTCCATGATCCGGCCCGCGAAGAACGGATGGTCGCGGTCGATGCCCGTGTCCAGGATGGCGATCTCGGTGCCCTTGCCGGTCCAGCCGGCCTCGTTGGCCTTGTCGGCGCCGATCAGCTTCGTGCTGACGTCAAGCGACGCGGCTCTCAGCTCGTCCTTGTAGATCGCCGCGATGCGGTCGTCCGTCTTGAGCCTGTCCAGGGTCTTGGTGTCGAGCTCGGCGACGAAGAACTTCGCCCCCTGTGGCTTCTCGATGACCTTGGTGGCGTTGGACGCGCTCTCTGCCGTCGCTGCCACGGCCTGGAGGCTCGCGGGTGACTTCAGCTGGACGATCGAGCGGACTTTGTCTTCCTTCTTGATCTCCGCGGCCAGCTGGGCGCTGACGTCGGGATCGTTGGCACTGGCGGCCTGGGCCGCCGGGGCCGCGATGAGCGCGGCCGAGGTCGCGGCCAGCGCCAGGGCGCCGGCCAGCAGAGAACGTAATCTCACTGCTCCTCCGAGGGGGGTGCCCGTCCGTCACCGGACGGGACTGAGGGGAGACGGGGCACCGCCGAACGGCGCGGCACGCCGGGCAGGAGCGGCGGCCTGCCGTGAACCCCGTCAGCCCCCGTCAGCTCGCCCGCCCTGGCCCGGATATCCGGATCAAGTCCCCCATATGATCTTTAGTTACGAGGCAGGAGTGTACAGAGGGATATATGTCGCCCGTAGTGCTGAAACGGATCGTTATCCGGATATGCGCAGTTCCGGATAGGTGCGTGCGCCAGTGGGACGGGATTCAGGACGACAGGCTCTTGGCTGCCTTCCGCGCCATGGCGGGTGTGGTCCTGGGGCTCAGCCGGACCCGTTCCGCGTTCTTCAGCGCCGTCGTGCCGTTGGCTCCGTGCGCCCAGTTGAGCCAGCCCGCCAGCAGGGCGCCGTCGAGGCGCTGCCTGGCGGTCTTGGTGGCCTTGAGGGTCCGGTACGCCGTGCCCAGGGTCGAGGCTCTGGCCAGCTCGGGGAAGACCTTGCTGGCCTTCTGCGCCAGCTTCAGGTAGCAGGTCAGGGTCGCGTCGGGGATCGTCCCGCCGGCGCGGTGGACCTCCGCGGCCCACTGCCGGGCCGTCATGCGCTTGGCGGTCCTGCCACGGGTGCAGACCGTCGCGGCGGTCGGGGTCGGGGTCGCGGTCGCGGGAGTCGGGGTGACGGTCACCGTCACCGTGACCGTCGGCAGCGGGACGGGGGTGGGGTGCGGGCTGGTGCCGGGGTTGTCGGGCCTTGGGCCGTCGCCCGGCGGGTCCTCCGGCGCGGGCGAAGGGCCGCCGCCGTCCGACGGGTCGGGGTCCGGGGCCGGGGCCGGGGTCTGGCTGATCGACGGCTGCGGCGCCGAGCCGGTCAGCGCCGCGAGCACGTCCAGCCGGGGCGTGGTCACCTGCGCGCCGTTCGACTCGTACGCGTACGGCCGGCCCGACGCCTTCAGCTTCGCGACCAGCTCAGCCATCGGAGCCTGCGGCGACTGGGCCTTGAGCAGCGCCAGCGCGCCCGCCACGTGCGGCGCGGCCATGGAGGTGCCGCTGTGCACGGCCTTGGCGTTGTCCGGCACCGCCGACTCGACGTCCACCCCCGGGGCGAACAGGTCCAGCAGCGCCCCCCGGTTGGAGAAGCCGGCGATGGCGTCGGCGTCGTCGTTCGCGCCGACCGCCACGGCCGAGGAGACGCACGCCGGGAAGGAGGCGCCCTCGAACGACTCGTTGCCCGCGGCCACCACGGTCGCGATGCCCTTCCCCAGCAGCGTGTCGACGGCCGGTTTGAAGGCGCGCCCCTCCTCGCTGTCGTCGCAGGAGGTGTCGGACGGCGCGCCGCCGAGGCTGAGGTTCACCGCGGCGATCGGCTGCGACAGCGTGGCCACGTACTCCATGGCCAGCCGGAGCGACGACTCGTAGGCCAGCAGGCACGACGGCTCGCCACAGATGTTCTCGTCGTCGACCCGGCTGAACACCTGTACGGCGACGATCCCCGCCGCCGGCGCCACGCCTTCGCCGCCCGCCGCGATGCCGGCGACGTGGGTGCCGTGCTCGCACAGGTTGACGCCGCCCGCGAGGCACTTGGCGGTGGCGGCGTCGGCCGCGCCCGGCCCGGTCTGCGTGGGCTGCCCGTTGGGGCAGAGGGACGCCACACCCTGGTCCACGGCCGAGAAGCACGCCTCCGCGACGATCCGGCCGGCGAACGCGGGGTGGTCGCGGTCGATCCCGGTGTCGAGAACGGCCACCGCCTGGCCGCCGCCCGTGAACCCCTTCGCGTGCGCCTGGTCGGCGCCGATCAGCTTGAGGCTGGAGGCCAGCGTCGGTGGATAGGCGCGGTCGCGGTGGATGGAGGACACCCGCGGGTCCGCCGCCAGCGCGGTCAGCTCCTCCGCGGTGCCCTCCACGACCATGAACGGCTGCGTACGCGGCTGGACCACGACGTCCACGCTCTCCGCGGCGGCCTGGCTCGCCACCGGCGCGTTCTGCGCTGCGTCGGTCAGCTCGACGATGGCGCGCACCTGGCCCTCGTCGAGGGCCAGTCCGTCCTCCAGCTTCTCCCGCGGCCCGTCAGGCGCAGGTGTCTCCGGAGCAGGCGTCTCCGGTGTGGGTGTGTCCGGTGTGAACGGGTCCGGTGTGGGTGTCTCCGAAGTCGAAGTCGGAGCCGGAGCCGGGGTCGCCGCCGGCGCGGGCTCGTCGGCGAACGCCGGAACCGCGGGAGCGGCCGTGACCACGGCCAGCACGATCGAACACACCAATAACCGGCGAACTCGCACGCGTCCTCCGAAGACGGGGTGATCTTCGAAGTTTAGGATCAATCACCCGGCGCGCACAGTCCCAGGTGTCCCTTTCTCACCGAACTTTCACGTGTCGTCCTCTGGGACGTCAGGATGCTCGTTGAGCAGCCACACGGTCCCGAGCGGCGGCACCCGCAGCCTGGTGGAGTACGGCAGGCCGTGCCACCCCTCCTCGACCGCCTCGACCCCACCCAGGTTGCCGACCCCGCTGCCCCAGTAGTCGTAGGCGTCGGTGTTGATCACCTCGGACCACTCCCCGCCGTACGGCAGGCCGAGCCGGTAGTCCTCGTGCGGTGAGCCGCTGAAGTTGGCCACGCACGCCAGCGCCGATCCGTCGGCCGCGTAGCGGAGGAACGAGAACGTGTTGCCCGGGGCGTCGTCGGCGTCGATCCAGCGGAAACCCTCGGGGTTCGTGTCCTGCTCCCAGAGCGCCGGGGTGTCGCGGTAGCGCCGGTTGAGCTCGCGGACGAGCTTCTGCACGCCCTGGTGGCCGTCGAACTCCAGCACCCACCAGTCGAGCCCGCGCTCCTCCGACCACTCCGATCCCTGGCCGAACTCGCCGCCCATGAACAGCAACTGCTTGCCAGGATGCGCCCACATGAACGCCAGTAGCGCCCTGAGCTGCGCGAAACGCTGCCACTCGTCGCCCGGCATCTTGCCCAGCAGCGAGCCCTTGCCGTGCACGACCTCGTCGTGGGAGAGGGGGAGCACGTAGTTCTCGGAGTAGGCGTAGATGAGCGAGAATGTCATCTGGTGGTGGTGATACTGCCGGAAGACCGGCTCGTGCTGGAGGTAGGCGAGGGTGTCGTGCATCCAGCCCATGTTCCACTTGAAGCCGAACCCGAGCCCGCCGAGGTGCACCGGCCGCGACACGCCCGGCCAGGCGGTCGACTCCTCGGCCACGGTCGAGATGCCCGGAGCCTCCCGGTAGACGACGGAGTTCATCTCCTTCAGGAACTCGACGGCGTCGAGGTTCTCCCGGCCGCCGTAGACGTTCGGCGTCCACTCGCCCTCGCGCCGCGAGTAGTCGAGGTAGAGCATCGAGGCCACCGCGTCCACGCGCAGCCCGTCGACGTGGAAGTCCTTCAGCCAGTAGACGGCGTTGGCCACCAGGAAGTTGCGCACCTCCCTGCGGCCGAAGTCGAAGACGTACGTTCCCCAGTCGGGGTGCTCGCCGCGGGCCGGGTCGGCGTGCTCGTACAGCGGGGTGCCGTCGAAGCGAGCCAGCGCCCAGTCGTCCATCGGGAAGTGCGCGGGCACCCAGTCGAGCAGCACCCCGATGCCGGCCTGGTGCAGCCGGTCCACCAGGTGCCGGAACTCGTCGGGGGTGCCGAACCTGGCCGTGGGCGCGTAGTAGGAGGTCACCTGGTAGCCCCACGACCCGCCGAACGGGTGCTCGGCCACCGGCAGCAGCTCCACGTGCGTGAACCCCATGTCGCGCACGTACTCCACGAGCTGGTCGGCCAGCTCCAGATAGGACAGGCCGGGCCGCCACGACCCCAGGTGCACCTCGTAGACGCTCATCGGCGCCTTCTGCGGCGTCTTCTCCCGGCGGGCGGCCATCCACTCGTCGTCCTGCCACTCGTACGTGGAGTGCTCGACGATTGAGGCGGTCTGCGGCGGCACCTCCGTGCGCCGGGCCATCGGGTCGGCCTTGTCGCGCCACACGCCGTCGGCGCCCAGGATCTGGTACTTGTACCGCTCGCCGGCGTCGATGCCGGGGACGAACAGCTCCCACACGCCCGACCGGCCGAGCGAGCGCATCGGGTAGGCGGTGCCGTCCCAGTGGTTGAAGTCGCCGACCACCCGGATGCCGCGGGCGTTCGGCGCCCAGACGGCGAAGGCGGTGCCATCGACGTCCTGGTGGCGCAGCACGCGCGCGCCCAGCACCTCCCAGAGCCGCTCGTGCCGCCCTTCGCCGATCAGGTGCAGGTCGACCTCGCCCAGCGTGGGCCAGTGCCGGTAGGGGTCGCGCACCTCGTGCGGCTCGCCGCCGGGGTACTGGACGCTCAGGGTGTAGTCGGGCACCTTGTCGAGCCCCGGGACCGTCACCTCGAACACCCCGTGGGCCTGGTGTCTCATGTCGTGGGCGGTGCCGTCCTCCAGCACCACTCGCACCCGCTCGGCGAGCGGGCGGAGCGTCCGGAACGTCACACCCCCCGAGGCCGGGTGCGCCCCGAGTATCGAGTGCGGATCGTGGTGCGCACCGCCCGCGAGGCGGTCGAGCTCTGTCCTCATCGGCATGCTCCCAACCCTGCCCTATGACCACCGTCCATCCCAGGCACTGCCCGCTTTCACCGCGACAATCACCGGAAGTTGTGAATCTCACGTTTATGTCGGATTCGCTTGTGGGCTTTTGGGGGAGGCCGTCCCGTTATGGGGTGGGGTTCTTCGCGGTCACGTCGCGCGGGGTGATCCGGAAGCCCTGCCAGTGGATGGGCATCGGGTCGGCGTCCTCGTCCCTGGCGACGTGGTGGAAGCCGACGTTCACCCACAGGACGGGGTCGGTGAGGCGTTCGCGGCCCGCGTACCTGTCGACCGACTTGCGACAGCGCGGCGCCGGGTTCTGGGTGGCCAGCCGCTCGCACGCCTTGTACTGCGTGACGTAGAGGTCGGCCCGGGTGAACGCCTCGTCGGACGGGCCGCGGTATTCGGCGCTGTCGGAGTTGTTGATCTCCCAGGACATCGCGTGCCGGTCGGCGTTGAGCGCCTGCGGGTCCACCACGCGCCACCAGCGCGTGCGCCGGTTGACCGCCCGGGTCTCGCGGGTGAACGGGGTGCGCAGCATGCTGCGCTTCTTCGTCCGGTCGCCCGCGAAATCGTACTGCTCCACGACGTCCGGCGACCCGCCGTGCACGTCGAAGTCCATCCGCCAGAAGACGTTGTGGCTGTGGGACTCCTCGAAGTGCCGGCGGCCGACGCCGATCGGCCAGCCGTGCTGCGGGGTGGTGACCGTGCCGGCCAGCGACCCGGTGGCGCCGAGGCGGGGCGTGATGGAGCCGTCGTCGCCGAACAGCCACTCGGAGACGTAGGTGTACCAGCCCACCTGGTAGGCCGCCAGGACCACCAGCTCGCGTCCCTGCCTGGACCTGCGCTGCGCCGGGTCGCCGTAGCCGTCCTTGAGGTGCGCGTGGCCGCGGGCCCGCGTGGTCACGCACACCCGCTCGCCGCGCCGTTCGCCGCCGGGGCAGTCGGCGCTGGTGAGCGCGATGGCGGCCTCGCCCATGGAGCCGATGTCGTGGTAGCGGGGCTCGCCGCTGTCGTACGGCACGTGGATCTGCGCGAGCGCCGCGCTGCGCAGCACGCTGGTGGCGGTGCCGCCGTTGGGCGTGTAGACGACCTTGCGCAGGGTCAGCCCCTCGATCGTGCGCATCTCCCAGCACATCTGCCAGCGCGCGCCGTTCGGCAGCGTCTGGTCGATCAGGTACGGCGAGCCGCACGCGGCGGCGGCCGGAGCCGCGACCGTCGCGGGGGCGGAGTGACCGGCTGCGGCCACGAAGGCCGCGAGGGCGAGTCGGAGGAACACGTCACCACTCCAGGGTGTGAACCTTCTTGGCGGACAGGTCGACGACGATGCGGCTGGTGTCGAGGAACGTGCCGTCGGGCAGCCGTACGAACAGGCGCAGGCAGCGGTGCGTCGCGCAGCTCCCGCGAGGCGCGGTGTAGATCAGCCCGCGCAGCGTCAGGTCGGCCGCCGACCCCAGCTCCCGCCCGGCGGCCCTGCGGTAGGCCGCCCGGACCCCGTCGCCCAGCTCCGGGTCGCGGAGCAGCAGCTCGGCGGCTCGCGCCTCCTCCCGGCGGGACGGGGGAGGCTGCACCCCCTTGTCCGTCACCTCGCGCACCACCCTGCCCTCGCCCAGGTCGACGGTGCGGACCGTCAGCTCGTCGCGGGAGTAGTCGTAGACGTAGGCGTCGGCCCGCCTGTCGTCTTCGCTCGCCTTGCCGTCGTCGCGCTCGACGTAGAGCAGCTCGGCCCGGCCGGCGGCGAGGTGGGAGCGCATCCCCGCGGTGGCGATGCCCGCGGCGCGCTGGATCTCCTCGGTCGTGAGCGGATCGGCGGGGCCGGGGGCGGCCGGCTCGGCGGCGCGTCCCGCCCGTGCC